>CAYJUA010000007.1:6843-7639 GCA_964373295.1 uncultured Planctomycetia bacterium
GGTCAGATGGACATTCGCGGGATTGACGCGCAGGGCCGGTACGTGGGGTTGGTGGAGAAGGGAGCGGGTGCGGACCTGGTGGTGGCGCAGGCGAAGGGCGGGTCTGCGAGCGGGGAGAGGCCGCTGGTTCTGCCGGGGTTGGCGTCGAAGGGGGTTCACGTGGACCAGGTTTTGGATGAGAACGAGACGCTGATCACAGTGGGGGCTGGGGACCGGCTGTTGATGGTGGGGGACCAGGCGCTTGCGGACGCGGCGGGATCGACGGCGATCACGGAGAAGCGGCAGCTGGGTGGGAAGGAGTTGGTGGTGACGTACGACGTGGGTGCGGATGGCTCGCGGACGTACGTGGCGGGCGGGGAGCAGCGGTACGGGGGCCGGGCTCTGACGGTGGTGGAGGAAGGGCAGAAGGTGATGGCGCTGAAGGAGGGAGGGGTGGCGGAGTCGCTGGGGGTGGTGGAGGCTCTGTTGCCTGGGCAGGATGGGAAGGCGGTGAAGGGGCGGATGGCGCTGAGCGGGTTGGACGCCCAGGGCGGGCTGATTGGGGTGGTGGAAGGGGAAGGTGAAGCGGGGGCGGAGCTGGTGGTGGCTCAGCCGAAGGTGGAGGGTGCGGAGGGGGAGAAGCCGGCGCTGTACGGGATGATCTCTCATGGGGTGGAGAAGGACCTGGACTCGGACGCGGATGAGGTACTGCTGCGGGTGGGTGCGGGGGACCGGCTGGTGATGGTGGGCCGGGTGGCGTACGCGGACGCGGCGGGATCGACGGCGATCACGGAGAAGCGGCAGCTGGGTGGGAAGG
>CAYJUA010000007.1:7739-10412 GCA_964373295.1 uncultured Planctomycetia bacterium
GATGGTGGGCCGGGTGGCGTACGCGGACGCGGCGGGATCGACGGCGATCACGGAGGTGGCGGAGCACCCGATCTTGGGAGAAACTCGCCTCACCTTTGATTTCGACGCCAAGGGCAGACGTCATTTCACGGAAGGGGCGAAGCAGTTTGTGAATGGACAGGAAGTGACGAAAGATCGCCCGTTGGATATGCCAGTAGAAGGGGTCCCCCTGGCCAACCTGGAGCAGACCACCTTTAAGGGGACCGCCGAGGTTTCGCTTGGGGAAGGCCAGCTCAACCTGCGGTTCCTTGACAGCGCCACCGGCAGAGAGCGCTCACAGGGCGTTCTCGCGAGCGACCTGCGGTTGGCTGTCCTTCCGAACCGGCGGGAGATCGAGGCGGACCTGGCAGCTCAGGGTGTGGACGTCACCGAGCAGACGGTGAGTGGCCTGCAAAAAGTCCAGCTGGTCGGGCCGGCGGAGGCGCAGGTTCTCGCGGTGGACGGCTCACTCAAAGATACAGGCCCCCTGATTGCGAACGCCTCGCTCTCCGATGAAGGGCGGATCGGGTCGGTGACCTACGAGAAGGCGCGGGCCAAGGAAGACGGCACCGGGCTGGTAGCCATCGAGCCAAAGGCCGACGCTTACTACGCCACCGGCCTGGCGCTGAAAGACCCGGACAAACTGGTGCTCGTCCAGCTGAGGGCTGAACATAACAAGGACGCGCCGCGGGTCGTCCCCGCGAAGGACCTTCTCTACGGCGGGGAGATGGGAGACAAGGGGTGGCGCATCACGGGAGCCAATTTCCATTTCTGGCTGGAGGAGGAACACCTGGGCATGTCCCTCCGCGACAGCAAAGACCGCGAACGGGACATGGACGTCCGCCCGTCCGACCGGCGCACCGTGGCGATCCCGATCAAGGAAGCGGCGGAGAACTACGTGAGTGAAAAGCGCAAGGATCTGACCACACCTGAGGCGCGCAGGCAGGAGGTGGACCGCCTGTTGAACGATATCCCTGTCCTGCGCGGCGGGGTCGTTTACTCCGAGGAGGACAAGGCCGGTAGCGACTCACCGGTGATCTTCCACGGCCAGGCCGGCCGGGGTGACTATGAGGGCCAGCTCACAGCCGGCAGCGACAGCTATTTCGAGCAGGCGCGAGCTAAAGAGAGCGGCGAGGGCTACGAGGCGTCCGGCCAGCGGCTTTCCGCGCCGTTCAGCGTCGCCCGGAACGGCTATCTGGTCAACGTATTTGCGACAGAGGGGACGGGCAGGCTGGAGGGGCTGGAGGGCCAGTGGTACGACAGCCTGGCTGCCGACGCGAAGCCGGTGACCCTGAAGTTCGACCTCCTCAGGACGGTTGACCCGAGCGGAAAGGCCGGGACCCCGCAGATGCTCAACCTGCAGACGGCGGAGGGCAACGCGCTGACGGAGGAAGAGCCCGCCTACGCTCTCACCGGGCGTTCGATTCAGCTGGATAAAACAAAGGCCGTCATGGACGCCATGGTGGAGTTCACGCCGCGCCAAAGCGGCGCCCTTCGCCTGAGCGAGGTCCTGGTCGGGCGAGGGACCGATGCTTCCGCGTATCAGGAGCTGGAGGATTGGAGAGACCTGGATCCATCTCAGCCTTTTGTTCACGGTGAGGATGGAGAGGGTGGCCTCATCACCGTCCGTGAGATGCACAACCATCAGCTGGAAACCCGGGAGGAATGGGACGTCACCGTCGCCCGCAGCCAGCTGGCCGGCTACTCCGTGACCGAAGGCAAGCCGGGAGAGGAAAAGAAGAAGGAGACGAGGTACAAGGTGGGCGATCTGCTGCCAACCCTCACGGTCTCCAAGCGGTATGGCCTCGCTCATTTCCAAACCGTGCACCAGGTGGCGCCCCACACAGACCCCGAATCCGGCCAGACGCGCCTGCAGGATCGGATGACCGGCCTCCGGGTCGAGAGATCAGGACGCGAGGGTACAGAGTTGGAAGAGGTGAACTTCGAGGAGGACCTCGCCAACTTCTTCGCAGACAACAATCTGCCCGCCGTTGACAGCGCGGAGAGCAGGTTCGATTTGACCCGCAGTCTCTCCTATCCGGTTGCCACGGCCCGCGACGCGGTCCCGGGGGAGGAGAGGGCTGCCGTGGACGCCACCTTGAATGCCATCCGCTGGATCCAGGAGGAGAACGAATTCGGGGTGAAGTCTGTGGACCTGGATGCCTCGGACGACCAAAAAATGGAGGTCGCCGATCAGAGGAAGGACATCCAGGTTGCTGTAACGCGCGCTTTGATGGGAGACCTTCAGGAGGAGACGGGTGAGCATCTGAGAGCGGAGTTGACTCGGCGTCTGCAGGAACAAGACGGCGCGGACCCGGCGCTGGTTAAATCGATCTTGGATTCGCCTGCAGGAATCGCTCTTGCCCTCAGCCATGCCGCTGGGCAGGATGAGGCGGATTTGACGCGGAAGATCGCCGCCACCATTCATGGTCTGAAGGGCCCGGTTGACCGGATTGAGGGTCAGATTGCATCTCTCAAGGACCAGTCCGTCTGGGAGGGCTATAGGGATACTCGGGGCTATACGAATACATACGAACGGGCCCGACGGATGGAGATTGCCGCTTCGATAGAGAAGGAGATTAGGTCGTTAGAGAGCCAATTGAGGCCACTGCGCGGCGAACTGGACCGGCTGGAATCAAAGTACGATGGGTTTGA
>CAYJUA010000007.1:10422-13038 GCA_964373295.1 uncultured Planctomycetia bacterium
GAGCTTGTGTATGACCATAAAAACTGGATTGACGGCGCCGACCGGTATTTGGATGATGCCGCCGCCGCGCTGGCGGGGGGGGATTCCGGGTTGGCTCATCAGCGCACGGCCGCGGCCGACCGCTCCGTGAAGCTTGGGCTCATTACGATCCGCACGGAGGAAGCTTACGAGGACGCGACAACGATTTCGGGGGCCGTGGCCTGGCTGAAGCGCTTGGGTGGTGAGCGAAGCTTGTTGCACGGTGTCTTCGGCCAGAGTGGATTGTCCGAGGCGGTCGGCCATCTGAATGACTACCTCGATAAGCAGGGGAGTGGGAAGCTGACGGAAAAAGAGGTTCTGGAGATGCTGAAGACCCCGGCTCACCGGGAGCGGCTCACCGCTCTTGTGGACGGTCACAACCAGTTGGCGGCGAGTTTGGCGGCCCAAAAGAAAGCCCTCTCCAGGGAGCTCGACCTGCTCCTGGGTCCGGTTTCATCGGAAGAGCAGCGGACCGCGCTGGCGGATCAAGGTCGTCTGGTTTTGTGCCTCGGTCAGCTGGCGACTCTGGCGCAGGCCGCGCTGGGCGAGAATGTCTCCGGTGTTGTCACCGGTGCCCTGCAACTGAAGCCGCTTGAGGCGCTGGCCGCAAGGCTGCACTGGGAGGCCAGCGAGCTTCGGACGAGCATAGCCATTGGCACTTCAGAAGGATTTGATCCGGATCCGGAGGAAGACAGGGAAGAGTATGCACTGGATGACGCAGGAAATCTGGTCGATGGATATGTAGGCAGGGTTAAAGAAGGCAGGACTTTCTCGCAGGAAACACTGACGGATCTGGAGGGGGCACTGGAGTTGCGCTTCACCAACGGTGGGGTTGATGCGAGAAGGAAAGAGTCCATCATGAACCTCCTGGCCGCCGTACCGCGCGTTGAGAAGGAAAGGCCGGAGCTTCCTGCCCTGGAGCGGATGGAGGCCTTGTTCCAGGAGGGCATGGCGCTGGCGGATCAGTACGAGCAGGCGGCCCCGGCCCAAAAGGAGGAGCTCCTGGCGCAGCTGACCGAGACCACGGCCGCGGCGGCGATCGAACAGCTGGATGCGATCGGCCATCAGTTGAATCACGCCATGGCGGAGTCGCCGACCCTTAACTTCGAGCTGCCGGAGATGTCGACCGAGACTACAGCGGAGTCGCCGCTCCTTAACCCTTCGCTGAGCAATCCACTCGCGCGCGCGGTCAAGGAGCGGATGGACACCGGGATGACGGAGGAAGATGCGCGGAAAGAGGTCGTGGCGCATCGCATCGAGATTGTTTCGGCGCACCTTCAGGGCTATCAGGGCACGCGGCGGATACCGTGGCGGCAGTTCCAGGCCGGGGTGGAGAATTATCTTGGGGATTTGAAGGCCTTAAAAAAGGCTAGCGGAGAAGAGATCCTGTACGCGGCCCCCACGGTGTCGGGGCAGGGGCAGGGGACGCTTGGCGCGGCCAATCTCATCAGCCGAGCCCAGCTGGAGTATTCCCAGCGTCCGCTCGCGGGATCGCAGTTCGGTGAATTTATGACGGAAGGCGCTTACGGCGGCTGGTACATTCCTTTCTTTGGCGGGAAATGGACCGTCGGGATGCGCACCTATGGGTCCTGGCTGACCGGCTCGGACGAGCAGGTTTTTGAGGCGGTCTCGCAAGGGCAGCACATCTACGGGGCAATTCTGGATACCGCTGAACAGGGGCCGATTGGTTTGCAGGGAGCCGGAGAGCAAGTCAGCGGCATCATGCGCCGGGACGATTTCGAGAACAACGCCGTCCACAACATGCAGGCGTTGGGCAAGCTGACGCAGTCAGCCACCCTCCATGTGACTGTCGCGCAGATCGGCGTCGATCTGGTCGGCACCACCGTTGCAACGATGGCAGGGGGTGCGGGAGCGGCAGCTCTGGTGGCGAAGGGTGCGAAGGCGATGGAGGCAGTGAAGGCTGCCAAGGCGGCGGCTCAGGTGGCGAAGGCGGCGGAGGCGGCCGCAGAGGCATCGCGGACGGCGAAGATCGTGACTGCGATGAAGGATGCGGAGGAGGCGGCCGCAGCTGTGAATGCGGCAGGGAAGGCAGCGGAGGCGGTTAGTGGGGCGTCGCAGGCGGCGAAGGGTGCGGAGGTATTGGCGCAGGCGCCGAAGGCGGTGGCAGGTGCGGAGGCATTGGCGCAGGCGCCGAAGGTGGCGGCAGGCGCGGAGGCATTGGCGCAGGCGCCGAAGGCGGCGGCAGGTGCGGCGGCGGCGCTGCGGACCGAGCCGATCCTAGTTGGGGCAGGGGCTGTTGATGCGGCGAATGCGGTGGCGAAGCCGATCCTGGTTGGGGTGAGTGCTGCTGAGGCGGCAGACGTGGCGCGGGCAGGGGCAACCGGTGTGGAGCTGGTAGGCGCCGGGGTGCGTGGGGTGAGCACTGCGGTGGCGGCGGACGCGGCGCAGGCGGCTCGGGTGGGCGGGGTGCTGGACGTGGGGATGGGGATAGGGTTATCGGACGACGCGGTGGGCGTGCTGGCGCGGATTCCGGGGAGCGGCGTGCAGCTGGTGGGAGCGGGGGCGCATGGGGTGAATACTGCGCCGATCCTGGTTGGGGTAGATCGGAAGAGCACACGGTCTGAACTCCAGTCACAA
>CAYJUA010000007.1:13048-31490 GCA_964373295.1 uncultured Planctomycetia bacterium
AGGGGGGGCGCAGGGGGTGAATCCGGCGCCGATCCTGGTTGGGGGGCGGGCTGCGGGGGCGGCGGCGGCGGCGCGGGCGGGGGCGACCGGTGTGGAGCTGGTAGGCGCCGGGGTGCGTGGGGTGAGCACTGCGGAGGTGGTGACTGCGGCGGCGAACGCGCCGAAGGTGGCTGGGTTGGGTGGTGTGGCGGACGCGGCGAGCGTGGCATCGAAGGCTCCTGTGGTGGCGGACGCGGTGGCTCCGGGGCTGACGAAGCTTCCGGTGGCGGGGGCGGATGCAGAAGCGGCGGCGCGGGCGGCGAACGCGTCGACAAAGCTGGCGAAGCTTCCGGCAGCGGGGGCCGGGGCGGGCGCGGACACATTGGCGAACGCGCCGAAGGTGGTCACGGGCCTCAGGGCGTGGGCCGGTTCAATCGTGGAGCGCTCGGTGAAAGCGGCTTGTTACAGGGACGCAGGGGGAGAGTTGATCGGCAGACCTCTGATCGGCCAGCATGGATTCTGGTGGAACACGGCCAGGGGAGTGGCGGGTGATTCCTGGACCGGGTTGGTCCCGCAGATGTTCCATGGGTCCGTGAGCTTCAGCGCGATGAATCTTCCCCTCTATCTGGCTCAGAAGTTTGGACTTTTCGCTCCCGTCGGCGGGCCGGAGGGCTGGCTGCAAACCGGCGAGTGGACCGGAAGCCTGACGGAGTTCGCGATCAGCACCGCGCAGAGCGGCGTCCACGGCATCGCCATGGGGCCCATGCTTGGCATCGGAAGCGCCACCGCCACGCTCTACGGCAGCGCGAGCACGCTCGGGCGCCTGCAGCAGGCCGGTGCGCAGGCCGTCGCGGAGGGCGGCGGGATCGTGGGAGCCTTCGTCAATGCGGTGGGCAGGCGTCTTGTTGGAAAAACCTGGGAGACATTTAACTTTGGGCCGGCCTGGAAGACCGCTTTTGAGGAAGGGCTCTACTCCAAGGCGGTCGTCTATTACACGGCGCATTCCCTGGACATCGGCCTCACCCTGGCTGTTTTCAACAAGGCGGCGGGCTATGTGGTTGGGGGAACGTATGGCATATGGAAGGGCTGGATCCTTTCTGCGTCGGATGGCTACCAGGGGTTCGGGCAGGAGCTCCGAAGCACATTCCAGACGGCCCGAGAGGCCGCCGAGGACGCCGCGTCCGAGGATCCCAAGACGCATGTCGGGCAGTTCATTCATCACTTCTCCATCTTCTTCGTGCCGTTGGTTCCGGAAGCCAAGGCCACCCGCGCCGATCAGGTCGTAGCCCCGCTGAGAGGAAAGGTGCTCAGCCCCGACGCGTTTTCCGGAAGGGAGACATTCGCCGAACGTTCGACGGAGGCAACCATTCAGGCAGGCACCCCGGTGGAGGGGCGGGAAGCCATCAAAGACCAGGCGAAGAGGATCAAAGGTGACAGGATGGGCCCCGAAAAGCCGGGTGTTGCGCCACCGCGGCCCTCCGACTCAGCCAAACCGTCAAAGGTCGACAAAACGGAACCACTGGTCGACCCAACGGCGTCTGCCACGGCGGGGTCAGCTGCGGCCGGGCCGAAACCCGCGCCGGTAAAACCACCGGGCGCTTCAGCGGCTCCCAAGCCGGCGGTGCAGTCACCGTCGCCCCAGACCAAAGGGCAGGGACAAGGCGGTGTCCCCACGGGGAAGGTGGACCGCTCCATCGTCAAAAAACTGACGAATGCCTTTGAGCGCGGGAACCGCGCGAAGTACGAGGAGACCCTGGAAGAAGCGGTCGAGAAAGGCCGGCTGACGCAGGAAGAGGCCGACCTGCTGAAATGGGACGTCGTGGCGATGAAAGCCACCGTGAGGGTGCTCAACAAAGGCCGGGCCGAGGGCGAGGAGGTGGTCCTTCCGCAGTACGAAAGCAAAATGGAGGACGCGCTCGCCCGCAAGGATCCGGCCGCCTACAAGAAGGCGGTGGACGAGATGAGAGGGGAAGTCGCGAACCGGCTGGGCGACGAGATCATCAAGCCGGTCATGAAGCTGCCCAGATCCAGCCAGAAGCAGAAGGAGAGGTTCCTTATCCACGCAGCCAATGTGATGATGAGACTTCTCGGTCTGCAGCAGTCGCTGACAGAGGCCGGGCACCCAGATGCGCTGGCCGAGCCGACGCGGAACCTGTTCTCCGAAATGGCGACGACATGGAAGGCGGCCCAGCGGGGGGCCACGCCGCGAGAAGCCGTCAAGTTTGCTGCGCTCGTCGCCTCGATCGCTCTTGTCTCCCGAAGGATCCTGGCAGAGGCGGGAGCGGACAAGGGGGTCACCGAGGTGCTGAAGGAGGCCGGGAAGGTCCTGACGGCCGATCGGGTGGCCGACAGCCTCTCTTCCGGGCCGGAATCCGACCTGCAGCTTGTGCAGATCGCCGGAGAACTGGCTCCGCTGATTGGCGCGCTGAAGCGGGAGATGGGCCAGCTCTCCGGTGACGCTCTGCAGGCCGCCAAAAAATTGGCCGACAACGTGGCGGAGGGGATCGAGAAGGCGCAGCCGGGCATCCGCAGTCAAATTGCCCAGGCGGAAGGATCCAGCCCGCGGCGGATGATGACCCTCCTGGCGGCGCTGGATATGCAGGAGGCCATCCTGGAGCAGCTCTCCGGTGTCGCGGAGGCGCGGACACTGCAGGGGGCAGGAGCGCAATTGGCGCGGACGGTGGAGGCCGCGATGGGCTACCTTGCCGAGAACGCCCCCCGGCTGGGTAGCAATGCGGCGGGCGCCCGTCAGGTCGAAGAATGCGTCGTGATGGGGATGGCCCTGCTCGTCCGGCTGGAGCAGGCCGCGATTGTCACCAAAGACAGTCGGGAGATGCAAGCCGCCAGCCAGGCCTGGGTGCGGGCGGCCAATGCCTCCCGCGAGCAGGTGAGCCAGCTCCTCGCCTCGGAAAAGCTGACCCCTGCCGAGGTGGCGGGCCTTGCGAAAACCCTGCACCAGGTCGCCCTCGCGTTCCAGGAGGGGGTCCGCCGCGGGATCGTCCAGTCCGATGATCTGAAGGGTTTTTCCCAGGGGTTGTTAGGGGTGGTGGTGCAGGCGTACGGCGCCCTCCGGGAAGGGAAGCCGGTTCCGATCCCCGCGTTCAAGGATGCGGGGGAGGCCCTCGGCGCTCTGGCGGACGCCTTGGCGGACCCCGCCCTGGAGAAGCGGGGAGCGAAGGCCGCCGAAGCGGTGCTCTCTCTGGCGGGGGAGGCGGTGAGTCTCCTGGGGCAGGCCGGCCTCCTGGAGAAGATGGACCCGGCCGTCCTCTCCCGGGTTGCCGCCGGGCTTCTCGAGCAGTACGCGCGCGTCCGGGGTTCGGAGCGGGCCATGGGAGCGGTCGCCCGGGCGCTCGACGCCCTCTTTCCGTTCACGGCCGACCCCTCCGATCCTTCCATCCGGACTCCCCGCCCCGCGCGGGCAAAGCTGGCCGAGGAGGCCTTCAACCGGGCAGAGGCCTGCATGTTGGCGCCCAAGGTGGACGTGGAACTGGCTGAGGGTGAAGCGGCCGCGGCGATCCTCGCCGGCGGGGAAAAGGAAGCAGCCAGCGTGATGGCTGGCAGGGTCCGGGACCTGTTCCTCAATGCGGAGCGGTCTGGCAAGCTGCCGCAGGGCAAGGGGCACGAGGTTTTCCGCGACACCGTGATGCAGCTCGAGGCGGCGGTCAGGGTGGAGCCGGGCAAGGGAGAGGCCGGCACGGACATCAGCTCAATCCCCACCCTGGAGGGGGTGAAGCAGATGCTCGAGCAGCTGCGCAAGGATCTGCGCAACATGGAAGCGCCCCCGGAGCTCCTCGATCCTCTGGCTCCTCCGGGTGAGGCGCCCGCCAGCGTCTTGGCGGCGGAACTGAAGGCGCTCTCAACCAGTGAGGTGCGGGCTGAGCGCTTGGTGGACAAGTTAGGGGAGGACAGCGCTCCAGCCGATTGGAAAACGGCCCAGGACGCGCTGGCCATGCTCCCGCGCCAGATGCAAGCCGAGACGCTTGAGGCGCTGGCCAAGAGCCACCCGAAGGCGGCCGGCGATCTTCTCTCCGCCAGGTCGAAAGACCCGCTTGATCTGGCGGATCTCCTGGCCCGCATGAAGTGGGGTGCCCGCTCCAAGCTCTTCTCCCAACTGAAGGCCGAGGTGCGGGCGCGCGTGGTCGAGCAGCTTGCCGGCGCCGACCGCGGCCGGATGCTCTCCGGCCTCTCCGCCGATCAGCTCGAGGCGACCCTGGCGCAGATGAACAAGGCTGAGCGCGCAAAGACGCAGGAAGGCCTGGACCAGGTCTCGGCCGAGATACAGCAGGTGGAGGAGCTTCACGCGGAGGTCGCCGAGACGATCAACAAGCACGCCGACGCTCTCCTGACGGAGCGGGTCCTCCATCTGGCCGCTTATATCCACATGCAGGCCCCCAGCGCCGGGGTCCTTGACGGGCAAGCCCCCCAGCACCGGCAGGCGGCGAGGAAGGAAGAGGAAGCGGTGGAATTGGACAAGAAGGCGGGAAGGGAAACGGATCCGGCGAAGGAAAAAAAACTCGGCGCTGAGGCGGATGGTCTTCGCACGGAGGCGCATAAGCTTCGGGACGAGGCGAGGGATGAGCTCGCGAAGTCCCCTCCGGAGGACCGCGTGGACCCGAGCAAGCCGCCTGACGACCTGCCCGAAGCCCCCGCCCATTATGGGTGCCAGACCCTCAAGACCGGCAAGGACGGCAAGCCGGTGGTGGAGGAAACGATCGATTACGACATGCGCGACTCTCGCCTCAGCGGCTTTGTCGACAAAGCCCTGAAACGTCTGGCGAGCCGCAAAACGGATCTCGGCCGCGAGTTGAACGATTGGGAGAAGCTCCAGGCCCTGTCCGAATTTGTGGCGGAGGAGATCAAGACGAAAGGCGACTTCGTCGCGGCGGAGAAAGACGTCGGCCGCCATAGGGCCAGCCTGCTGCTGCTGCTGGCCGATCAGGTCGGGATCAAGGGCAAGCTCGCCCTGGTGAGCGGGAAGCTGACCGGCGAGGCGGAGAAGGCCCATGCAGAGCCCGGCGCGGGCGAAGAGAAAGCGCCTCGCGTGTGGCTCGAGGGCACCGTGGAGGGGACGCACGTCATCCTAGACCCCATGCGTCCAGAGCGGGGCCCCCAGCCCGGCGAGTCGGGCATCCTCGGCGAGAACGGCGCGCCGGGGCCGGGCAGGAGAGAGGGCAAGGAGTACTGCCGATTCGAGGGGGAGGATGCGCCGGTCCGTTTCGGCCGCATCAAGGCCGAGGGCGAGGAAGCCGGGCCGGAAGTTCCAGGGCAGAAGGGGGATCCCCGCGTGGCGGAAATTAATAAGCGCATGGAAGAGATTAGGGACCAGCTCAACACGCCGAAGATGACGGAGGATGCGGCCATACCGCTGATGAAGGAGGCCCAGGCGCTGATGATCGAGCGTGACAAGCTGGGCGCTCAGCAGGAAGGGCCGCCGAAGGAAAGCGAGGGGGAAGGGCCGGGCGGCGGCGGCGGGGCCGGCCTGGCGGAGGTCGAGACGGCCGAGCGTGCGCCTCCTTCGGACAATACGCTTCCGCTCGGCGGCAACTCCAGCGCTCGGATCCAGGTGGAGAAAAAGAACGACCCCAACAAGCCGAAGACCATCCCCATCCGGGTGGCCGCGCCGCTCCTGCGGGCGCTGCCCGCCTATTTCCTGCGCAAGATCTTCAGCCAGAAGACGGAGCTGGATGAGGGGGTCGTTGTGGATTTCACGATCAACGGCGAGCCGGTCCGCGTCGCGCTCGACGTGGACCTGGACGCCCACGGCCGCACGGGGCGCCGGATCGTCCTGGAGGACCTGCTCGTCCGCTCCGGCTTCCCGAGGGCCGACCGCGCCACACAGGATCGGATTGTCGAGGATATCCACAGCGGGAAGGGAGGGGTGCTCTGCGACGAGTCCGGGATCAACCTGCCCAGGGACCCGGGGATGCGGGAGCTGCTGGACCAGTGGATCGACAGCGAGGTGCAGATTCTCCTGGACTCCCAGCGCGTGGATCTCCTGGATCTGGCCGAAGCGGCGGGGAAGGCCCTGGAGGCGCTGAACAACGGCCTGCCGATCGTGCGGATCCGGCTTCCCGCCGGCCCCGACGGCAGGGTGACGGAGCGCTGGATCACCAGGGCGAGGGCGGAGGAGATCGTCAGCAAGGCAAGAGACGAGACGAAGGAGGAGCAGAGGAAGGCCGCGAAAGAGCTGCTGAACGGGGGCGAGGGAGATGCTTCGCTCACGCTGCAGCAGCAGATGGACCGGGTCGGGTGGGTGGAGAAAGCTCTGAGGGAGGACATGACGACCAGGGGACGCGGCAAGGTCTCCTGCTTCGATGAGGTCACCGTTCGTGAACCCAACGCCAGCGGTGGACCCGCCGTCGGCGGCCGGGAGTGGACCGCGCGGAGGATCGACCTGACCGGCGAGGCCGCGAAGGTTCGGGCGGCGGACACGAGAAGCCGCGCGGATGTCGCGAGGAAGAGCGGCAACCCCACGGCGCTCAAAACGCTGAGGGATACGATCAACCAGGAGCTGAGCGCTCTGGGGGGCGCTGACGGCCTCCTTAAGGTCGAGCTGCAGGAGGTGCGCGAGAAGGTCCTGGGAGCGCTCGAAAGGAAGGTCGGGAGCCATTCTTCCGAAGAGGCCCGGTTCAAGGTGCTGGATCTGACCCTGCGGGATATGCCCTACTCGGCTGCTGGCGTCTGGGATGGCTGGCAGATTCTTAGCAGCGCGGTCGCCAACGTCAAGGACGAAGAAAGGAAGAAGAAGGCGGAGAAGCTCCTCAGTGATCTCCGCACGGCGCTCGGGGTGGGGCTCTCCGGGGCAACTCCTGATTGGAGCAAAGCTGGGAAACCGCTCGAAGCTCTCTGCCGGGAAGTCGCCGTCGAGGCCCGCGTGGATGTGACGGTGAGGACATTAAAGGCAGTGGAGGAATGGCTGCTCCAAACCGGCGGATGGGAGGTGGGCTCCCAGGAGTACTTCCTCATCCGGACGGAGACGCTGCGCAGTGAGCTGACCAACCGGTATAGGGAAGCGCTGGCCGGCGCCAAGGACGGCGCAGAGCGCCTGCTCATTCGCGAGAAATACGCCGTGGTCTACCGGGACGTCCGGGACTGGGCCACCTCGAAGGACGCCTTGGAGCTCTTCACGGCGGAGGCGATGCGGGCCAAGATCATCAGCAGCTGGGACAACATGGCCGATCCCCGAACCGAGGTGAGCCAGCTTGCCCGAGAGGCGCTGGCGGCCATGAAGCAGGGCAATGTGACGGCGCGCGACGCCGCGGTGGAAGCGCTGCGGACCAAGGTGAACGCTAAAAATGCGGCGTTCCGCGACCCCGCGAAGCTGGAGAGGGCGCTGGCGAAACTGAAAGCGTATGGCGCGGCCGAGACGCCTGTGGCGAAACAGGAGGCGCTGGAGGCCCTGGAGCGCCTCCCCACGGACAACCTGAATACCCTCTACCGGCTCTCCATCGCCCCGGAGGTGGCCCGAGCAGTCGAGGCGAGGCTCAAGGGGGCGAGCGCCGGAGATTCCTTCAGCCTGCGAGGGATGGGGCTGACCTCGGAGGTCATCAAAGCGGCGCGCTACCAGGAAGACGGCCTGCCCGGAGCCGGCGACACGGTGACCTACGCCGATCTCGTGAAGTTCCAGAAGCGGGTCGCGCTTGAGGGCAAGGTCTGGGCCCGGGCCATGGAGATCGTCAACCGCAAGCGATTCTCGGACATATGGCCGGAGCAGTGGCAGGTGCTGCGCTCCCTGGCCATGGGGGACCGCTACTGCGTGGAGTTCCTGGGCACGGGAGGGGGCAAGAGCACCATGCTCACCCCGACCCTGGCCGCCCTCCTGCACGACATCACGGGCCGGCCGGTGGTGGTGGTCTTCAGCGACAGGGGACTCATGCTGGACGGCTACAACGAGGCGAAGGAGGTCTGGGATGGCCTCGTCAAGGACGCCAAATGGGGCGAGGGAAGCTTTAAGGTGAAGATGTTCGACCCGGCCGATCTCGCCGGGAGCACCCGCGACCTGGACGGGGCCCACGTGGTCTACACGACCCTCGAAGGCCTGCAGAAGCCGCTCCTCGATGAGGCGCTGGGCACCCGGGCGAGAGAGTTCGACTTCTTCAGCAAGGCGAACTTCCTGATCGATGAGGCGGACGTGATCAAGATGCAGCCGCCCCTGCAGGGCACCCAGCCGGGCCGCGGCCTCACGCTGGCCAACCCGGGGCTCAGCCGCGTTCCGCTCCTGACCCAAGCGGCCATCAATTTCCTCAAGTTTTCCGATGCAGCGGCAGCCCTCTTTGACGGGGGCGTGTCCGAAGGGCAGCGGAAGGATTTCGCCGCGCTTCACCACGCCGCCCGCGTGAAGGGGGAGAAGGGGATCGTGAGGTTCGTTCAACCGCACGACCTGAGACCCGGCGAGGAACCGGGAATCGCTGCCCATTTCGTGGGGGAGAAGGGGGACCTGCCGGGCGCGCTCAGGCATTTGAACGACGCCGACCTCGACCGCTACGGGATCCGCCGCCTGGGCGACGACCTCTACGAGGGGGATCTTCCCTCCCGGTACGTCCGCTTCAACAAGAAGGCGCACGAGCTGTACTTCCAGCACTGCAGGAAGACGAACACCGCCGGAGCCAACCGGTACAACAACCTCGACGACTTCGCGGCCTCCCCGGAGGGGAAGGAGGCGCTGGCGGCGTTCGACTGGGTGGCCCGCGCGCTGGAGGCGAAGGAGAACAGGGATTACGGCCGCACCGCGGACCACAGCCGGTTCACCCCGGCCCAGGAGTACGTCGGCGGCGTCCAGACGCGGCAGTTCTGGTCCGACCCTTACCAGGCGGCCGCTTTCAACAAGATCCTGGGCCCCCTGGACCAAGACGCGGGCGGCCTGGGGCGCGAGGTGGGGGACCACCAGGTCTCGCTGGATCCCACCAGCGTCCGGGTGACCATCGCCGACGTCTTCGCCAGAATCCGCGGCGGCCATGAGGAGGTGAAGACGGAGGCCGGCGGCCTGGAGCTGAGAATCCTCGGCTACTCCGGAACCGGCGTGACCGGCGGCGGCGCGGACCTCCTGGGCCAGCTCTTCGGCCTGCGGCCGGCGGGAGGCCGGCGGGAGGCGGATCCGCTGGACAGCAACCTGAACCGGCTGAAGCAGAACGGCTTCACGGTCTTCCACGACTTCAATGGCGTGAGCGGTGTCCTCCGGGACATGGAGCACCGGGTGATCATCGACGTCTCCGGCGAGGATGCCCGCCTGCACGAGACCATGTGGCATCAGAGCCATCCAGGCAGCCGCCGGCTGGTCCGCGACGGGGAGGGGCGCTTCTGGGAATACACGCCGGACGAGGGGCCGAAGCGCAGGGAGATCACCGTGAAGGAGGCCCAGAACCTGCTCTTCGACGATAACGTTCGGATCTTCATCCACCGGGCGGGCGGGCGCGGGCTTGACCTTCACATGCCGGCGGGAATCCACCCCACGGTCCTCTGCTCCTCCCGGACCGGGCTGGACCTCTTGGACCAGGCGGTCGGCCGCTTCCGGGGCGTCTACCAGCAGTTCGGCGGGGCGTTCGAGTCGTACAAGCCGACCGTCCAGGGCAGTGTGGAGGATGTCCAGCTCTTCGTTGTGGACTACGGCCGCCGGATCAGCGCCGACACGATCGGCAGGGAGACCCTCTACGATCTTGCCAAGGACAACCAGAACCACCTCCTCGACCCCCAGGACCGGCTGACCAACCTGCAGGGGGCCTACAGCTCCAGCGCCCAGAGGGTCCTCGCCCGCGCGGCGAAGATGCTGGAGAAAGCCGGCGCCGGCGATGAGGTGGCCGCGGATCTGAAGAAGCTGCAGACGAAGATGCTCCAGCACGAGGCCGTCGAGGCGGCGCAGATCGGCAGCCGGCCGGAGTCCGGGTGGGAGGCGCTCGAGCAGAGCGCCCGGAGCGCCTACGAAGCGGAGAGGACCGTGATCAAGGAAGTGACGAAGATCATGGCGGAGCACAGGGACACGGTTGGCGACGACGTGACGGGGAAGGTGTCGGAGTACTTCCGGGAGGTGACGGACAGCCGCGCCGATCTCAACCTGCCGCAGGGCAAGCCCCAGCACGATCTCGCCGGCGGCGCGAGGGTGGCGGGCCTGATCGAGACGGTGGCCGAGGCGGAGACGGCCGGGCAGCTCACCCGCTACTTGAACGCCTACGAGTGCCGCGACAGCCTGCCCAAGCTGGCTGGCCTCTCCCGTCCGGAATCCCTGCACATGGGGGCCGCGACGGAAGCCCGCGCCGCCCTGGAGACGCGGGCCCGGCTGATGGCGGAGGCGCGCGGAGAGGACCTCAAGGATCCCGAGGTCCTTAGGGCGATTGAGCGCCGGGTGACCGAGGTCATGGAGCGGTTCCAGCGGGAAGAATTCGTGGATGCCCGGGGGCGCTTCACCGGACGCGGGGCGAACCTCCCCTGGATCCTGGAGCAGCTGGGGGCGATCCTGGACGAAGACGGTTCCGACGATTCCAACCATCGGGCCGGCCTGAAGCGCCTCTCCCGGCAAGAGGGGATGGGCTTCCTGGCGCCGCTCTTCAAACAAAGCCCGATCGGTGACGATGAGGCCGCGTCTTGGATTGGCGGCTTCGCCGAGGCGGCGGTCATGATCGCCACCCGGCAGCATCTTGCGCCCGGCCCGGACTTCCTCGCCCAGGTGGGGCAGGAGCTGCTGCGCGAGGACAGCATGCTGGCCTCCTCCGGGGCCGAGGCCTCGCTGGCCTCCAGCGCGGACGAAACAGTGAAGCAGCAGGAGGTGGTCCGGTGCTTGGCCTGGCTGGGGGCCCAGAACGACCTGGGGATGGAGGTCCATCGGACCGCCCTGGCGAACCTCCCCGCCGGCGCGGTCCCGAACGCGGCCTGGACCCAGCGGATGGAGGCCCAGCGGAGAGCGCAGGGCGCGATCCTCAAGGCGCAGCCGATCCGCGAGCGGATCTGGGAGATCGACAAAGAGCTGGCTCAGATGGATCAAAAGCAGAAAAGCGGGACACCCCTCTCCGCGGGTGATGAGACCCGCAGGGCGGATCTCAAGACGGAGAAAGACAGCCTCTGCGCCCAGCGCGACGAGCTTGAGGGCGGCATCCCGCAGATGACCTTGGGCGACCTGAAGGGCTTGGTCGGTCAAGACTTTGTTGTGCAGATGATCCCGCGGTTCGCCCCGGGGCTCTCGCAGCACAGCCCGGAGCAGATCGGGCGGGCCCTGCAGGTGCTGGAGCAGGCCGGGGTGGCTGCGGACGAGCTCTCCGTCCGGGATCTGGAGCATTTCGCGCAGAGGCCGCGGGATTTCCTGAGGGCCCCTGGGCGTCTGGCTGAGGGGAGCTGGCAGGCGCGAGCCTTGGAGAAGCTGGACGGGGAGGTTGCCGCGATCCAGAGGGCGTCGGTCGAGCTCCACCGGGGGGAGGTTCCCGAGGTTAACCCGATGGTTCTGCGCCGGGCGGCGGACGCCGCGCTCCGGGACGTCCCGGCGGGCATGGCCCTCCCGGGCACCGACGCGGACAAGATGAGGAATCAGGTGGAAAGCTTGCTTCAGGGCATAGTCCAGCCGTTCACCACGCAGAATCAGCTCCACGACCGGCAGCGCCTGGAGAGGCAGACGGAGGGGAAAGCCGAAAATTGGCTGGCCAAGAATGAGGACAAGCTTACCCAGCCCGAACGCCTGGCGGTCGGCCAGGCACGGGCGCGGGCCCAGCATGAGATGAAGCACGAGCGTCGCGAGCAGGAGAGGGCCAACCTGAAGGCGGCGGGGAAGTCGGACGAAGAGATCGAAGCCGACCTGGTGGTTGCTGAAATGGAAGGCCGCTTCACGGTGGGCGACCCGGACCTTCCCCGGCTCACGCAGGCGCTGACCGAGGTGATCCTCTCGGACCCGCTGAGTCTGCTGGAGGCCGAGGACCTGCTCCAGGCGGTGGCGCCCCACGTCCTCCCCAGCGGGAAGTTGATTGGGTCCGGCATGGACGGCTACGGCATGGTGGCCGCCCACCGCGGCCGGCTGGCCGAGGAGCTGGCGGGGGTGCTGCGCTTGCTCAATCCTGATCAGCAGGAGATGGGGGCCCGCGCCGTGGTGGAGGACTTCCTCGGCCGGCGCCTGATGAGCGAGGCGCTCGACAAAGTGAGGACCGACGTTGAGGAGGGCAGAAGGCGCTTCGAGCAGGCCCTCCTGCACCTGGCGCGCGCCTTCCGCGGCGGACGCTCCCAGATCACCAACGCCGGGGTTCTGAAGGATCAGATCGTGGGAATCCTGCATGCCTTGAACATTACGGGAGGATCCCGGGCCGACTTCCGCATCCCGGAGGCCCGCGAGGCGTTGGCCGAGACCTCGCACGCGGTCACCCAGGGCCTGCGCCGGGACCGGGCCTTCTGGCATGTGGGCGACATGGAGCACGACAAGGTCTGGGGCGATCTCAACCGGATCCGCCAGGCGGCCGGACTGGACGCCCTGCCGTACAACGATGTCCAGAGGATCTGCTCTGGCGGGTTCGTTCCTCTCATCGAGCAGCTCTTCCACGCCGGAGGGGATCCCGCCAGCAGCAGGCGCCGTCTCAGCCCGTCCGAAGTGAGCGCCCTCAACGCGATGGTGAAGCTCCTGGCGGACAAGGCCGGCGTCGACCCCGCCACGCTTCCGGTCGTCGATGAGAGCTGGAACGTCGGGAGGGTCTACTACCTCGTGTGGATGCTGGATGAGAAGTGCCTGATCCCCAACCGCGTGGCGATCGGCCTCCACCAGGAGGGGGTCACGTCCGGCACGATCTCCGAATATATCCGCGAGGAAACCGACGAGGGTGACGTCGTTCACGGGGTGCGCATTGACGACCCGTTCGAGGCCACCGTCGGCCAGGTCCCCGGGGCCATGCATTTCGAGAACATCGGCATCGCGACGCCGGAGAAGGGCTACCGCGTGCATCAGGTGGCCGAGCTCCTGCGCAGCGGCCAATTGCTGAGCACCGCGCAGAGGATGGCGCGGCGCCTCGAACATCTGGCCAACAAGAGGGGGACCTCCGAAGTCGACCGGCGCCGGCTCCTGAGCTCGGCCCAGTATTTCGTGCGGCTGGCCGCCCTGTTCGGGGAAGCCCTCGATCCCTCCAAGCTCGACCTGCGCGACATCGCGGCGGCCCTGACGCGGGCCCAGCTCATCGAGGAGATGCGGCACGCCCGCGACCGCGTCCGCACCAACCGGATCGGGCAGGCTCTGGACTCTGGGGGGCAGCCCATGGGTGCCTCGGGCCAGATGAAGACAGCGGTGGAGCGGATGACTCAGGGTGGCCCGCAGGAGGGGGAGGGCCCTGTCAAGGAGGGGCCGGTCGCCCGCATCTGGGGCGGCGCCAAAGGGGTCTCCAAGAACGCCGACCCGATCCTCGAGCAGGCCGCCAAGCTCAAGCGGTACGAGGATCTGTGGAAGGGAGATCCTTCAGAGCAGAGCTTCCTGGCCGTGGTGGTGGAGTTCGCCAATACCCTGATCCACTGGGAGAGCGACTCGACCGGCATCTACGACCCGGCCTTCACGGCTCTCTTCGCGGTCCTCTCCATGGACACCGAGACCGACCTCTTCGCCCAGCGCGACCCTGCCAAGATCCACAAGGCGTTCCGGGCGAGCGTCGGCCGGGTCTTCAACGCCTCCTTCCGCACCGACGCGGAGTGCTTCGCCAACCTGCCACTGGAGGAGCAGGTCCAGGTGCGGAGGAGAGTTCTGGACCGGACTGAGGAGGAGCACGCTCGGCTCTCCGCGGCCAGCGCTTCGGATCCGATCGATAGGGCGGCTGCGGACGCTGTGGCGACTGCGGCGGTCCGGGCCGAGAAGGCGGCAGAGGCCCATCGGCTGGCCGTCGAGGCCGGCCTGGCGGAGAAGGAGACAGCCGACCCCTTGAGCAAGTTCGACTACGTCACGAGCCAACAGAGGCTGCTCTTGGACCGGCAAAAGCGCCGCGAGGCGCTCCACAAGAGCAAGAGGTATGCCGGCTCGGCCCCGCCGCCAGGCGTGCTCAAGGAGGAGCAAGCCCTGGCCGACTCCCTTTGGACGGCGCTCGAGAGCGCCTCCGCCGGCCTGCATGCCCCCGGGGCGGGCCTCCCCATCACCAAGCGGATGAACCCGGAGGAAGCGGTAAGGCAGTTGGCCAGCAACCCCCGCCAGCCCATCTACCTGTGGAAGCGGGACGGGTCGGGCGGGCGCTGGCTGCGGGTGGTGAACTACGGTGGGAAGGATGGGAGGTTCTGGTCGCTCACGATCGGGGCCCCCGTCGCGGGGAAACCTGCGCCGCTCGAGAGCCATGATGCGGAGGCGGACTTCCTCATCGACTACCGGCCTCCGGAGGAGGTCATGGACGAGCCGGCCACGCTGGAGACGGTTCTCCTGCCCGGCGCGGACGGCGCGCAGGTGACGATCCAGGTGGCGGCCGACGGCACGAAGCTCGTTCCCTGGGACCGCCTGAAGGGAATGGAGGGGGTCGCCAAGGCGTACGCCGACTCCCGGGGCTACCCCGACCACACGCCGGTCCTCGAAAGCTGGAGGGAGATGCACGAGACCCCGGGGATGTTCCATTGGGTCGCGGTGGATGCGACGGGCCAGGTGGTCGCCTCGATCATCGGCCATCCGGATTCGCCCCGCCTGCATCCCGAGGAATACAAGGATTCCGAGAAGGGTGCCAAGCTGGACGGGCCGGCTTTCTACGTAAGACAGATGGCCGGCACGACGCCGGAGGCGCTGGCCGCCGCGCAGGGCGCCCTCCTCAAGCAGCTCAGCCGGGGCGACATGAAAGATCGCAGCGGCAGGCCCTTCCACCTCCTGACGGTCCACGAGCGGGCCAAGCCCTGGGGCAGCGAGAGCGACAAGGACGCCCCGTCGAATCTCCAGAAGGAATGGACGGAGCGCCTGGGTCTGCCCTCCGAGGCGGTGACGGAGTTCAACAACACGAAGTCCAATCCGAAGCTGGCTGGGTTCTACCCGCAGGGCGCGGACGCCAAGCCTGTGGACGCCGTGTTCGGCGTGATTGACGCGAGGAAGATCCCCGGCCTCGCCCCGGAAGGGGAGAAAGCGTTGGCGGGCATGGAGGGGCGCGTCCCGCCGCCGGAGATCCTCCGGGGCAGGGGGAAGCACTGGGCTTGGCTGGGCGGGCTGGTTCTGGGTGTCTCCGGGGGCGGCGGTGAGGACGACGAGAAGAAAAAGAAGGCGAGCCTTCTCCAGGCGGCCGGGCTCTACGACAAAGAGCTGATCGACGCCGTGAACAGCGAGCAGACGCGCGAGAACCGGAACTGCGTGAGCGTCGTGATCCAGCACTGGGTCGAGGCGTGGCGAGGCGAGGCGCTCTCCTCGGACGAAGAGAAAGAGCTGCGGAACCAGCTTGCCGGGGCCCTGTACGAGATGGGCCACTCCCATCCGGATATCATCTACCGGCTGGCCGGCCAGGAGCTGCCGGCGGTCGCGGTGCCGCTCCCCCTGATCCCCCAGGTGACCGAGGCGTTCGCGCCCGGTGTCCCGCCGCCGCAACCGCACGAGCTCGACGGCGCCGCCGACCTGGCCGCCATCAGCGGGCCGGCGATCCTGTACGTGGAAGGCGAGCCCAAGGCCGAGGATCGGGTGCGCGAGCGCCGCGGACACGTGGTGTTCTACCGCGGCGAGGAGGGAACAGCGAACGGCGAGGTCATCGAGTCCGACAAAACGCGCGTGCCGGTCACCACGGCGCAGGTGATGGAGAAGATGCCGGTCGGCAGACAGATCGCCCTGACCGCGCAGGCAGCGGCGCCGGCGCCGCCCCCGGTCTTCCGCACGCTCGCCGCCAGCAGCAACGAAACGGTCTTCGTAGTGACGCCGGCTGGGCAAGAAGGTGTCTCTGGGGCTGTCCCGACAGGACCTCTCAAGACACTGGTTGTGCCTGCCCAGCCGGCGGTTGTGCCCGGCGCCGCGCAGCTGGTGCCTGTCAATGTCGCCCGGCCGCTCTTGTGGTCTGCCCTGGCGCGACTGCAATTGAGCAACTTCCTGGAAACCAGAGACTTGCAACGAGAGACGCAGGCGCTCGGGAACCTGGCGCGGGCGCTGGCGGTGGTCCGCTTGCCCGGGGCCTGGCTGGTCGTGGACCCCCTGAAGGCCCTGCCCGGGGAGACCTTCTGGGGTCTCCTGCTGAGGGGGAGGAGGAAGACGGACAAGGCGAACGCGGCGAAGGCCAACAACGCCTACAGGCGTTTCGTGGCGGACCTGGTCCAGGCAGCCGTGACCTTCACCCTCATGCAGGAGATCATGCTCTACCTGAACATCCTTTCGGACGAGGGGGCACCCGCCGACCTGACTGCGACGGGGTTCTATACTGCCGGCTCCAAGGAATGCGGCCGCTTGGAGGCGATGCGGCTGCTTGCCCAGGCGCTCGGCCTGGAGGAGCAGTACGCGGAATTCGTTGCCGGTCTTGAGCAGATGCCGGCTCATCGCCTGAACGCAGAGGATCTGGTCGGTCTGCTGCACCGCACCGGCATGGCCGGGTTGGCCGAGCAGGCCGTGATTTCCGACCCGCTGGAGGAAGCTACCGGGCCGGAGGAGGCCCACGAAGCCGAATTCCAGGACCCCAGTCGGCTCGTCCTCGAGTTGGAGAAGAAGGCGCTGCAGCTCCGCTCCCAGCGCAACAACCAGGACAAAGTCAAGGATCTGGCGGACCTCGCGCGGCAGATGTACGGCCGCGTGGACGAGCAGATCGAGGAAGGGAAACCGAAGGTGCAGCTCGACGAGGCCGGCAACCCGAGCCTCTTCTTCTCCCGCGGACGCCAGCTCGGTGAGGCCGAGGACTGCTTCGGCGTCGCCTGGCAGCTGGCCAAGGCCCTGGTGAAGGCCGGATTCAAGAGGCGCCACATCCAGTTCTTTTACGGGGAGACTGCGGCCTTCACCCGCGACGTCGGCCTCCGGGTCCGGCTGGCGAACGGAAAGTGGGTGTATGTGAGGGCCGTTCCCATCCTGAAGGCGGTGGAATCGGAGGACCGCCCGCAGTGGACCAACATCCAACAGGTGAGCTGGGTGGCGGCGGGGCAGATGGCCCAGATGCGCAGGACGCACTTCGGCATCTCCCACCTGAGGCCGATGCGGATCGTCCCGGATGGCGACTCCTGGCTGCTCTACCTGGCCGGGATCGCCAAGGAAGAGGACAACATCGTGATCAGCGTGGCCCGGCGGCGCATTCGCAAGGACGGCACGGTTGTGGACGAGGCCATCCAGAAGGCCACCGTCCCGATCCGAGCGATGCGGGCGGAGGGAGACCGCTCCGCGCTGGCGCAGGCGCTGAGCGCCTGGGAGAAGAAGGGGCAGGACCGGGAGACCACCCGGCGGCAGATTGCCGGGAAGCTGCTTCAGGGCCGCCATGACGCGCTGCGCACCGAGCTGGAGGGGGCCTTCGACCGCAGGGCGGAAGAATTCGAGGGGATCGAGTTCGAGTCGGCGGGGGCCCGGGACCTGCGTGGAGTGGAGATCCTGCTGAACATGCTCCGCCTGCCGGTCAGCACCGAGCCGGTCCGCCCCCCGCAGACGGCCCGGATGGTCTACGACGGGCTCGCCGTCACCCACCCGGGCATCGTCCGGCTGCGCCAGCGTCTGCAGGAGCTGACCTCGCAGGAGATCGCTGTGATCACCGAGGGAGCGATCGAGTCCCTCGGCCCCAGTGCCCTGGCTTTCCTGGACGATCTGCCGCCGGGGCCTGCGGCCCAGGTCCGGGTGGTGCTCGCGGGCAGCGGGGACCGGCTCGGGCTGAGGAAGCGGTATCCCCGCCTGACGATCCTCGATTCGCCGAAGGAGGCGGCAGAGGAGCTGATGCGGAGCATTCCGGGGGAGGCGGCAGAGGTGCGGGTCCGTGTGCTGGCCGCCGAAAACGCGGATCCCGTCCCCGCTGCCCTGAAAGTTCTTCTGGGGGGTCAGGGGCGCATCACGCTGATCTCGATCCCGCTGGAGGGAGGCGGCCTGCGGGGCTTGCTCGTTGCGCTGGGGATGCCGGAGGATGAGGCGGAGAAGCAGGTGGCCCGATGGGAGGATGCGCTGCACGCGCACCGCGAGATGGGCGAGAAGGCATGATGCGAACGCGCGCCGCGGGAAAAGTTGTTTGGAGGAGAGGAGAGAGGGGAGGGTTAGTGGCTGTGCTTGGCTCTTCGGTGCCGCCACACATCCCAGAGGTACACAATTCCCAGGACGACCATTGCCAGCAGAACTCCCAACATTGCTTCAAGCATGTGAAGGCCCTCCAAAGCTGCTGTCACGTCCGGGACAGATGAAGACCGCTGAGATGACCAAGCACCCGATTAGACTCAGCAAAAAGACCCTTAGCCATCCGGGAAACATGCCGAAGAATCCGCTGGCAAGCCCGGCTGCTACAAAGATCTTAGCCAAGTCCATGAACGTCCTGGCCAGCAGATCCCGCCGCTTCGGTGTAAATATTACCGTATCTGTTTAGACGATTGAAGTGCTCGACTCAGCCGGGCACGATCGGAGCCGGCAGGGGATCTCGCT
>CAYJUA010000008.1:0-29248 GCA_964373295.1 uncultured Planctomycetia bacterium
TCATCCAGCCGGCTCCCTGCGCGGCGCTGATCACCTCTTCCGGCTCGTCCAGCACGGGGCTATCAGTGACCAGGCTATAAAGCTTCTTCAGGAGCGGCAGCTGCCGCTCCAAGAATTGCTCCACGGAATCGGAGGCGAGAAGGGCCGGGAGAAGGAAGTTGTCAAAACTTTCTTTGTCCTGCAATTCCATCACGGCCAGGCGACCTTGGACGCGGGACCAGTTAACATACAACCCCATCGCCTCACTGTCGCCTTTCACACCCAGATCCTTTAGCTCGGCCACAAGGAACTTCAGCTCGTTTTCCAAAGGAAGGGTCTGCCCCTTCTCCATTAAACCCGCCAGATATTTCTTGGTGTGGGAGACGGCCAAGCGGCTCCGGGCCGCGTCCCTCTTCTTTTTCCGGCTGCCGAACTTGCCCACACTCTCCCCCGGCCAAGGCGTGGATTCGACCGGCAGGCGAGCCGCGGCCGCCGGCTGCTCGATGTCGGCCGGGACCACCCGGCCGGCCTGCGCCGATTCCGGCGCCAGCAGGATCAGGCCCAGCAACACTGAAGCGATCCATCCTCTCCATCCGGAAGAACCCGCGGGGGCCGCGCCGGCTGCCTTGTCAGCGGCACTTGCGCCGGCGCTGAAGTCGCCGCTCCGGAGGCGACTGCCCCACCGCGGAAGTTCGGAAACCGGCCGTCCGGCCACATACAGGGCGCCGTCAATCAGCGTGAAGAGGTCGGGACCGCGCACGGTCCGGGAGCCCGCGGTGGCAACTGCGGCCGCATTGGCAAGGGCCGCGTCGCCCATCACGGCCAGGACCGCGGCATGCCCGCCGAAGGATTCCACCTCGTGATAGGAGATTGCCGGCCGGCCCTCGCCCAGGCCCCACACGAGCCCCGGGGTGGTGTTATTGAAGACCGACCCCGGCACCAGGATCCTCCCGGCCCGCTCGATCACCTCCATCTGCTTCGTGGATTCCACCGGCGTGATCTGGTAAAGGGAAAGGTCATAGCCGTTGGGCGCCCCGTCCACCAGGTTCGGCGTGGCCAGGAGCTGCGGGATCATGCCGTACGGAACCGGGATGCCCGGCGTCTCGCCCTGGCCCACTTGGGCATACAACTTATCGCCGTTGCGGATACCCTGGAGAGCGCCCTGCAGCAACAAGATCACCAGCTGGCGGGCCATGGCACCCGTCTCCCGCTGAGATACCGTCCGGCCCTGGACCTCCTGCACGAAGTTCACCGAGGAGGCGCAGGCGCAGGTCAGGTCGGCCAGCGTCTTCGGATCGCCCAGCCCGCCGGCGATCCGCTCCGACTCGGAGGCGGACAGCGCGGGGATCTCCCGCTCCTCGGCCAGCTTCGCGATGATCTCCGCGATGGCCTGTTTCATCGTCCGCTCAACCGCGGCCTGAGATTGCTCCAACCCAGCCGCCGAATCGTAGGACCACGGCCTGCCATCCGGTCCCAGGATATTGGACACCGGAGGAAGAGGTGCCTGAGCGGGAGGGGTGGGCGGCAGAGTGGGCGGCGCGACCGGCGGCTGCGGAGTGACGGCCGGCGCGGGGGCGGCCGGCTTCCCGGAGAGCCAGCCCTCCTCAAAGTTCTTGGCGGCGGCCTCGATCTCCGTAGCAACCTGCTTGACCCAATCCCACTCCTCCTGGATCTTGTTGCCCTGAGCATCCATCACCAACTTCCGCAGCGTTTTGGCCGCTTGCATCTTGCGCTTGTTGAACGTTTCTTCGCGGAACACCCCCGAGGCGGCCTTCATCATGGTGTCCCAGGTCTTGAGCATGTCGACACCGTCGGGACGGATGTAGGCGGTCATCTCGTGGGAGAGGGTCTCCTGGGTTTCGGCTTGATTGTCCTTGGTTTCTTCCACGTCGTAGGCACCGGTGAACTCCAGCGTGGCCTTCCACATCGCCTGCCGCTTGTCGCCGAAGTTCTTCCACTTCTCAACACTGAACTGCTTGTAGCCCGGCACCGTGTTCTGCAGCGAGTGGTCCATCTCGTGCCGGATGAATTTCTCGCGGGTTTTCGCGTCGAGCTCTGAGGACATGCCAACGATCGTGACCACCTGGGAGGGATTCACTTGGACCCAACCGGCGGTGGCATCCTTGCGGATGATGTTGATCGCCACCAGGTTGTCCCGCAACCAGAGCTGGGCCGGCAGCAACTGGGCCGTCTCTTTCTCGACATCGTTCAAATAGTTGAGATATTTCGGCAGCTCGGTGTTGTGCGCCCTCTGACTCTGGTCCACCTGGTGCTCCTTGAGCACCTGGTCCAGCTCCTTCTCCGACTTGACCACCCGGCCCCGCTCGATCTCTTCGTGGATACGGGTCGGGTCCCACATGCGGGAGAGAACCTGCTGGGACGAGGTCTCCGCGTGCAGGATGAGGTAACCGGGCCGGTCCTCGTTCACCTGGTAGAGCCGGGCCGGGGCGTCGGTCAGCCGCAGATCAATCTGGGCCTGCTTCCCGCCGAGCGTTTCTATCTTTTCCGGGCCCTGCACGTTCTTCAACCCGTCGCCGAAGGCCTGGCGGTCCGCTTTCGTCTGGAAGCTCTTGCCGTAGGCCGCGCGGGCCAGCGTCTTGATCTCGGCGTCAACATCCTTCGCGTTCTCCAGCCGCTTCACGAGGTCCTGGGTCGTCCCGCCGGCCGCGTCGGCCAAGAGGGCCAGCGCGACCAGGAAGGAGGTTCCATACAGCTCCGGCTCGGCCGCCACCCCTTCCGCCGCCAGCCGCAGGTTCCCCATGAGATCCTGGCTCGGGTTGGAGGCCTCCATCCAGCGGGCCACCACCGCCTCCAGCTCCGCCAATAGGTTTCCGAACCGTTGGGTGTGTTCTCCCCGCGGGGAGAAGACCTGCCCCGCCGTCTTGGCGTCGCCCATCATGAGGCCTCCAAGGATCCGAAGCAGCGGGGCGTTCGCCTTGACGCGGCTGATGCCGAACTTCCTCTCAAAGATGTCCTGGGCGGTGTGGGTGTTCTCCTCCACGCCGATGCCGCCCTGGTGGTCGTGCTTGCCTTTCTCGAACGGCCGCTCGGTGGTCTTGGTCTTGCGCCCGACGACCGGAGCCACCGCCTGGATGAGCCCGGACAACGCCGCCACGTCCTTCTTCCATTCCAGCAGTTTTTGATCGGCCTGCTGTTGGGTGAGCCGGCCGTCCTTGACCTCCTTCTCCAGCCCCTTCTTGACCACCTTTCCAAACCCGATCTGCTCCACGTAGAGCGGTGTCCGTTCCACGGCGGTCTGCAGACTGCTCTGCAGCCAGTCGGGATCGTTCAGCATGCGGCGGGCGCTCATCACGTAGGCCTCGGAACCGGGCAGGAACTTCCAGTTGATCCGGCGCTCCGCCATGGAGGTGGACCGCCGGTAGGTGCCGTAGTCCTCTTTCAGGAAGTAGCTGCGGTACTGCTCGCCGGAATCGGTCTCCAGCGTAACGGCCGCCACCTGGCCGGCCACGAAGGTCATGTCCCCTTGGATCTGGACCAGGAACTCCGGCGTCAGGATCTGCTGCAGCAGCAGGCCGATCCGGGCCGGCTGATCCTTACCGGTCTCCCTGCCTTCCTGAGTGAGCAAATCATCGTAAGTCACCGCGATGGACGGATCCCGCAGCCGGACGGTCCAATCGGCCAGGCCCTGGCTCTGCGGCAAGCTCTCCAGCAAGACGGCCAGCCGCTCCCGGTCTTTCTGAGGAACAGCCCGGTGCAAGACCGCCTGCTGGAAGGTGCCGGAACGGATCTTCACGTATTCCTCCCGGTCGCCGGGATCCTGGATATTCGTCCGGGCCCACGCCTTCGCGCGGAGAACTTCCTGATCGATTTCGCGGGCCGTCGAATCAAGCACCTGGTGCAGGGCCTGCGTGGTCCGCCGGCCCAGCACCTCCTGCTTGAAGTAAACCTGCCGGTCCTTCTCCTCCTGCGTGAAGACCCGGCCCCACGCTTGCTCACCCGCCTTGAGCCACTCCTCCCGGCCCATCTGAGCGGGGTTGATCTCTCCGGCCAGCCAGCGCTGCGCGACCTGGCTGACAACCTTGAGATCTTCCCTCTGCAGGTCGCTGTGCTTCTCGACCACCTCGTGGTTCGTCCGGCCTCTATTGGCCTCCGTGTCAGTCAGCAGGGCGTGGCTCGGCAGCGGAATGTTGTTCTGTTCGAACGCTTGCCGCGTCAGCCGGAAGGCAAGCTCCTGCCGCATCATTGGATCAGACTGGGCGGCGAGCTCCGCCTGGTCCGCGGCCATCGCAACCTGGTCCAAGCGGGCCTGGTCCAGGTCACCCATCGGGGTCTTCTGCATGGCGGACTGCAGGCGGCCCTGATCCACGCCGGCCTTGAGCTCCGCCACCGCCCGGCGCAGCGCGGGATCAACCGGCATTGCCGTTTCCAGCGCCTTGGTCTTGTCCTCCAACAAGGTCTTCAGAGCACTCCACCCGGCTGCCGAAACACCGAGAGGATCTTTCGCCACGGAATTCGAAAGCTGGATGAACGCTTCAGCCGGATTCTCCGCGACCAGGGACAGGCCCAGGTGCTCCTCAAAGATAGACTGGCCAACCGTCTGATGCTGCTTGTTTTGGGCCAATTCCGGCTGCAGCAACACCGCCAGATCTCCGAAGAGCTGTTCCATCTCGCGGCGGCTCCCTTGCAGCGCCGAGGAATCAGCCTGCGGCATCAGCATGCCCAGAATCTCGGGCCGGCGCAGCAGGTCGGCGGGACGGCTCAGGAGGCCCAATAGGTCCCCTTCCCGGGCCGCGATATCGGTCAAGACCGCCCGCTCCAGGGAGCCGGCCGGGGTGTTCGCCAACAGCTGTTTAATCACCGCCGGCTGGTGCAGGACCACCGCCGCCAACCGGCCCGGCAGCGCGATGCCCAGCCATCCCCTCATCTGATCCTGGTCCTTGTCCTGGATCCTGTCCAGGAGCTCGTCGGAGGTGATATGGCCGGCCTGCTGCTCCTGGTGCCACTCGTTCATCCAGACCTTGCCCAGCTTGATCAGCTCATTCTGCACCACCGGCGCAAGGGCCTGCTCCAGGTCCGCGGGACGGCTCTGGACCAGCTCCACCAGACTCGTCATCATGGACACCTCTTGCCGCTTCGACCAGCTCTGTCCTCCGGGCAGGGGGAGCGCCGCGTCCAGGAAGGCACCCATGTGCGTGATCAGTTCCTTATCCAACGCCTCCACTGCCTGGCCGTTGGAGAAGTCCGCCGATTGAGCCGCCGCCGCCATCTTTTCCTTCAGGGTGGCCAGGAAACCAACCTTGTCCCGGAGCTGTCCCAGCGGACCGGTCTGGAGCGCGCGGGCCTCCATCCGGCTCACCACCAAGTTCAGCAGGGCCGTCGGATCCGGGTTATTTGGATTGATCCGCGCGGCGGTGGCCGGCACCAGCGCGGAGAGAGGCATCCCCTCCAGCGCCACCGGAGCCGCGGCCCGGATCGCCTGAACATCATTGAGCATCGCGAAGAAGAGCTGCGTCATCCGGCCCGTCACCGTCTTGCCCTGCTGGTCCAGGGCCGCCTGCCCGATGCCCGGCACCAGGGCCAGCACCTGGACCAAGCCGACCTCCATCAAGGTCTGCTCGCCGCGGGCCATGAATAGGATCCCGCTCTCCTGGTTCATTTCCATCAGCGTCTCCAGACGGTCCACCTCATTCGACGCTCCAATCCGCTGCCGGACCGCCACCACCGGAGCCGCCCAAAGGGCGAGCCGCCGCACATCCATCGTGCCGTCGCGGAGGGCAGCCGGAAGCTCCTGAGCCACATCTCCCTGGAGGCCGTTCAGACCGGCCATCTCCTTGGCCGCTTTCAAGAGCTCCGGCCCGAAATCCGGCCGGAGCGTCAAGGCCACGGTCTGCTCATCCAGCCCGTACTTCGCGGCGATCTCGCCCATCTCCTTCAGAGAGATAGCACCGGCGGGAACCTGAATGCTGCGATTGGCTTCAATAGTCCGCAAGACCTCGCCGGCCGCCGCTCTCACCTTGGCATCGTTGGAATTAGTCTGCACGAACCGGGTCCAGACGGGCTCGGTCGGATCAATCGCCCAGGCCTGGATCTGAGACAAGCTGAGGAGGCCCGCCAACTTCTCGTCGCTCAAGCCCAGGGATGTCCGGATCTTCTCGAAACCGGCCACGGTTTGTTTTCTCTCTTCCTCCGAGGTCTTCGGGGCGATCACCGCCAGCAGGAGGCCCATGTCCGGCAGGCCCATCCTCCCGGCCAGCGCCGCCAGCCCCGGCAGGGAAACCGCCGCGCGGGCATCGGCGCCCAGCGCCGTCTCCGCCTGGCTCAACCGGCTCTGCCAGTAGTGCAGCTCATCCTCAAGCTGCATCTGCAGGTTGGCATCCTCACGCGCCTCTTTGATCCAAAGGGTGTAGCGCTGGATGTTGGCGCGGGCCTCGATGATCGTCCCTTCATGGCCCATGGCCTGCGCCTCCAGCCGGTACTCCGGAAGCAGCGCCCCCAGCAGGGCCGCGGCCGGCCGTTCCGCCCGGAAGGACTGGTTGAAGATTTCGGCGGAGATCACCTGCCCTTGCAAGCGGACCGACACGGCGGCGTAGGCCCCCGCCATCCGGTCCAGCACCGCCAACCCGGCATATTCGCCGGTCCGGGGGATGAAGCCGTCTTGTGCCAGCGTGATCAGGACCGATGGGCGCTCCGTCCCATTCCGGGTCGCCTGCGACCAGAGGGTGGTGCCGGGAGCCGATTCCGTGGCCCGCAGGAAGGTTTCCAGCTGCTGCCAGCGCCGGTCATCCCGCTGAAGGGAAGCTATCTCGGTCAGGATCAGCCGCTCACCGAATGTCAGCGCGGTCGGGGCGGCCAACATCTGGGTCTGTCCCCGAAGGGCCGCCACCCACGCGCCGACCTGCGCCACCGGCACTTGAAGCTGGTCCGCCGCTTTCTGAACGGTGTCTCCCACCGGGGTCCGGTTCAAATCCCTCGCCCGGCTGCTGAGCGCCTGCTCGGCGGAGCGGGCGGCGCCTGCCTCGCGGGTCGGCAGAATCGCCCCCGTTAAGGTCAGGGCAACCGAGACGAGGTCTGTGAAAGTCCGCGCGGTCCGCCAGGACATCCCGGTGGTGTCCGCCTGAATCCGGCCGACATTGTGCGGGAAGCTCAGCGCCTCCTGGAGACTATCCTGGAGACTATCCCCCAGGCGAAGGTTGGAGTCGTTCCGAAGGCGGATCGCGTCCCGGTCCCCGTTGCGGGCCAGCTCCCTCAGGGCCGGCACCACGTCGCTGAGGATCCGCGCCCGCTCATGAGCCGCCGACAGGGCGATGGACTGCACCCACTCTTTGCCGCCCACCAGCTCCCGGCCCAGCTCCGAGGCGCTGCGGTACCGGTTGGTCAGCACGTCGTCCCGCGCTGTTTCCAGGATTCGAAGAACTTCAGCGCTCTTGACGCCGATCATCGCGTTCTGGATCATCCCCCTCAGGTCGCCATGGAAGACCTGTTCCACCGCGTGCCGGATTGCGGCGCTCTCATCCAGAGCACCCTGCAGCTTGAGCCACAGCAGCACCGTCTCCTTGGCGTTCAGCGACCGGTTCTCGAACCGGGTGAGAAGATCCAAATCGGCGTTACGGTAATCCTTCTGTTCGTAGTTGTTGCGCAAACTGTTCTCGAAGGCCCGAAGCATCTCCGGCTGGTCGCGCAGACGCTGAAGATCGCTGTCCATCAGCTGCCGCTCGATATAGAGGAAGCGAACCGACTCGCTTGTGCGGGAACCCTCCTTGGTGCGGCCTTGCAGCTGCGCCACCGCCTCATCGGAGAGGCCGTTCAAGCGGGCATGGATGTCGGCCGGGCTGAGCGGCTCTCCTCGCTCCCCAGCCCGGTAGCTGACCCCCAGGATTCCCCGCTCGTTGGTCAGGATGATCCGGCCTTCCAGCATCTTGGCGACGGCGTCGAGAGGGGCATTGGTGCTCTCATCAATCACCAAGATCCGGGCCCTGTCCGCCCGGCCTCCCTCCCCCAGATCGTCGGCAGTCGGCCGCAGGAGCCGGCCCCCTTCCAGGTCCTCCCCCTCCCGCAGATTCATTCCTCTTTCGTTGGCCACCTCCATCAGGATCCTCTCGAACCGGGCCCGGACCTCTCCCTCCACGTAGACCACCTGGCCTCTCCCCTTGCCCCAGAGGGTGATCACGTTCTCCGCCTGCGCCCGCAAGGCCTGGTCCGAGGTGATCCGGCTGTCAATCAGGATGATCTCGCCCATCTTGCCCGTTCTCTGCCAGGAGGTCATCTCCATCTCGGCCTTGGTGCTGGCCTCCCGCAGGCCGTAGGTGGAGAAATCATACGAACGGCCATCGGCGCCGAGCGAGAACATCCGGGAGGCATTGGCCGCCAACTGCTCCACGGAGAATTCCATCCCCAGGTAGGCGCGAGCCAGCCGCAGCCCAACCCGGTAGGTCGCGGAGGCGGCCCAGATCCGGGCGTTCGGGTTGCCGGTGAAGAGATCCCGCAGGATGGAGGCGGAGGAGGTCATGTTCACCCGGATCCGGCTCATCGGGTCAATCTGCCGGCCGGTCTCGGCCTCCTTGCCGTAGTTCGCTTCCAGCTCCCCGCGGTGGGCGTGGGTCAAGGCCGCCACGTAGACGGTGTCGTCCATCACCCGGGTCCACTGCGCCGAACCGCGGGCGCCCCCTTCCCGGTCCACCGGCACGATACCCCGGTCGGCGTTGGCCCCGCCCGGCCGGTCGAGGGTGTAAACCTTGTCCCCCGCTTTGAACGCCACGTAATCCAGATAGGCCTTCAGCACCGACTGGACCTGCCACTTGGCGACCTCGGTGCCGACCTGCCGGGTAACCAAGTTGTAGGCCTCATCGGTCAGGAAGATCTTCCCGCTCTCCCCCTGGTTGCGGCCCGGGTACCAAAAGCGGGAGCCGCCGGAGAGCATCTCGTTGGCGCTGGCGGCGGCCCGGATCTCTCCACTCTTCACCAACCTCTGGATTGCCTCGAAGATCTGCGCCACCGGAAGCTTCGACGTGAAGAGCTCCAGCGGGGCGAAGGCGGCCTCCCCCTGCATCTGTTCGGCTCTGCTCTCGATCCATTGCGTGATGTTCGTGATCAGCTTGTCGAACTCGTCCAGCATGATCACGGTAATCCGCTCGAGGGCCTTCTGGAGTTCCGGCACCTGCCGGGCCTCATTGTTGAGGAACATCCTCGCGTCCCAGCTGAAGAGGACCAGCGTGTGGCGGTCGGCGTTGAGCTCTCTCACCAGCCTCTGCGCGTGGTTCGTTTCCCCCTCCGCCGGGTCGCCATTCACCAGTTCGACGGGCTTGAAGAGACCGAACGCCACCGCCTCGGCGATAACCTTTTCGATCGAGTCCCCGTTCTCCACCATCAGGGTAATCTTCAGTTTCTCGTTCCGGTCCTCGGCCCCCTGCATCTCCAGCTTAGCGGCCAGCAGGAAGGCCAGGGTCTTGCCTCCTCCGGTCTCCACGATGGCGGCCACCGCGCCAGGATTATTCAGAAAGGCTTGAACCATCGCCCACTGCGCGGCGTTCTTAGGGTCTCGGAGATCAATCTTGCCCTCTGAACGGGCCAGCACAAGGTCTATGAGGAACTGCTCGTTCGCATTCCGGATCTCGGTGATCTTGGCCTCGCGCTGCGCCGGATCCTTGATCTCCCGGGCCTCCTGCGTCATCTGGTCCAGTTTCTGGCTCTGCTGGATCAGTTTCTCCCGCGCGCTAGTATCCTTAATGTCATCGAGCGTGTTCCGGCTGGCGGCCCTTTGCAGGAGCGCCTGGTTCTCCAGGAAAGCTTTTTGCAAACCAGCGGGAGAGTTCAAGAACGTCTCCAGCTGGCTCAAGCGGGTGTAAAGCTTGGGGTCGTCCTTCAGCGCCTTCTTGATGGAGGAGATGAACTCCTGCAGGGACTTGGAGGACTCGGCTGAGCGGAGCCCCTGCTCCCCGGCCTGCCGCATCAGCGGGGAGTCGCGGCCTCCGGTAAAACCGGCTTCGAGCAACCGAACCCAGAGGAAGACGGGGTCCTCTCCCAAGGTAATCAGCCGCGTGAATCGCTGTTCCGTTGCCGTTCTTCCGACAAAGTCGTCCTTTTTGGCCTCTTCGAACATCTTCGCCGTCTCGGCCTTCACCACCCGGTCCCGCGCTTCGGAGGCCGCTTTGCCCACCTCGCTGTTCGGCGCGTGCTCGGTGCCCTGCAGGCGCTGCAGCAGCCGCGTCTGGGCTTCCGGCCCCAGGGCTTTCCCGCCGGGGCTGAGCAGGCGGCTGACCGTCGCGGCGAGGGCCTTGTCCCGCGCGGCCCAGGCCGGGGCCTGTTGGCTCGTTTTCGCCCCCTGGGCGTGCAGCCGAACGGTCATGGCCGTCATGGCGGTCAATGCCCCCTCCGAGACCGAGCCGGGCGCCTTCTCCGATTGGGTTGTCAGCCGGCTCAGGAGCTCGCTGGCGGCCTGGGCCGCCTCCGGGGCGTCCAGCTTGATCTTTTCCCCCGTCACCTGCTGGGTGTAACCGGCCATCAGGTTGACAAAGGAGATCTCCGCCCGGCTGGCCGCCTCGGCGTTGCCGGTCTCTTGCGCGATCGCTTGGATATCCATCAGCACCTCAATGGCCAGCGTCATCACTTCGGCGTCACCGGTCCTGCCCTTGGTGAAATGATCAACCTGGTCCAGCGAACCCTGGAGCAGCTCGTTCATGGACTCGGCCAGCCGGTTGGAGAATTCCTCGCTGAGGAGCGGGTTGCCCGCCTGGTCCTTCATCTGCCGCAGGCCTTCCACCGCCTTCGCGGCCGACTGGGCCGCGCTGATCGCCTCGGCGAAGAAGGCCTTCCCTTCCGCCACGGACAGGTTCTCCAGACTCTTCGCCGCTTCAGCCGTGACCTTGGTGTAATCTCCCAGGAGCTGGATAATCCGGTGCGCGGAAGTGGTCGCTACATCCTTCATCTCGGCGTCGGTCAGCTTGCCGGACTGCTTCAGGATCTTTGTGGAGCCGAAGATCACCTCCACCGCGCTTCCTAAGGCAATCGAGACCGCCTTGCCGGCCTCGGCGATCTGGGAGGCGGTCAGCCGGCCGGAGCTCATCATCTGCCGGAAGCCGTTGATCGTCTCAACGGTGAAAGCCATCGAGCCCTTGGACAGCTGGTTCGCCACCTGGATCAGGTTCCCCTTGTCGAGACCGGCCTTCTGCATCTGCTGGAAGGTGTTTAGGAAGACCCGGCCGGTCTGGGCGCCCAGTTCCGCCGCGCGGACGAAGCCGGTCGCGTCGGCGCCGGCCACCGCCTCGGCCCGCATGGCCGCCTGCAGGCCCATCGCCGAGTTATAGGCGGACAGGGTTCCCTTGGCCAGCTGGTCGCCGAAACCGCTCTCCACGAGACTGCGGGCCGCGTTCCCCCAAGCGATCCCCAACCCCTGATACCCCTGGATCAAAAGCTCTCTCTCGCCGTTGGTCTTGGCGGAATCGCGCAGCTGGTCGAGGCGGCTCTGCACCTCGGTGATCGCCCGCAGCACCCCTTCTCCCATCGGCTTGAGCGTCCCCTTGACGGAGGGGTCGGTGATCAGGGAGCGGGCGCGCGCCTCCATCGAGACCAGCACGTTCAGCTCGGGGATCACATGGTTGACCGTGGTGTTGCGGTCAGAGGTCCGGATGCTCGGATCATTCCCGAAGCGGGTGACCACCGCGGCGGTCATGTCCCGCAGCCCCTCCTGCGACCCCCGGGACAGACCCTCCCCGGAAATCTGGACTATCTGCTCGGCCATCCGGGTGACCGCGTCGGCCATCGCCACCAGCTCCGTCCGGCTCATCTGCCCGCTCTGGACCAGCGCGGTGACGTCCGAGGAAGCCTGGTCCAGCAGCAGCCGGGCCGGGGCCAGATCCACCGACATCCCGCCTTCACGCAAAAGGGTGGCCAGACTCCTGACCGTTTCACCGTTCGATCCCGTCCGGTCCACCAAAAGGCGGCCGCCCAACTCCGTTTCCAGCCGAGCCGTGGCCGCCAATGCCTCTTGGGAATCGCGCGGCAGCTGCAGGATGGAGGTAACCGCTTCATCCAGCAGCTGCTCGACCGCCGCGTTCCGGATCATCTCCCAACGGGAGGAGAACTCGGAGATCTTTCCGTCCCGCAGCAGGGTACCCAGCTCCTGGGCCAGCTCCCTTCCGGCCAGGGCGGTCAATCGGCTCTCCACTCGCGCGGAAACAGCATCCCAACTGAGATCCCCCGGGTTGAGGCGACCCTGCCTCAGGAGTTCGGCATTATAATCCCCGCGCCCGCCCAGGAAGGCCGACTCCAGGGCGGCCGCCTGCCGGGCCGTCAGAGATTGTTCGCCGCTCCGAACCGCGGACCCCACCGCCCCCTCCTGGCCGGCGACGGCGAAGGCCCTGCCGACCGCGCTCTCGGCGCCGAAGCGGGCCTCCATCGCCCGCAACTGCACCTGGCCTTTGAGCGGCGTGATGAAGATCGCGAGATGGCCGACCAGGGCGCCGAACGGCGTCTTCGCGTTTTCGCTCATCACGTCGCCGGCGATGGCGTTGAAATAGAACCCAAACCGGGTGATGTCCCGATCCAGAATTGAACCAAAGATGCCGCCTGCGAGCCCGCTCAAGCCCGCCGCGAGGTATCGGAACGCGCCGATCGTCAGCGCGACATCCACGCTGTGGACCAGGAAATTAAGGGGGACCAGAAGATTCCACCATCCCTTGCCGGAGGCGCCGAAGGCGAAGGTGCCCAGCTGGCCGAAGTTGCGGCCGGTGAGGGCACCGATGAAGCCGCCGTAGGTGCCGACCCGCTCGGTAAGGGCGGCCATGCCCGGTACACGGCCATAGATCGAAGCGGGAGCGCCAAAGATGTGGAGCAGCGGTCCCATGTAGGTGCCCTGCCGCATCCCACCCGCCACTTGCTGACCGAATTCTTCCCACTTGAAATTCCAGTGGCCGCGGCCGCTCGCGGCCGTGACCAGAAATTCACCGACATTCTTCAAGAAGTACAAAGCACCGTTCATCGCGCCGAAGGTGAGCTGGCCGCGGACCACCATGCGGCCCCAGTCAGCGGTGAACTGTCCCCACGGCTTGGTCACGATGTTGCCCATCTCGTTCACGGTCGTGAATATTTCCCTTCCGCTGAGGATCATAGACCTTATCCACCCGATCGATCCTTGTTCCATGACCCGGCCAAACGCGGCGGGAGAGGCCGACAGACGGGACAGGATGTCGATCCCGGCCGGGGTTTCCGCCAGGCGGCCCATCAACTGGATTCCCCGCTCGCTCCCGGCCAGCTTGGCGAAGGCATCCATCCCGCCTGAGCCATTGAGCAGCCGGATCAACCCGTTGACTCCGCTCTGCGAGCTCAGCCACTTGCCAAGCGCGGCCACCCCTTCCGGCGTGCTCAACAGTTTGGAGAGAGCCGTGATCCCGGCCTGCGAGTTGAAAAGGCGGCTCAGGGCGTTCAGGCCAGCCTGCGAACCGGCCATCCGGCCGAAACCGGCCAGCAATTGCGGGGAGGCGGCGATCTGGTTCAGGAGATTCAGCCCGTTGGAGGAGCTCGCCATCCGGCTGAGAATCCCCGCCCCTTGTGTAGTGCTGCCCATCCGGGCCAGGAAGGCAACGCCCGGCTGTCCGGCCCTCGCCAGATTGTTGACCGCGTTGATGCCGGCCTCACTGCCCAGGAGGCGACCCATCGCCCTCAGCCCCGGGCTGGAACTGAGCAATTGGGACAAAGCTACGGCTCCCTTGGGAGTGCCGGCCAGGGCTTCAAAAGCCCCCGCTGCTCCCGCCCGGCCTAATGCGCCGGCAAGGCGGTTCAACCCCTGCAGGCCCTGACCGGTCTGCGCCGCCCGGTTCAGAGCCCCGAAGATCCGCCCGGCGGTGGCGGCGTTCGCGGAGATCCTGCCCAAGGCGGCAACCACTTCCGCTGAGCTGCCCAGTTTGCTCAGGATCGCCAAGCCCCGCTCCGAACTGAGCAAAGTGGTCAGGAGCTCACGCCCCGCGGCCGATGCCATCAGGCCCCTGGCGGCGGCCGCCTGCGGGGCGGACAATCCCATCCGGCCGATCTGGCCGGTCGCTGTCACGACCTCCGCCCCTCCACGGCCCACCCTGGCCAGGTTACCCGCGGCCTCCGCCCCTCTGGCACCTTGCGCTCCCACTTGAATAAGACGCATAAGCTGGACTTCCGCTCTCGCCGCTTGCCACCCGATCCGGGCGACGCTGATTCCGAACTGAACGCCGCCGATCCCGAGCTTGATCACCCAGCCGATCCCGAATGTGGCAATGGTGTCCCCCCCCAGCCCAACAACAAATGCTGTCCAGAAGAGGGCGGTAGTGTATCTACCCACCGCCTGATAGAGCAGGTTCGGGTTGAACCGCATATCATTGGACTGGAGGGCGAGGTTCCCCTGATTGGCGGCCGCGGACATGCGGGTTGCGTCGCCTGAGGCGAGCTCAGTCTGCATCCGGGTGTAGAACTCCTGCCCGGCTTGCGCAGCCCTCTGGATGTTGTCGAAAGAGCCCTGATGGAGGGCAGAGGCCACCCAGGTATACATCCATTGCCAGCGCCCGCCGACGAAGGGCATCAAGGACAACGGTCCTCTGAGGATCTGGGCGTTATCCCAATCGTTCCAGCCGGCATTGTTGGCGAAACTCGCCTCCGCGGCCGCCAGTCCGAGGTGGTAGCCGGCGAACTGGAAGGCCGCCAGGCTGCCGCTCCAGACAATCACGTTCTGGCCGGAGTTGAGGATGCTCATCAGACCGGGCCGGTCCGAAGAACCCCTCAGAGCCTCCAGCGGGGTGTTGAATTGGCCGGGCTGGAAACCGGCGAAGGCCGTCCGAAAATTCTCTATGGTCCGCTCCATCGCCGCCACATCGGCGGGCCGGAAATTCTGGTCGTGCGCCTGGACCAGATCACGCCTGAAATCGGGGTCCGCCCACCGTGCATCGATCTGCTCCAGCGGCATGCCTCGCCGGCCCTGGTCCCACCGGAAGAACCTTTCCGCTCCCATATCGATGGCCCGGTTCAGCTCGTTCTGGTTATGCCTCAGTTGCAGGAGCTGCAACTGCCCAAGCCCCACGCCGGCCCGAACGAGAGCGTTTATCCAGGCCTCCTGTGTTCCCCGTCCGGCGAAGAAATTCTGAGCCGCGACCGTGCTGTCGCGGAAAACCGCCATGTCGCCGGGAAGCCGGGCGAGTATCTGGACCTGCTCTGGAGAGGGTGCCAGAGCGCCAATCGCGCTCCGGATTCCAGCCGCGTTAAAGTCGCGCTCAATGCCGATCCCGTTAAACCTGGTCACAAGACCTTGCACTTCCGCGGGAGTGATATGTTCGCCCCTATCCAAACGGTCCCGCAGAGCCACGAGATCCGTACGGAAGCGGGCAAGCGAACTCCGCTGCGCGGCCATCGTATCGGCTATGTTAGCCAGCTGTGCGCCTGCCGGATCCCGCTGCGCCCCCGCCATGCCGGAGAACCCTCTGTTCCAGAAAATGGACCATCCCAAGCTGCTGTCGGTCGCGTCCACCACGGCGATGATAGTGTCAAGCTGCCCCCGCTGTGCCCGCGCGACGTCCCTGCCGGCCGCCTGAGCCGCGTCCGCCAGCCCTGCTAATTGGGCCGTCAACATACTGGCGGCAAGTGTCGTCTCATGGCGTTCCAGGTCCGCCGGTGAAAGAGGGCTCCGGCCGCTGTAATGGCCGACCAGCGCCGTTATCGATCGTTCCGTACCCCCTCGAAGGCCGGTCAGCGCGGTCCGGGTCTCGGAAGGATTCGCGGCGGCGGCCAGCTGGCCTTGGAACAGGGCCCAGCTGAGATGGACCCTCCCAAGGCTCAGCAGGGGCACCGACTGGTTCAGGTTGCCATTGGCCAGCTGTCGCAGACCATCCTGGAGAGCGGTGATTCCGCTCCCAAAAGCCGGAGTGATCGAGCTTTGGTAAGCGGAAGCGGTGCGCTCCATGACGCGATCAGCATCCCGGACGCGAGCTCTCGCGTCCGGCAGCATGTGGGTGGTGACAACATACCAAGTATCATTGTCCACGATACGCTGGCGGACCGCACTGTGCTCGGGTAATGTCCTCAGCAACCGATTCCTCTCCTCGACCGCTACCCGGTACATCCGATGGGTCCCTCTGTCGCCTCTCGGGGTTGCCATGAGATCGTCAAGGTCCGCGATGCGCGTATTCGCAGCCGTGCGGTCTGCATTCGCGGCCCGGTTTTCCGCGGCGGCGGCCCGGGTCTCCCCGATCTGCTGCAAAGAGTTGGCGGCTCCCCCCAGCGCCTGAAGCGCCGCGGGGGTGGCGGCGATCTGCATCGCCGCCGCGGGGGAGATCAGGTTCCAGGCCGCCCGGGCAGCATCACCGGTCTCTTGCGCCGCGAGCTTCGCCAACCAGTAGATGGCGCGCGTGACGGCGTGGGCGTCGTTAGCGGGCGCCGGACGGGTAATGTCAACCCGCCAAGTGGCGACGCCGGCCACCGACGACCGCACTTCTTGGTCGAAGATCCTGACTGTCCGGTTGGGGTTGGCCGCCGCCCAGACATCCAGCTGGGCGGCGTACGCCCCGCCGAGCCGCCAAGCCAGCATGCCGAGCGCCTCCGCCTGCTGGCCCGCCTCGGCCGCCCTGCCCTGCAGCGTCTGGAACTGGGCTCTGTGATCGAGGACCTGGCGAGCCAATTCGGCGGCCCGGGCGGGAGCGGCCCCCCGAGCTATCAGCGCGGCCTCGACGCGAGCTCCCAGCAGGCCCTCCGCGCGGCTGATGATCTGGGTTGATAAGCCCTGAAAGGCGTCGGCTTCCCGCAGGAATGTCAGCAGGGTGGGAGCGCTTCTTTCCAAAAGGGAGATCAGCGTTTCGGTGCTCTCTTCCATTGCTCGATAGGCGGAAAGATGGTTGCCGATGGCCGCGCTGCTGGAAGCGGGGCTATTGCTGTTGTAATCAGCCCTGACCGCGTCCCGCAGCGCCGTCGCCTGAGCGGCAAACTCGCTCAGCGCCTGCCTCACGTTGGGAGCATTCAGCTCCGCCCGGATCTGCGTCAGGCGTTGGGGCGTCAGCTCCGCCCGGAATTGGGTCAGGATCTGCCGGAGATCCGCCGCCGCCACTCGAAGAGAATGCGCCCACGTATCCATCGCCGAGGCACCGTCGAGCCGCGGAAGCCTATCCAGCCTCGTCATCACGCTCTGGATGCGCTCAAGAGTCGCGGTCATTGATGGAGAGCCCAGCAGCGCGGCGAGCGCTTGATCGGAGCCGGGGGGCAAAACGCCGGCGGACTGGAGCATGGAGCCGGCCTCCCGCATCATAGAGACGCCGGTCAGGTAATTCCGCACCGCAAGGGCTCCCTCCGGCCCCAGCACATCCTGCCTGGCCAAGTACTGGAAGAAGTCGGCAAGATCCCGCTCCGCCGAAAGACGAACCTCGACCGCCGCGGCGATCTGAAACCGGGTGGCCGGTGGAATCTCGCCCAGCGCCGTAATCGCATCCCGTGTTCTGGTGACGCTGGTCGTGAAAGTTTCCAACTGCCCGCGAAGGGTAGTGATCTGAGCCGTCAGAGCATTCACCAGCGGGGTCATCCGCTCCCGGATGCTAGCCAGGTCCCGCGCGATCTCGTTGAGATTGGTGGCCAGCCTCGCCCGGTCGTCGGCGTTGGCGAGGTCAATGTGGCCGGCCGCGTTGGGAGCGGAACGGAGATTATCGCGAATGGTATTGAGCCGGCCTTCCAGGGCCCCGGCCTGCGTGATCATCCGGCCGAGCTCGCTGTTCGGGCCCACCGCCGCCGTGATCCGGTCGAGCTGTACCTGGAATGTTTCCACGGGGGTCGCGCCAGCATTCTGGTTGCGGGGGATGCCCAACGCGTCGTAAAGCAGGTTGAGAGCGGTTGTGGCCGCGGTCATGCGCGTCTGGAGACCTTGCGGGCCATCCATCCCGAGCCCCGCCTGCAGGGTTTGCAGTTCTATGGCGTTGGCCGCCAATCCTTGGATGTAGGTGTCCCACGCGGCCCGGTCGGCGAACAAAGCGGTGAAGTTAATCCCCGCTGGGCCAGGGCCCGGCTGGCCGATCATGAGGGCCGCCATCATGAGAGGCAGGCCGTGCAGGCCGCCGGGCCCTCCGACCGGCGCCTGCCCAATCGGAGGAAGGTCGGCATCCGGCAGGACAGGAACCAAAATGACGCTGCCGTCCGGCTGGCGGGTCAAGCGGAGGTTCGTCGGGACTGCGAATCCCGCGCCCGAAAGGGTAAGCCGGCTTCCGACCGGCACGACCACCTCGGCCGCGCCCGCGGGCACGTTCACGCCGTCAACCCGGGTCGGTTTGAAGGCGGCGCCCCGGAAGATCCAAGCCGACTGTTGCACGCTCGCCACGGAGATCCCGGTGGCCTCGTCCAGTTCCCGCACCCCTTGCCACCGGATCGAGACCCCGTTGCGCTGATAAACCGGCAGGAAGTGAGGCGTCTCCCGCGTCTCCCCCACCGCCATGAACTCATACCGGCGGGCAAACCGGCCCCATTCCTGGCCGGAGAAGGCCAACCGGAGGGCGATTTCCCGTCCGTTCAGGTCGAAGAACTGCGTCAGCCGGTCAACCGGCTTACCCTGGGCATCGATCCAAACCGTGATCTGCACCGGCTGGCGGATGGACTCCGTGGCATCCCCGGGCCGGTAGCTCATGGCGAGGATGGTCCTGCCGACCAACCCTTGCGCCGCTCCGGATTGCCAGCCCAGCACCATCTCCTGTCTGCCGGCCGCCATCCGCTCGGCGATCCGGACCACCTCGGCGGGGTTGCTGAACTGGTGGCTCAGCGGCGCTTGCGGATTAAACGGCGGTGAAGCCATGTCGGAGAGCATCGAAAGCGGAAGGGTTGAAACACCCCTGTCGGCCACGGGGCTCCCAATGAGCAGTGCCGCCTGCCGCGGGGTCATGGGGGGCCGCTCCCAGTTGGGGGCGGGGGCGATCATCCCGGTGGAGACGACGGCTCCGGTGTGGTCCGTGATCCGGCTCAGGTAGCTCACCCCGGCATCGTTCACCGAGTAATGGATCCGGTAGACCTGCATCTCGAACCGGGTCGGGATCGAGAGCGGTGTCATGTTGGCAAACGGCGTGGCGCCGGCCAGCAGGTTGGGGATCGCCATCACCGCCCACTCGACCGGCTGTTGGATAGTCACGCTTTGCCAGATCCGATCGCTCCGATAACCGGGATCCGGGAAGCTCATGCCGTGCCGCATGAGCCGGATGGCGCTGCCCTCTCCGTACCGGTAGTCGGCGAACTCCACAAAAGCGCCGGAGTGGGTGGTGGTGACCGGCAGGGTGACGTACTGCACCGGCCGGCCGTCGGGGCCGTTGCCCAGGTCGTAATAGCTCTCCAGAATCTGCATGTTGGGCCGGAAAGCAGCCATGATCAGATGGTCGACGGTCAGGGTGATATTCCGCAGAGGAAGCGGGACCTGCTGGTTGATGTAGTCCGGGTGGGCTGCGCGGAAGTTCTGGATCACCTGCTGGGCCGCCCCCAGCTGCAGATCCGTCGGGTTCGCCGTCATCAGGAAAACGGGCCGCAAGTCAGTCAACCGGGCGTTGTGCCCCGGAGTCCCGGCCTGGGAGTTCCCGGCCATATCGGCATGGGCTAGGACTGCCAGCAACACCGGCACCGAGACCTGCAGCCGTTCGGCCGCCCGGATGATATGGGCGGTGGTGAGTGTGTTGCGCAGCCCGAACTGGTCGGCGACGCCGTTGAGGCGATCCCTCACTTGGTTGATGACCGGCCTCAAGTCGGTCGCCGTCTCCACCAAATGCAGGCCGCCGGGCGGAAGCTCGGCGAAGGAGCCTTCCGTTCCGGGCAAGCTCAGGATGTGGGTGTGGCGCTCATATCCGTTCACGAGGCTGAGCTGAATGCCGTGGGTATCGCCGTAAAGCTGGAACGCGGCCCCGTTGGCCGGCGCGGCGGCCGTGCGCAGCACCTCCACATAGCTGGCCGGAGAGTTCTGCCGGGAATACCGGTCCCCGCCGACTAAGTCCACGTGAAGGACAACCCCCAGCAGATGGACCTGAGCCAGGTTGCCGGTGGTCCGCACCACCTGGCCGTTCGGACGGACCTCGATACGGCCTTCCGTGTTGGTGGCCTGAAGCTGCTGAAGCCGCTCAGGACTCAAGATCGGGATCCAAGCCAGATCAGTCGAGCCGCCAGTGGATAGGATGTGGTTGTGCGGGAGGTAAGCAGCGCTGACGACGGAGAGCGGGCCCCGGTACCAGTAGCCGTCCGAGTCGCTCGAGACCTCAAAAGATCCGGCGTGCCGGATCTGCAGGGAGCCTGTCGCTCCGGCCCGGTTGGCGGCGGAGAGCGTCATGTTGTCCACCGTCCAGGTGTAGCCGTGGGCCACCAAACCGACGGCATCGGTCTGGCCCAGGATCCGGTCCTGGCGGGCCCCCACCCACTGGCCGTCGATCTGGACCTCCCATTGCACCGGACCGACCCGATGCCAGTTGTCATCGATGGCGTAGGTCTGCCGGACCGGGAGGTCATAGAACTGCCCGCCGACAAAAACGCGCTGGACGCCGACATAGCTGGTGTTGTCGCGGCCTCGGTCAACGAACTCTAAGCGGTTTCCGTCCGCGCGGATCCGAAGCAGGTCGTCGCTGATCACCAGCATCTGCCGCGCGGGATCGCGGGCGTCGGGCAGGAACGCCAGCGCGGTCCAATGGATGTTCCCTTCCAGGTCCGGCGTGGCCTGCACCCAAACCGGCAGCGTGGTCGGCACCAGCCGGTCCGTCTCGCCCGCCGGTTGCGGGCGAACCAAATCAGCCTGAATTTGAAGGACCGCCCCGGCCGTGTGGAAGAACGGCTGCCCGCCGGGGAACTGGCCGACGTAGATCCGCTCCGGACGCACGGAGGGATTATTCGGGTCCACCCCGACCAGCCGGCTGGCGAAGATAGCCCCCTCCCGCAGGTCCAACCGGGTGAAGACGTCCCGCATGCCGGTCCTGCCGCTGATCGCCAGCGGGCCTAACCTATCCATAAGAACCTGGTTCAGCGCCTCCCGCCCCATGAACTCCGCCAGCTGGGATTCGATCATGCCCAGCGGCGTGGCGTCGAGCCGGAACTGGCCGCCCGGCCCCCGCCCGATGCCAAGCTGCTCTCTCGCCAGCTCGTGGATCACCGCCCGGTAGGAACCGAAGAATTGCCGCGGGTTCTCCGGCGCCAGATGGACCATCGTCCCCGCCTGGTTCAACAGGTAGACGCTGGAGGGAAGCGGCCGGCCGGCAGCGCTCTGGATATTGGTGATCGCCCAGGCGGACCGTCCGCCCTGGGTGATCCACTGCAGCGAATAGGTGATCGGGAGCCGGCCGCTGGAGGCGCTCGGGCCGGAGAAGACTTCGCCGGACAGGTTGTCCACTTGGGTAATGTCCGGCAGGATCGCCACTTCCTGGAAGCGGCCCGGCCCGATCCCCTCGGTGACTGAGGCCCCGAAGGCCCAGCGGTTGCCCATCTCCACCATCGTGCGGGAGCTCTCCGTAGTGAACCAGGCCACGCCGGGATCCATCTGGGCCACGCCGGGAGCCAACTGGGTGATGCTGGGGAGCGGGGTGCCCATCAAGGGGATCCCGGCGGCTCCGGCCACCAAGCTCGCCACGCCGGCCGGCGCGGGGCTTCGGTTCAGCGTGAAGACCTGCCGGAAATCATGCTGCTCCAGCAAACCGCCGCTGTTGTGGAACTGGCCGGTTTGCAGTTCGCCGACGGCGATCTCGACACCCGGATTCACGTCGGTCATTGTCACGATGTTGTAAGCCCTCATCGCCCCGGACGGCCCGGGAACCAGCACCGCGCGGTACTGGGCCGGAACGATCTGGATCCCCTCCGTTTCGGACAGCGCCGCGGTGCCGTTGAAAGTGACACCCGAGGCGGAGAGGATCGGGACCATCCGGAACGTCCCCTCGGTGCTCCCCATGCCGAACAGCCGGTAGTCGAGACGCTGGAATCCCTCGCCGATTCTCTGCATCAACTGCGCGCTGGCCATATCCACCGAGCCGTCCGGCCGGACATTAAAGACGGTGTGGACGGTGGTGAGCTCCGGCTGAGCTTGCCCGTCCCGGACCAAGGCCAGCATCTGCGCCCCGCGGTCCATGATCCGGGTCACCCCGGGCTCAAGGACCTGGATGCTCGTCGCCAAGGACTGACCGTTCACGGCGCCGAGCGTGACCGTCACGGGGACCGGCTGGTTGTTCGCGGGGTTGATCGCCATGCCGCGAACAGCCCCGGTGTTCGGCATCGCCAGCACCGGCACCCAGCGCTGATTCGAATCGAAGACCTGTGCGTAGTAAACCTGGGACCCCGGCACCATGCGGCCCTGCTCGTTGAAAGCCGGGTTGAAATAGGTGGCGCCCTGGAACACCACGCCGTTCTCGGTGATCCGGACGATGCCCTGTTCGATGAACTGGGCCGCGAACTGGGAAGGGCGGCCGTCCGGCCCCACGGTCCGCATCGAGGTCAGGATGTCCGCCGTTTGTCCGTTCTGGAGATAAAGCTGCGCCCCGTCAATGCCGGTGGCAACGGCCGCCAGCGAGCTGAGGTGGCCCCCTCTCACCAGCTCGTGGAGCGACAGCGGCCGGCCGGATTCGTCCGCTGGCACGGTGCCGGTGTAGACCAGGTTCTGGTACCAAACCGGCTCCTGCCGGTTCGACGGGTCGGTTCTGGGAACTCCCGGGTCGGCCATCTGCAGAGCCGCCGGAGGGAGCGCGCGGGGCACAATCACGGTGTGCAATGGAGGCGGCAGCTGAGGAGGCGGTGACGGCGGCGGGATAAAAGGCGCCTGATCTCCATTCTCTCTCGGATTGGCACGGTTGGGATCCGGCGTCGGAGGTACAAACCGATCCGGGAAGATGGGTGGCCCACTCGGACTGTTCGGCAGCACCTGATTCGGCGGCAGCTCGGAGGGTGCTGACGGCAGCCGAGGCTGCTGCGGGGACGGCGGCAGTACCCCCTGCGGCACCCGGTCCGGTATTTGCGCCGGCGGCGGCGGAACACTCGGCAGCGGCGGCTCCGACCGGCGGTCCGGTAGCGGTTGCGTCCGCGGCCCATCCGGCGTTGGCGGTTCCACCCGCGGTGGCTGTTGCGGCAGCGGCTGTTGCCCACCGGGTCCCGGTTGCGGAACGCCGGCGAGGATCGGGTTATTCGGAAGGACCACCCCGCGCTCCAGCGGCTGGATCGGCGGCTGCTGCTGTCCCTGGGCCGCCGGAAGAGGAACGCGAACACCGAAACGACCCCATTCCCCTTCACCTCCCACCACAATCTCCCCCGTCCGCAAGTCAACTCTCAATGAAACCGGCGAATTTGCGGTGAAGTCAGCCACGGGAATGGGAGGATCGTCGCGCTGCGGATTGTTCCGGAGGTCGGTTCTCCATGCGCCGGCCATCGTCACAATTTGACCGACTTGCGCCGCCGAGAGGAAGCCCCATTCCTGCAACCCCACCCCCTGCGCGTTCGGGCCCGGAAGCTCACTCAAGGGCACCGGCTGGCCAAAGGTCAACTGCATGAGCGCCGGTGGAACCAAGCCCGGCTGGAGAGGCCCTGGCTCCCGCGTGAGAGTGACCGTCACCTCCGGCGCAACCGCACGGCCCAGATTGTCCACCACTTGCCGGTTCGGGTTGAAGGCCTCGAAGCCGACCACAATCTGCCTCGTCGCCGGGTTAACCCTTACGCTGACTTGAAAATCTGAAATCTCCTGCGCCGTCGGAGCCCGGTTCAGCCGGGCCGTCAGCAACTGGGTCGCCGCTTGCGTCACCTGCGTGCCCTGCGCCGTGGAGATGTAGGCCCTCAATTCATCCACGGTCAATGCGCGGCCGGCCGGATTCTGCTCTACGATCAGCCATCTCGATCCAGCCGCCGGCATCACGCCTTGCTGGGGCTGCGGCATCGGCATCACGCCCCCTTGGACCTGCTGCTGCCCCTCCTGCCCCTCTTCCTGGAACGACGTGAACACCACCGGGGAACCGGACAACCCCAAGGGCCCTATTCCGGACCCGTTGCCCACCTGCGCCAAAACGGTGGGATTCTCCTTCAGGATCCGAACCAAGCCATCCAGCGCGGTCCGAAGGTCCGCCTGAGAAACAGGCTTGCCGGCCTGCAGATCGACCAGCACTCTGCCGGCCGCCTGGATCTGTCCCACGGCCGTTGCGTTGGAACCGACCGCATCTCCCAAGCGCCTTTCCATCTCGGCACGGCCACCCAGGGACTGCGCAATCTGATTCAGCAAGCTGACGCGGGTCGTCCCGGCATCCACACCCGGCACGCTGGCAATCCGCGAGAAGAACCGTTCGATGTTCTCCCAGCGGTTGTTCGGGTCAGGGCGAACATTATTCAAGTTGAACGCAAAACCGATCCGGTTGGTCTGGGGATCGAACACGAATCCTACCCGCACGTTGTCCAGAGGAATCAACAGAGAGCGAAGCTCCTGACCGGCCGCCCCGCCCAGGGCAAGCACCGGCACCTGGCCTGTGATTCGCATGCCCTGGGCGCCGGCCGTAAACTGCAGGTTTTCCACCGCCATGAGGAGGAACCGGGGCTCAAAGCGGGCGGCGAAGGTCCGGGCTTCCCGGATCGTCAGACCGTTGGTGAGGAAGGTCGCCTCCAGGCGCCGCATGCCCACTTCCTGCAGCACCCGCACGACCGGTGCCGCGGCTTCCCGCAGGGTGGAGAGACTTACATTCAGCGCACCGGTCCGGGCGTCCAGACGAGCCAGCGAATGGACGTCGCCGTTGGGCGAGACGAGAGAAAGAGCGAGCCAGTCGCTATCCGGCGTCGGCTGAACACGCAGCGCCCATCCCTGCGGCATCGCGGAGGCGATCACGGCCAGATCCATCCTGAGAAAGTTCTGCTGCGGCCGGTTGAGATTGCGCTCCTGCCCCACCCAATTCACAGTTCCTTCGAGGTCGTTGGTACTCTGCGTCAAGCCGGTGTCGGTCTGCTCGACGCCGATCACGCGGCCCGGGGCCAGGGCCAGAGCGGGATTCCCAGCGGCCGCCCGGATCATCTCCGCTGAATAGTTCCGGCCTGCATTCGGCTGGTCGGTTCCGGGAACTCCCATCTGGATGGTGCGGTCCGCCGCGTTGTAGTGGACCACCCAGAAGGTACCGTCACCGCGATCGAGCAGCGCGTAGGTCTGGTTGTTGCGCGCCATCTCCTGCGCCAGCGCCGTCGTGCGGTGGGTCTCCACCTGGGGCCCCTGCTGCCCCCCCTCGCGTTCGTAGTAGGTGGCCATCGGCCGCCGCACATCGGGGCCGCCCAGATCCGAGCGGTAAGCCCAGCTGCGGATCGTGCCGTCCGGCATCCGGATCCCGATCGGCTGGCCGGCCAGGTTATAGAAGAAGACCCGGTCGTTGAAGCTGTTCGAGCCTTCGGTGCGGTAGGTGTAGACGGCCACGGTGCCGGTCTGCAGGTTGATCACGATCCGGTCGAACGCCGGGTTGCCGGCAAACCGGTTGATGTAAGCCGGTCCGGCAGGCCGGTCCGGCAGGATGGTCAGCAGATGCCCCTGCGGGCTCAGCTCGATCCGTATCGGCGTGTTGGGGCTGATCCCATAGAGAGAGCCTCTGTCGGTAGAGGCGCCCAGCCTGCGGGCCAGATCCAACAGCGCCCCCCCCCGCAGCAGGTCCTGCCTGCCGTCGACGGTGTTACCTCGGATCTGGTTCAGATATTGGGAAAGGTTCACCGCCAGCGCGGCGAAGGCGTAGGCATTGGCCAACTCCGGCGGCGGAGCGACGTGGCCGGAGGGGCCCAGCTTCTCCTCCATCTGGAAGCTGAGGGTCCGGCCGTTCACGGTCAAGTCCATCGTTTGGAGGTTCACCGAGACCATCACCTGCTGGCCCAGCAGCTCCAGGTCGTCCAGCCGCAAGCCGAGCGCGGCCGCGCCGGCACGGGCCGCGCCGGTCAGCGGCGCGAACTGCTCGGCGCTGACGAACTCGCTCAGCCTTCTCAACGTCAGCGGGCGGCCGTCCGACATCTGGTTGGCCGTCAGGAAAGCCTGGGCCCGCGGATCGCCGGGGGCGGAGGGCTGGGTCAACACTAAGCGGAAGTTCAGGTTGTTGGCGAAATGGCCGCCGGCCTCACCGCCGCCCGCCAGGCCGCGAAATTGATCGATTCCCTGGCCGAGGCGGGAGGCGGAGGAAATCGAGCCGGGATTGAGCTCAACCGCCCGGAAGAACCACTGCAAGGAGACCTGCCCATCCTGGACCGACCGGATGAATTCAATCTCAACGCTCCTGACGCCGCTCACACTTGCCACCAGGTCCAGCGGCACGCCCCGGTCCGCCAGTGCGCCGGTCAACTGCCGCCTTCCCTCGAAGGTCAGCGCGGAGGGATTGATGACCACCTGGGCGAATTCGGCGGGGGAGCGGGTCCCCGCCTCAATGACCAATCGATCGATGGCGGCCAATTGATCGGGATTCAAGCTGACCAGCCGCTGGCCCAGCGGTCCGTCCACCGGAGCCAGGTTGAGGTTATCAAAACCGCGAACGATACCCTCCAGGCTGCTGAAGATGAGGCGGGTGTTGTTCGCCAGATGGAGATCGTTGGCCGAGAAGAGGCGCGACGGCAGATCCGCCAGGAAGGCATTGATCCGTTCTCTGGGGACCTCCAGGCGGAGGAAGGACTCCGTGATGACCGCTCCGCTTCGGATGACCGGCGCCCGGAAGCCGATTTCCGTCATGCCCAGCCGCTGGGCCACTGCCAGCAGTCCCAGGTCGGGGCTCGGAGAGACCAGCCGCAGCAGGGCCGGCACGTTGATCCGCCCCTGATACTCCGAACCCACAATCTGCTGATTCTGGTTCAGGATCATCCGCATCTGCATGTCCAACCGCACAATCCCGGCAGCCTGGAGCGCGTCCACGAGCGCGCGCGTGGTGTCCATCAACCGATCGGCGCTGGAGGTGGGATCATTCAATACCTGGTACGTGGCCAGAATCTGGCGGGCCACGATCTGCATCGCCCCCTGGCTGGGGTCGTTGGCGATCCGCTGCAGATGAGCTGTTTGTTCTTCGCGGAGCAAGCTCAGGCCCCGCAGCATCTGGATCAACACTTGGCGCTGCACCTGGATGTTGGGGATCCCGGAGGAAGCGGAAAGAAGATTCAGGTAGTTGGCGAAACGCTCGCCGCCCGAGCTGCCCCGGAACCGGGAAAGGTCCGCGTTCAGCGCCATCTGGCCGGTGCGCGGGTTGAACTCAAAGCGGATCACGGCATTGGGGACCATCACCTGCCGGAGCAGCGGAGCGATCTGCCCGCGGAAGGCGTTCACGGAGATCGCCCCGGCGATCACCGCCAGCCGCCCTTGCGAATCGAGGGAGGCGCCGCGGATCGCCTGCGCGACGGCCAGGTAATACTCCGGCCGGAAATTGGCCAGGAAGGACCGGGCTTGCGTCGCGGTGAAGCCGGACCGGATGAAGGCCGCCTCCACGCCGCGAGCGCCGAGCGTGTTGAGGAGCTGGGTCCCGACCCGGCGCCCCTGCAGGTAATCCTGGATCTGGGCCAGAGGGATCGCCTCGGAACCCCGCTCCAGAGCTCCTCGGATATTCTCGCCGCTGGCGATCGACCGGAGCGCTGTCTCAAGGGCCTGAGGCAGCCATTGGCTCTGGGGAACCTGGTCCAAGGCCGCTTGCAGGAGCTGTCCGACCGCCGGCTGCCCGTTCGCCGCCGGCGCCGTGGAAAGAATCCCGGAGAAAGTCCCGGTCATAAGGGCGGTCACTTCCAAAGCGGCGCTTATTCCTTGGCGAGCCTGTTCCCGCAGCCCGTCCATCACCTGCGAGATCCGCACCGAGAGATCCATGGCGAAGGCGCCCGGATCGGCCAGGAAAGCGGTGAGCCGGTCCCCTTCGGAGACGAATACCCGGGCCATGGCGTCCAGCAGGCTGTTGAAATCCTGCGGCTGGAGCGAGCGCAGCTGCGGGAGGTCCCGGAGCGCGTTTGCCAGCTCCTCCCGGATCGCGTCGGCTCCCAGATCGGCAATGGTGGTGATGTTGTCCGTCACCTGCACCCGCTCCTCCAAACGAGCCAGTACGGTGACGATGGCCGTGGCCACCTCCAGAACGCTCAGGGAGGTCGCCAGCGCCCCGGCGTCCAATTGGCCGGTCCGCGCGTTGATGCTGACCGGCAGAGGGACCTGGGCCCCTCCGGGGGTGAGGACCGCCAGGCGCAGCATCGCGTCATTGGGCTGGCTGGAAAGCACCAGCTGCAGGCCGTATCCGGACGGAAGCAGGGAGGCGATGTTCGCCAGGTCCAGCATCAGAAGATTCTTCTGCAGCTGATCCAGACCGAACCGTCTCGCCAGGTCGTTCACCACGCCAAGGAGGGTATTGGCGTTGGCCACAGGCCGGATCTCTCCGTTGGGCATCCTCTGGAGCAGGCTCACCCAGTTCGCCATTCCCGCCAAATTGGGATTGAAATTACCGGCCCGCAGTATCTGCTGTTCAAACATCCGATCCGCGGTCTCCGGTGAAACCCTCAAGAGGATAAGTCTGTTGCCGTCCATCTCCAACCGGTACTCCAACCGGTACGCCTGGCCCAGCCGCAGTCTGCCCTGGGAGTCCGTGCTGGAATCGTACACGATGTTGCTCGAAGAAAGCCTCAAGCCGCCGCCGGGCCGCCGGTCAATCTCGAGCAGGAAGGCGGCGCTCGTCCCGCCGTCGGCGCGCAGGCCGGTGATGCTGGCTTGGCCGGCGAGCGCGATCTGGGTGGTCGTCTGGGGATTGAGTATGGCGGCGCCCTGATTGGTGAGGCTGAGCGTGACCGCGCGGTAGCTTAAGGTCACGGGGCCCTGCACACCCTCGATGTTACGGGTGATACGCAGCTGATCTCCGCGCACCTCCACCGTGGCGTTCGGGCCGAGGAACCGCTGCAGCTGCTCCCGCTGGTTGGGGTTGCTGGCGGCGCTGTAGTTGAACGCGATGCTGCTGATGAACCGGTCGCTGCTGTTGTTGCCTTGGACCGTCAGCTGGACACTGGTTTGGAGATCCCGCGCGAAGTCGGCGTACCGATTGCGATAATTCCCTTCCGGCATGATCACCACCTGGGCCGGGCGGCCGTTGTTGGCCAGCAGCAGGTTGAACCGGTTGAGATCTATTTCGGCCCGGGAACCAAAGGTGTCCTGCCTCCATTGCCCCCATGCGTCGCTGTTGGCAATGCGCGCCGTGTCCCGCAGCAGCTGTTGATTGGCCGTGGTGTTCCCTGCCGCCAGCAGGCCGGTGACGGTCCGGCCATTTTCGAGAGTGGCGTCGGTAGCATAGGGAGAGGCCGTCTGCTCGTTCTGCAAGCGCTCGTTCGGGCTCCCCCCGCCCCCCCCGCCACCCCCGCCACCCCCCCCCCGGGACAGGGCCGAGGAGATCCGCCAGGTGGT
>CAYJUA010000009.1:0-13651 GCA_964373295.1 uncultured Planctomycetia bacterium
TGCTGGTGAAAGAGAAAAAGGAAACGGTTGACCGGCTCGTTCATATCAGTCGTGATATCCCTTGGCGTAGTGGGCGAAGTGGATGGAGAAGGGAGAGAGGCAGAACAGGAGGCCGGCAAGTGGCGCCAGGGCAGCCGGCCGGGACAGCTCCCGCGCCAGGAGCAGGACGGCCGCGAGGGTTGCCGCGCTGAAGAGGGCGGAAGGAAACATCAGGAATCCGTCCGATTCCCCCAGCTTCATCCAGCCGTGCAGGAGCAGCAGGTTCAAGGGAGGGTGGATGTCCTTCTTCCACTGCTCCAGGAGGATGTAGCGGGGCCCGGGCCCCGCCTCCTCGACCACCCAAAACTCGTCGTCGTTTAAGGAAAGGTCTCCCAACCCTCAGAACCGGAGGGCGATCCCCAGCGCCATCAACGCGAGGAGGAGCGGCGCCGTTTTGCTCCCCGGCGGTTCCATCCTAGGGGAGGCGCTCGGCCACGAGCAGCATCTGGCCGGCAAGGGGTTTAACGGGAGAGTGCATGTAGAGGCGGACGAGCCAGGGGTACCGGGGCAGCTTCGATTTCATGGTGAACGGAAGGAAGCGGGGTTTCACCTGAAGGACCCGGAAGCCGGATGCCGTCAGCAGGTCGGAAAGCCCGACGTGGGTGAAGATCTGCAGGTGGGTGACGTCATCGAAGTATTTCTTGTAGGAATAGGTGAAGTTGGGCTGGAAGATGATCAGCTTTCCTCCCGGCCTCAAAACGGTCCGCACCTTGGCGAGGGTCTCCAGCAGCTCCGGCCGGGAGAGGTGCTCGAAGAGGTTGCTGGTGAAAACGACGTCGAACCGCCCCGGACCCAGGGTATCTACCGAGGTACACGACTGTACGTGTGTGACGACCCCCCGGGAGGCATGCTCCGCGAGCCCTTCGAACAGGTCCAGCGCATGTTTTTCCCGCGCGGCGATGTTGTTGATGAAGTAGCAGTAGCCGGCGCCGAGGTCGAGGAGACGGGATTCCCTGGGGATGTAGCGCTCCTGCAGGTAACGGCAGAATTCCCGCCACACGGGGAGCCGGTCTTTCTCGAACGTGTAGCGGGTGTGGAAGTAGTCAAAGGGGTCTTTCATCGGGACAGGAGACTCCGGTACCCTTCCTCCCTTCGTTTGACGACCGTTTCCCAGAGGAAATGCTCCAGGACGTGCCGGCGGAGCCCCTCCTGCGGAGGGGTCTCATAGGCGCGGAGCACCGCCCGCCGGATCCCCGCCGGATCCCCGGGATCCACGTAGGCCACCCTATCTCCCAGGTACTCCCTGGCGGCGGGCGCATAGGTGGTCATGACCACGCCTTTGCCGGCCAGGGCCGCTTCCAGGGCCGATTTCCCCGTCGTCTCGTGCCAGGAGGGGATCGCCAGCGCCCGCGACGCGGCGTAGGCGGAAGCGAGGAGAGGGTCGTCGTGGTCCAGCGCGTCCAGGAAATGGACATCCTCTCCGGCGGCCTCCTTGCAGCGCTCATAATACCACCGGTGAATCCCCGGGCAGCCGCCGATGAGGACGAGGGGAATCCGGGTCCCCTTCATTGCCCGGATCAGGGTGAGCTGGTTTTTCCTGGCCTCGATCATTCCGGTCACCAGCACGAAATCCTTCAGGCCGTACTTCTGGACGAACGGCTCCGGCGCGGCCTCGGCGAACCGGCGGTCGGCGCCGTTGGGCGCCACGAAGAGACGCCGGCGATCCATCCGGTAGTGGCGGGCGAGAAGGCCCGCCTCAAAGGCGGAGTTGGGCATGAGAAGGTCTGCCAGCAGGAGCGTCCGGCGCTGCGGCGCCCACCAAGGGAAGCCTGCCTTGGCAAGGTACCGGGCGAAAGCCGCCGCCCGCGACAGGGGGGGCAGCCCCGGGGACCGGAGGATGTGGCCCAGGGAGTCCCAGTACATCGTTTCCAGGACGAGCGGGACCCCTTCGGCCTGGACGTAGCGGAGCATCGGCAGGTCGGAGGGAAACCACGAGAAATGGTGATAAAGGTCGTAATCCCGGACCCGGGTCCTCCAGGGGTCAAAGAGGTCCACCCGGTGGCCGAGCTTCTCCAGATGCTCCTTGAGCTTCCGGATCTTGACGGCGCCCCCCCCGCCCTGGCAGTGGGTCGGATAGGCGTTGAAGAGGATCCGCAGCGGTTTCAGGGAGCCCATGCGGGGGATCTCTCCTGCAGGGAAAAGAGCGTTGCCCTGCTGGCGCTGGACCTCTGCAGCGACCGGCTCCTGGACAGGGAGACTGCGCGGTCCAAGAGGATGGGATAACCCAGGCCCATTAGGAGAGAGCGCGTCCTGTCGTGGATGGTGAGAAAATGGGTGAACCCCTGCTGCTGCAGCGAAGCCACTTCCTCCGGTCCGATCGGCAGGCCGACTATGCTGAATTCCCGGTCGAGATAGTACGGCATGCGCAGCTGCAGGGCGAGCACGCCGCGGGAAACCCGGCGGGAGAGGCCGCCGAATTCCCCGGCCCGGCGGATCCCCTGGGCCGCGAGAAGGGCGCCCGTGGGCAGGATCAGCAGCAGGAACCGGGCCTGCTGCGACGTGAAGAACCACACCAGCAGGTAAGCGATGGCAAAAGAGATGAGCACCCAATTCCTGTGCGAAACCTTTACGCCGGCGAAGGGGAGGAAGCTTAAGAGGATCGTCAGGTCCGGGTAGCCCTTTTCCATCCGGCGGAGGATCTCGCGCGAGCCGTCGGTGGAGGCGTCGTCCACGATGACCAGCTGCTTTTCGAAGGGGGCCGCCTGCACCCGCGAGAGAAGCTGCTCCAGGGTCGCGGCCTCGTTGTACACGGGGATGACGACGGAAAGCTTCATTTCGGGTTGAGGAGCAGTATAGCAGGAAAGGGGCTCATCCGAGCCGGATTGCGCACTCCGCCTGGAGGGGGAGCCGGGCCGTGGCGCTCCAGCGGGCGACGGGCGCCTGCTCCCTCACGCCGTAGCCCGGGCCCACCCATCCCTGGACCAGTGAGCCGGCCCCATCCCCCATTCCGCGGGTGTCCAGGACCCCCCGCGTTTTCGAGCCGGAAAACCGGAATTCCCCGCCCTCCAGGCTCACCCGGATCCCAAGGGCGAAGTGGAAGTTCCACTCCAGGCGGTGGCTCCCGCTCCCCCGCAGAGTGTCCCGGACCCGCAGCGTTTTCTCCTCAGGGTGGAAGCGGATTTCCCTTCGGTGGGTGACCGGGTCGGCCAGGTCGCCGTACAGGGCATGCTCTCCCACGAACAGGCATTCCTCCGCGCCGGCGCGCCACTCCACCAGGCGGGGGGCGGGGCGGGAGGGAGCCGGGTAGGCGAACAGGTCGCGGGCCACCTGGTCCCGGCTGTCGATGACCACCGTGTTGTGGGCGGCGGTGGATTTGAAATAGCGGAACATCTCCGGGTCCGCCTCGTACCGGTGCCAGCCGGGGTCCACCAGGACAGGCTCCCCGGCGAACAGCTCGAAGCCGAGCTGGTCGTAATGCCAGTGTCCCTTGACGCCCTGGAGCGGCAGGGCTCCGCAGCGGATCAGCACGTACGTGTCGGCGTGGCGCAGGATGTGGAACCCGCCCTCAGGGAAGCTCCGCGATCTCACGGGCGCGGAAGGGGCAGGAAGCCGCTGGTACTCATTCAGGCCCGCCTCGCCAAGCAGCCAGTAGGCGTACTCCGGGAACGGCCCCGCCGCCTGCTTGAAGTCCCCCCGCCGGAAGAAGACCGCGCCCAAGGCAAGGAGGTGCTTCGGGTCCGCGATCACGTCCCGGGAATCCAGGTTTTGCAGCCGGATGTCCGAGGCATCCCCCACCCGGGGCAGCTCCCCATCGGGCCGGAGGGCATGGAGCAGGAATTCCAGCATCTTCTCCAGGCGCTCCCCGTAGGCATCGGAGAAAGCCAGCCCCCGCGCCTTGCCCAGAAGCGCCGCGGATAGAAAGATCTCGGCCGCGAAGCGGTGGTAGTTCAGCGACCCTTCGTGGTCCACGCCGTCGGGCGTGACCTGGTGCCCCATCTCCTTCTGCAGCTCGGCGCAGGAGAAACGCAGCCACTCCTCCGCTTCCCTGAATTCCGGGAAGGCCAGCCCCGCGTAGAGGAGGCCCGCCAGGTTTGCCAGGTAATGGTTGGTCCGCACGGGGAACCACTCGAGGTTCTTCCGGATGTGCCGGGCGTGGAGGAGGATCTGCTTCAGGAACTCGGTCCGGAAGCGGTCCGGGAGAGAGGGGCTGCCCCGGAGCAGGAACCACGCCCAGATCCAGTGAACGAGACGCAGGGAGACGATGGTGGTGGAGCGCCAATTGATCCCGAACGGGTACCGGTTGCTGCGCGACCAGTCCAGGAGATGGTCCACAAGCTCCCGGGATGCCTGCTCGGCTTCCTGGGCTCCGCCGGCCAGGCAGAGTTTCCCCAGGGGGATCGCGTGATAGAAGGAGCTCAGCCACCAGGGATTGAGGATCTCCGCCCCCCGGGGGCCCCGCTGGGGAGCCAGCTTGAAGTAGGTGTGAGGGCTCCAGCGGTAACCGGAGAGAGGGTCAAGGAACCAATCGAACCGGTGCTCGCAAGCGCGACGCGCCTGCTCCCGGACGCTCTCAAGGGCCTCGGGGTATCGCCGGCTCCAGAGCGCCGCCCAGCTTGCGTCGAGTTGTTGGAACAGGAGGCTTTTCGACGAAACAGGTTCGGACAGGGCCGCGGTCAAGTCGGCATCCCGAAGGACCGGTGGGCGAAGATACGCCACCCCGGCTTCGGTTCGGAGCAGCAGCCAACGGGCGAGGCGGGTGAGGGTTTCAGCCATGCAATGCAGCCAGGGACCGGCGGACGTTGTGGGCCCAGGTGTACTGGGCGACCACCTTCCGCCGGGCCTCTTGCCCCAGGCGCGCGCGCAGGGGGGCATCGGCTGCGAGGCGCAAAAGGGCCTCGGCCAGGGCGGGGTCATCGTCCGGAGGGATGAGGAGGGCGTCCACTCCGTCCTCCAGGATCTCCGCGATCTGGCCGATGCGGCTGGCGACGATCGCCTTTCCCGCGGCCATGTATTCAAAGAGCTTGGTGGGAGATCCGAGGAAATCACCGGTCCCCGTGGGAGAGCGAGTCGGAGAGACAAGGATGTCGCAGGCGGCGAGATGGACAGGCATATCGTCGAAAGGTATAGCGCCCGGCATCTGGACGTGCGGGGCGCAGCCCGCGTCCTCCAGCATCTTTTGGATCTCCGCTTGGCACCCCCCTTTTCCGAAGAGCAAGAAACAGAATTTCTCAATCTGACCGCGTGTTTTTAACCGCAGGATCGCCTTGGCCAGCGTCTCCGTACCATGATAAGGCATGAAGGTGCCGGAGAACCCCACGACGACGCGGCCGGAAGGCACCTGGAAGCGAGCCTTCACGCCGTCCCCGGAGAGACCAGGGTGGAACCGGGCGGGATTGACGGCGTTGGGGCTGACGATGAGGCGGGGCTTGACGGAGGGCGTCCACGACAGGATTTGGTCTCGGCAGACGTCCGAGATGGTCACGACAAGGTCGGCCTTGGACAAGTTGAGGCGCTCCGTCATCCGCAGCAGGCGCGGGAAATAGTAGCGGCGCTCCTTCCAGACGGTGGCCCTCCAGTGGTCGGAGCTGTTGAATTCCAGGATCAGGGGGATCTTGAGCAGGCGGGCCAACACGAGGGGAACGATGCAGAAGCCGGTGTGGCGGTGGTAGAGGAGGCCGGGTTTCTCGCGCCGGAGGATGCGCAGCCCCTGCCGGAAGAGGCGGAGGTTATAGGCCATCTCCCGCAACTCTCCGAATGGCCAACGCGATGCCGGCGGGGGCGGGATCTCCACAAGCTTTTCGCGGGTTCCCAAGCCCAAGGGGCGGTCGGAAGAGAGCAAGAGGACCTCCCACCCGTTTTCCCGGAAGCCCTCGATGACGCCGATGGTGTGAGCCAGGGTCCCTCCCATGATGACGGGGAAGTAATGCACCCGCAGGTAGGCGACCTTCCTGGGGCGTCCCGAGTCGATCGGCAGGTTACGTTCCGGCAGGGCCCGTTGGAGGAGCCACACCAAGAGGTGCATGGCCATGACCAGGGGGATCCCCCACACCAGCCCGAGGAGGATCCGGCCTCTGCGCAGGATGAGTTGGTTGTTATCGGCCAAGCTTATCCGCCAGGATGGAGATGATCCGTTGACCGGTCTTGCCATCCCATAGCTCCGGGAACGAGGGCTTCGGCAGCGGGTGGTCGAGGACTTCCAAGGCGCCCTTCAGGATGGAGCTCTTCTCGGGGTGGACCAGCCGGTTCGTGCCCTGGCGGATGGTGATGGACCGCTCCGTGTTCTCCCGCAGGGTCAGGCAGGGGACGCCCAGGATCGCCGACTCTTCCTGTATGCCGCCGGAGTCCGTCAGGACGAGGCGCGCCGAGCAGAGGAGGCCCAGGAACTCGAGGTAGCCCATCGGCTGGGTGATCCGCAGCCGGGGGTGATTCCCGGCCCGGACAGAAAGGCCGAAGCGGCCCATGTTCCGGCGGGTCCGCACATGCATGGGAAAGATCAGGGGGATCCTGCGGGATATCTCGATCAGGGCCTCGAGGATGCCCCTCAGGTGGGCGGGGTCGTCCACGTTGGAGGGCCTGTGCAGGGTCACGACCCCGTAGGGGCTGGAGGAAAGCCCGTGGAGCTGCGGCGCGCGCAGGGCCACGGCCTTCTTCCGGAACCTCATCAGGGTGTCGATCATGATGTTGCCGACCAGGTGGATGCGCCCCGCGGGAATCCCTTCCCGGTGGAGGTTGTCCACGGCGTCGCGCGACGGGGTGAAGAGGTAGTCCGAAAGGTGATCCGTCACGATGCGGTTGATCTCTTCCGGCATCGTGCGGTCGAAGCTCCGCAGGCCGGCTTCCACGTGGGCAAGAGGGATGCGCAGCTTGGCAGCCACCAGGCCGCACGCCAGGGTGGAGTTCACGTCTCCCACGACGACCACGAGGGCGGGTTTCCTCCGCTGGCAGACCGGCTCGAACGCCATCAGGATCTTCGCGGTCTGCCGGGCGTGGGTGCCGGACCCCGCGCGGAGATCGATGTCCGGCCGGGGCAGGCCCAGGTCCCGGAAGAAGGCCCCGGACATTCGATCGTCGTAGTGCTGGCCGGTGTGGACGAGGATGGGCTCGAACAGCCGCGGACGGGCCCGGGCGGCTTCCAGGAGGGGGGCGATCTTCATGAAATTAGGCCTGGCGCCTGCGACCAGGAGGAGGCGGAGCCGTTTTCTCATGGAATGGGAGAGCCCGCGGGGCCCGTTTTTTCAAACAAGCCGCAGAGGTTGTGCGGCTTACTCGGCTTGAGGTAGGAGGAGATCATTGAAGCGCCCTCCAGGACCAGCGAGAGGGCGTTTTCTCTCGCTCTCCGCTGGCGTATCTCCGAATTCCCGCACACCGGGCACCGGAGGTTCGGGCTCCAGAAGGAGCAATATCCCGTCAGGGCCCGATTGAGATTCACCAGAGAGGTCGGCTTTGCCCGATAGCGCCCGCTGGGCTTTATCCAGATCAGCCGGAATCCGGCTGTGGCGAAGGTCTGCTCCAAAGAGCGCTCCGTGAAAGATCTCACGTGGAGACTCGAGTGGAAGACGGCGAAGCAGCGGTTGCAGCGGACCAGGTTCAGGTTGCGGTTCTCGGCGTAGGGCGTGGTGATCAGGAGATACCGGCGGGTCACCCTCCGGGCTTCGGCCAGCAGCCGGGCCAGGGAGGGGTCGTCCAGATGCTCGATCACCTCCGCGCAGAATACGAGGTCGAAGGAATCCGCCCTGAAGGGAAGAGAGAGGCAGTTCCCCACGACGCGGTGTCCCGGGATCCGGCGCAACCCTTCGATTGCGAAATCCGTGCTGACGCGGGACCGGTAAAGCAGACGTAGCTCCTCCAACATCCGCCCCGTCCCGCAGCCGACGTCGAGGACCGTCTGGACGCCGGAGGGGAACCCCTCTCGGATGACCTCCAGCTTGGCCCTCTGGGGTTCGTTGAGCCCGCCCTCGTCCCCCCGCCAGCGCTGCTCCCAGAATTCCTTCATCGGGATTGCTCAGTCACCGGACTTCTTCGCGACGAGGGTGAGCTCATCCCCCATCCCGATCCGTTGCTGGAGGAAGCTCAAGGTCCGATAGGCGGCCCGCTTGGTCCCCGACTCGATGGGCGGGGTCTGGGGGCTCCTCCGCCGGAGGCGGAGGAGGCGGAACCCGGCCCCCGCCAAGAGGGGAAGCAGGGTGTGGGGAGAGAAGTGCCACCGGTGGGTCCAGGGGATGTAGCCGGGCCAATTCGGGGTCAGGCGGGGGATGAGCCCCGCGTGGTTCGGCACGCAGATGAAGAGGAGCCCCCCGGGTTTCAGGATGCGCCGGAGGTTCGACAGGAGCCGGGGCGGGTCGGGGAAATGCTCCAGCACGTGGTTGAGGCTGACCGCGCCGAATGCCTGGTCCCCAAACGGGAGGGATTCGGCGTTGCCGCCCACGTAGTAAAGAGAGTCGAAGGAGCCCTTGGGCAGGACGCCGACGTTGTAGTCGAAGCCGATCCCCCGGATGCCGCGCTTCGCCAGCATCTGCGGCAAGGACCCCTTGCCGCACCCGATGTCCAGCAGGGTCCCCGAGCGCAGGAACGCGGTAATGGTCTTGACGTAGAGCGCCGAGAACCCCTTGTCCACGCGCTCCAGCGCGGAGCGCGCCCACTCCTCGTCCTGCCGCCCCGGTGGATCCCCCCGGCGCGGGTTTCTCCCCATCGGGAGGGGGGAGGTTTGACGGAGCCCGCACGCCGCGCACTCCACCAGGGTGTACGGCTCGCAGAGGGCGCGGACCCTCCGGAAAGAGGCGCCTCCGCACAGGCAGGGCGCAACGCCGGCGCTCTTTTGCGCGACCACTTCCAGGTTGTCTCCCATGCCTGCCGCCCATTGTACAAGGTTCAGCATGCGGTACGCCATGCGCTTCACCCGGGAATCCATGAGGGGGATGGGAAGGCAGGTGCGCCGGACTTGGACCACCCGGAATCCCATCCGGCCGAGGAGCGCGGCCAGGGTGCGCGGGGAGAAATGCCAGCGGTGCACCCAGGGGAGATACGCGTGCCACTTGGCCCCGGTGAGGCGCGGGATGAGCCCTTCGCAGTTGGGGACGCTCAGGAAGAGGAGCCCGTCCGCCTTCAGGACGCGCGCGATCTCGCGCAGGACCCGGACGGGGTCCGCCACGTGCTCGAGGGTCTGGTGCAGCGTCACGGCGTCGATCACGCCGCCGAGCAGGGGCAGGGCGTGGGCCTCGCCGACGACGAACGCGAGGCCGGCGGGGCGGTTTTTGGGGAACCAGCCGGCGTCCGCGTCCAGCCCGATGGCGCGGAACCCCGCCGAGGCGGTCAGCAGGGGCACGCGGCCGCTGCCGCAGCCGACGTCGAGGAGGGTTTGGATGCCGGAAGGAAAGCCCTGTAGGATGGTCTTGAGCCGTTCCTCTTGGAAGACATCGAGGTCCTCCCTGCCTGTGCTCGCCAGCGGTGATTCCAGAAATCCTTCACCTTTTGGAGACGGTCCCGCTGAAGCGCCCGATCAGCACGCTGCTGGACAGCGTAGCTCCAGAAAGCAGCCGACGTCGTTCCCGGAGTATATCCGGGAGGGCAACCGCGGTCCAAAACATTGAAGAGAGGTAAGCACTGGCCATGGCCCAATCGCAAGAGAACAATTCCAAGGGGATCCGGCAGAGATCCCGGAGGATCACCAGGCAAACCAGGCGGGGAGGCATGGTTTTCAGGACAAATCGAAGATAGTTTTTATTGCCTTCTCTTGCCCGGCGGATTCGCACCCAGTTAGGATGCCGCATGTTCACCTGTTGAAACGTGGCGCCGACTTTGTGATAGATACGAGCGGCGGGGACATGAATGGTTTTCCAGCCCCTTAACCAAGCTCTCCAACATAGATCGACATCTTCCCAATCGTAGAGGAAAGTGGCGTCGAAACCTCCGAGTGACTCAAACATGCGCCGCCGGACCATGAGACTGGAACCACAGCCCCAAGGGATTTCCAACGCGTTCCCGTCTATTCCAACGCACCGGACCTCCGGGAACCTGGAGTGGAAAAAGGGACCAGGCGCGAATCGGAACGGATGATGGATCACGCAGGTCCCATCCCAGCTTAGTACCCGAGGATCGGCGGAGAAGATTGCAGGATCAGACAACAGCGTTTCGACTAGGATCCGAACGGAAGATCGCTCTACGCGGGTATCGTTGTTGAGAAACAAGAGGTATTCCCCCGAGCAGACGCCAGCAGCTTTATTGTTGCCCACCGAATAGCCGTAATTTCTTTCCATGGAGAAGAAGCGAACGATGAGCCCTTCCGCCACTGCCCGGCTGTTGTCGCTACTGCCGTTGTCGGCCACGATGATTTCTAGGTTTGGCCAGTCTTGTCTCTGCAGCGATTCCAGACAGTCCGGCAGGAGATGCGCTCCGTTGTAGTTGAGCACGATGACCGAAACCTTGGGAAGGGCCGGGTCAGGCATGGGCACGGGGCGCCTGGGGGTGGAGCTCAAAGACGAGGGGAACAGCCAGGAGCGTGACGGGCAGGAAGCGCCTCAGCAGGACAACGGCCAATCTGCGCAAGGGACCCCCTCCGGGAGGACGCGCGGGGACGTGAATTCCAGCGATCTTCAATCCGTTGGATTGGAAAAATTGCGCAGCTGTTTTGAGGGTATAGAAGCGCACATGGGTCCGATCCAAAATTCCGGAATCCACATATTCCCATCGCCCGAGCAGGAGATGGAGGCGGATGCGCCAGTTGGCCACGTTGGGCAGGACGGCCACGAGCCGGCCTCCCGGACGAAGCCGCTCCATGCAGGCGCGGATGACGGCGGCCGGGTCTGAGACGTGTTCGAGCACATGGGAAAGCAGGACGGCATCAAAATCTCCCGGAGGGAGCTTGCTCCAAGTGCCGGGGTCAGTCAGACTCCCATGGACAACAACCTGACACGCGGATTCCGCCGACGCAGCGCGCTGGTCGTTGAGCTCTATGCCCACGGCGCTGCAATGGCCGCGGAGGAGAATCTGCGCGATCTTTCCGCTCCCACAGCCGCAGTCCAGGACCCGGCGGTTAGCCCCGATCAGGGAAGCGACGAGGGTCGGCTCATCGCTGAAAGAGATCTGTGGACGGGGGATTGCGCTAGAGGTCATCCCGTTACCCTCTTCATGACCACGAGGGCACAGGCCATGTGAACCAACGCCGTATAGACTTCAGCAGACCGATCCCAACGTGTCGTCACACGGCGGAAGGTCTGGACCCAACTGATCGTGCACTCGACGATCCACCAGTGGCGCTGGCAAAGAAGCCGTCCACGAAGCATTCGTCCCAACGGACCTGCTCTTTCTCCTGGAGTTGGGCTAAGAACGCCCGCCAAAGCTTCTCCAACGTTCCATCGTCGGTCCACTTCATCTGGCGCCGATGGACGGCGCCCTTGGAGCCGTACCGAGGGGGCAGTTCGCTCCACTGCGCCCCCGTCCAGAGAACCCACAAGATCCCCTCGAAGCACTGGCGATCTCCCAGCGGGGGCCGACCCCCCTTGCGATCCTTCTTGCACCACGGCTTCTTGCGTACCGGCAGATGCTCCCGAACCTTTTCCCATTGCTCGTCTTCAGACTTCTCCAGGCCATGTCTCCAACGCTCCTCTCCCGGGGAGTTGGAGATCATGGTAGAACAATTTCACTGGTTTTGTATAGGCGGTATTGAGATAGCCTCCTTTCTGAGCTCATAGAGGACAAAGTCTCCGCTCCGATGAATGGGAACAAGGGAAGCGTGCTTTAAGACCGCGCTTGCTTCAAAAGCGGGATATCTTTCGGAGTCGACGAGGTAACGGACCCTGGAAGAGGCCACCAACGGCCCCAGATCAGAGTGAAGGTCAAAGATGAATGCGTACCCTATCGGGAAGTGTCTGCCCTTGTAATAATAGCCCAAATCTTTCGGGCAAAGGATCGCTTCTCCAGGTTGCAGCGTTCCGTTAAGGAAGCGGACCATCTCGGTAAATCCCCGTTCCCGAAAAGGATGGAAGGGTGAGCGGTCCTCCAGTGTTAAGTAGGTCTTGAGCGCATTGACCGGATTCGCTACGAGAAGATAGAGTGGGAGAGAGAGAAAAAGAGCTTGTTTGCTGTTGAGCCGGGTAAATCGTTGAACCAGTAGAGAGAAAGCAACAAAGGACGCGATGGAAAATCCGATGTGAAGGTTCCGCGGATCCATCAGCCCGCGCCACAGGGTCGCCGACTTCATATCAAACCCGGGAAGCCGTATCTGGAGAGGCGGAATGAATAGGATATGGAAGAGCAGCAGAGCTCCGACAAGGAGCACCAGGGTTACTCGGTGCCTAGTGACGACAGGGGGCAAATAAGAAGAGAGTTGTTGACCCGCAGCCAGCAGCCCACAGAAAACCAAAGGAAAGAAGTATTTTCCCCACCAGCCGCACCAACCCGCGTAGAAGAGAAAACCCATCACGAGGAAGATCAGCAGGAAGTCGCTCTTCGTAAGCTGCTTTTTCGATAGATAGTTCTGAACCCGCAAGAAAATCACGCCAGCCAGCAGGAGGGCGATGGGTGGAGAAATCCAGACAACGTTCCATCGAAGCGCATGGAGAATTCTTTTGAGGGTTGCGGGAGCGAGAAGTACCCCCCCCTTCATTTCGCGGGCGAAGCGGAACATGAATTCCGGAGGGTAATCCAGAAGCTGACAATAAGCCCAGTAGGAGGCGAAGAACAGAAAAGTTCCAAATGCGCCGACAAGGAATCCCTGGAGGAGACCTCGGCGGAGCCGACCGTTTATGGCGTGGTAAACGACCATGCTTCCTAAAAGGAGGTAGGGGGTGAAGAGTTTTGACCAGAGCGCGAGAGCAAAAATGAGGGCGAGCAGCCCCATCCGTCTCCAGGAGGTATCTTCGGGAGATTTCAGGAAGAGCCAGGCAAAGAGAAGGATGCCGAATGTCAAACTTGTGTTGTCGATATCGAGGTAAAGGCATCCCTCAGTCAGCAGAGGCGTGAGAAGGATGAGAGCTACCCAGAGATACTGCGTCGCGAAGGGAGCCCTCGGCTGGCTTTCCAGGTTCCTTAGAATACCCCCGGCGGTCATAATGGAAAGAAGCATCCAGGCGAGACCTGTGATTCGCGCCTGCCAGTTCCCAATGCCAAACAGAAGGAAGAATGCAGCGAGACTGTATAGGTATAGCGGAGGATGCCACATTCCATAGCGGGCGTCGTAACCCATGTAGGAGTGGAGATGCAGGATCTTATCCTCTGCGAAGAGTATCTTCGGGACCCCGTGCCGGAGAATCCCCTGGGCCTGGGCTGCGAAATCGGTTTCATCGAACCGAAGTGGGCTGTCCAAACAACGCAGGAGGACAGTCCCAAAGGTCAAGACAGCGGCCAGAGAGAGCAAGACAACGAAGGCGCGCGGCTTCAAAGTGCGGCCTTTTGGTGCCCCGCATCTGCGGCGACGCGCTTCAGATATGCCGGGATGAGGATGCATATCCGGACGGAAAGGATCATCAGCAGCATGTTCCAAGCGGTCCGCACCACACCCTTCCAGTGTCCGGTGATCTTGGAAGTCCCTACCCTTCCGCGGTAGTTCACCGGGATCTCGATGACCCGCTGACGACGGAGGAGCGCGTAGATGACCATCTCTGGCAGAAAATGGGATCCACCCACTTGAAGGTACCGCCAGATCTTTCGATATGCCCTGCGTGAGATAAGACGAAAT
>CAYJUA010000009.1:13661-26520 GCA_964373295.1 uncultured Planctomycetia bacterium
AAGGCCCGCTAAAAAGCAGTTCCAGGAGCTTGGCAACGAGTATGTTCCCTAGCCGCAAAGGGAAACGCATGTTTGCCCGTTTCCAAATGAGTTCCTGAGTCGTCCGGGTTCCCAGGACCATGTCGAAGTCTTCCGCGTAGGCAAGGAGCTTGTGGAGGTCCCTTGTCATGAAAGTCCCGTCCGGCTCGCAGAGGATGATCAGGTCCCCGTGAGCTTCCGCCATGCCGCGCCGCAGGGCGAAGCCGTACCCCTGCCGCTGCTCGCGCACGACCCGCGCCCCGGCCTGCTCGGCCTTTTCCGCCGTCCCGTCCCGCGAGTTGTTATCCACCACAACCACCTCGTCCACCGCGGGGACGTCCAGGAATTCCTTGACGGCGATGCGGATGTTCCCCGCCTCGTTGTACGCGGGGAGGACGACGCTGACGCGCCTCTTATTCCACACGAGCCCGGCTCCAATCCAGGAGGGGCTGAATCAGGCCCTCATTCTCCATGACGAACTCCTTCTGCTGGTCGAAGGCGTCCAGCCGGAACGAGACCGCCTCCACCCGGAAGACGTCGGGGTAGGCGAGGGGCGCCTTCGTCAAAAACGCGGAGACCCGGTACGTCCCCGGGGCCAGGAGATGGGCCGGTATGGCGCACGAGCAGCGGTAGCGGCCGGGAGGGACCGGGTGCTTCCAATCGTTGAGGTTTGCCGTGGAGAGGACCAGCACGCCCTGGTCGTTGAGGACATGAAACCGTGCGAAGACGGGAGAAGGCTTCAGGCACGAAAACTCGACCACCAGAGTGACGGGCTGGTCCAGGGAGAACTCTCCGCAGACGCGGTGCTGCCCGTCCAGCACGCGCACGGCGCGGAGCCGCACCACGTCCCAGAAGGGGGGCTTGCCCGGGGAGTCCTCCCGCCCCCAGACGATTTCCGCCGGCCGGCGGGCCTCTTGGGCGAGGTAGAAGGAGATGACCTCGCGGGCGGGGCCGTACCGGACGATGTTCCCTCCCTGGATCAAGGCCGTCTTGTGGCAGAGGGTGGAGATCGCCTGCAGGTTGTGGGAGACGAAGAGGATCGTCCGCCCGCTGCGGGCCACATCGCCCATCTTCCCGAGGCACTTCTTCTGGAACAGCGCGTCCCCGACGGCGAGGACCTCATCGACCAGCAGGACTTCCGGCTCCAGGTGCGCGGCGATGGAGAAGGCCAGGCGCACCTGCATGCCCGTGGAGTAATATTTCAATGGAGTGTCCACGAACCGGTCCAGGTCCGAAAACGCCAGGATCTCGCCGAACTTCCGGTCAATCTCCGATTTCTTCATCCCCAGGATGGCGCCGCTGAAATAGACGTTCTCCCGTCCGCTCAGCTCCGGATGGAAGCCGGTGCCGACCTCCAGGAGGGAGCCCACCCTGCCCCGGATCTCGGCCCGTCCCCGGGTGGGCTCGGTGATCTTGGAGAGGATTTTCAGAAGCGTGGTTTTGCCCGCCCCGTTGGGCCCGATGAGGCCGATGACTTCACCGCGCTTGGCCTCGAACGAGACGTTCTGAAGGGCCCAGATCCACCGGGGATCGTCCCCGGCCGGCTGGGCTCCGCGCTTCCCGCCCGCCATCCGGAGGGGCGCGGAGATCAGGCGGGCCAGGGTGTCGCGCAGGGTCAGGTAGCTCTCCCGCGGCCCGATCCGGTACCGTTTCCCCAGCCCCTCCGTGCGGATGACCCAGTCGCTCAATCCTTGGCGAGCCCCTTTACACGACGTCCGCGAAAAGCCGTTCCATCCTGCGGAAGTAATACACCCCTCCGATCAGGAGGGTCAGGGCGACGGAGACGGACACCCCCAGCAGGCCACCCGGGAAAGGGAGCCCCTCGAAGAGAGCCCACCGGATCCCCTCGATGACCCCGACCATGGGATTGAGGGCGTAGAAGGGCTTCCACCGGTCGGGGACGAGGGAGGCGCCATAAACGACGGGGGTGGCGAACAGCCAGAGCTGGATCAGGAAAGGCACGACGTACCGGATGTCGCGGTAGATGACGTTCAAAGCGGCCAGCCATAAGCTGACCCCGAGGGCGGTCACGACGGCCAGGAGGAAGAAGAGGGGCAGCATGAGGATCGAGGGGCTCAGGGGCAGCCGGTAGTGCGCCATGATCCCCAAGAGGACCAGGATGGCGATGAGGCTGTCGATCAGTCCCGAGAGGGTGGCGGACATGGGCAGGATCAGCCGGGGGAAATAGATTTTGGTGACCAGCCGCTGGTTGTCCACGATCGAATTGGCGCCGCCGCCCAGGGCGCCGGCGAAGTAGGTCCAAGGGACGATGGCGGCAAAGCTGAACACCGGATAGGGGAAGCCGTCGGACGGGATCTTGGCCCACCGCCCGAAGAAGATGCTGAAAACCACCATGGCAAACAGGGGCTGGAGGATGGCCCACCCGGCTCCGATGAAGGTCTGTTTGTAGCGGAGCTTGATCTCCCGCCAGATGAGGAAGTAAAGGAGCTCCCGGTACTCCCAGAGCTCTCCCAGCCGCAGGGGCGCCCAGCGTGGAGAGGGCTGGATGACGGTGCAGGCGGCGCCACTGGGGGGCCGGGAGGAACGCATTCTCACCAAATCTCTCGGATGGGAAGCCCAACCCACCCACGGGTGGGTTGGATGACGATGGGGTCAGACAGCGGCTTTCCTCCTTTTGTCGTAATAGTAATAATACCTGTAGCCGCGCTCCAGGGAGGGGCGATATTTGTTCAGGACTCCCCCAATGAGCTTGGCGCCGATATCCACGAGCCGCTGTTTTCCTGCGAGGGCCAGCTCCTGCGGTGTCTGTCCCGCCCAGACGACGTAGATGGTGTGGTCGGCGAACCCGGAGAGGATCGAGGCGTCCGCGATCGCCAGGACCGGGGGGGTGTCCAGCAGGACGTACTGGTACTGGCTGGAAAGGGTTTTCAGGAGGTCCGCCATCCGCGGGTGGGCCAACAGATCCGCGGGCTGGGGAGGGGTCGCCCCCGCGGTGAGGACAGGCAGCTCTCGGGCCGGCAGAAAGGTTTGGATCACTTCCTGCAGGTCCACCTGTCCCTGCAGGTATTCGCTCAGTCCCGGCGCCAGATCGAGCTTCAGCAGGGAATGGAGAGTGGGCCGCCGCATATCGGCTTCCACCAGGATGATCCTGCGGTCCAGCTCGCGCAGGGCAATGGCAAGATTCGCCGCCACAACGGTCTTGCCCTCCTCCGGCAGGGCGCTGGTGACCATCAGAACGCTGGGGGACCCCTCCGGGAGGAGGAACTCCAGGGTGGTCCGGAGGGCCCGCAGCGACTCGGCATGCCGCATGCCGTGGGTCTCTGTCGCGATGAGCAGGGGGGCGCCCTCCGTGTGATCGCCGCGCCGGATGGGGAGCAGAGGCAGATGCCCCAGGAACGGTATCCCTAAGACCGCCTCAAATTCCTGCCGGTTGCGGACCTTCTTGTTGAAGGTTTCCCGGAGGACGGCCAGGCCGCCGCCCACCAGGAGGCCGAAGAAGGCGGCGAAGACAACAGAGCGCTGGCGGTCCGGCCGAATGGGACGCCGCGGCGGCGCGGCGTAGTCGATGACCTGGACGTTGTTGGTCTGTAGTCCCTCCTGGATGGAGAGCTCCTTGAGCCGCGTCAGGAGGATGTTGTAGATCGATTCGCTGGTCTTCACGTCCCTCAGGACTGCGTTGTACTGGATGGACAGCCGGCTCATCTCCAGGGCCCTCTGCTCCTGCTCGAAGAGGGCCAGCTGGAGCTCCTTCTCCTTGGCCTGCAGCTCGAGGAGAGTCGGGTGCTTCTCCCGGTATTTGGTCTCGGCTTCGATCCGGTCCTTCCGGGTGTCGGTGACGGCGGCGTTCAGGGCCTGGATCCGCTGGAGAGTGGTGTTCTGCCTCTCCTCGCCGAAGTCCACGGTGCTGTGCTGCTCGACGAAGGTCTGGAGGCCCAGCTGGGCGGCGCGGACCTTCTCCTCCATCTTGGTGACTTCCTCCTGCAGCCACTGGACGCCGCCGGTGGTCATCCGCTGGCGCCGCTCCAGGTTCTGGCGGACGTAGATGTCTGCCAGGGTGTTGGCAATCCGGGCGATCAGCTGCGGCTGGGCGCCGGTGACGATGATGTCGACCAGCTTCGTCTCGGGCACCAGTTGGACCTGGAGCATCCGCCGGAGGACGGCGGAGGGGTCTTCTGCCTTGGAGAAGGGCGCAAAGGCGGCGAGGTTGAGCTCTTCCACCACGGCCTTGAGGAGCGCGGGGCTCGTGAGGATCTGCATCTCGGTGTTGAGGTAGCTCATGTCCCAGGGATTCGTGGGGATCAGCTGCTGAAACTGGACCACCTGGGGGATTTCACGTTCCATGAGGAGCCGCGCCGAGATGCGGTATTCATCAGGCACCTGCCTCAGGATCAGCGCCGACGCGGCTCCGCAAAGAGCGGCGGTGGCGACGAGGATCATCCACTCCTGGCGGATGATCCGCAGGTAATCCTGAAGCCGCAGCTCCTGCTCAACCGCCGGCGGCGGGGGCATGACTAAGGCTCCCAGGCCCCTTTCAGGGTGATTCCTACGGAGCGGAGCAGGATGCGAAGGTCAAGCGCGAGGACGCAGCGATCCACGTACTCGAGGTCCCACCGCAGGCGTTCCGGCAGGGAGGGGACCTTGGCGCTGGAGATCTGCGCCAGGCCCGTCAGGCCCGGGCGGACACTCAGGCGCCGCGTCCCTCCCGGGACCTGGGCGATCGTCTTGAGCTCTTCGGGGATGAGCGGCCGGGGCCCGACGAAGCTCATCTCCCCGCGGAGGATGTTGAGAAGCTGCGGGAGCTCGTCCAGCGCGGTACGGCGCAGCAGCCGGCCCGATCTCGGAATCTCTCGCGTGTCAGACATGGTGCGAAACTTCAGGATGGTGAAGATACGGCCCCCCCGCCCGATGCGTGACTGCCGGAAGATCGGGGACCGCCCATGCTCCCGCGCGACGCGCCACGCGATCCAGGCCATTGGAATAGTAAACACCACCAACCCTACGCTTGCAATGAGGATATCGAGGAGGCGCTTGCCCCCCTGCGCATACCAGCGGCTCACGCCCGCGTCCCCTTCCGGGAAGGGGACCCTTTCTTTCGGTCGTAATAGTAGTAACCGTAGCCGCGTTCCATGCTCAGGCGACTCTTATTCAGGATGCCGCCGATGAACTTGGCCCCGACGTCCACGAGCCGCTGTTTGCCGGCGAATGCCAGATCCCGATCCGTCCGGCCAGCGCAAACGACGTAGATCACCTGTCCCATCAGCCCCGAGAGGATGGGGGTGTCGGCCGTGGCCAGCACCGGAGGGGTGTCCAGCAGGACGTACGGGTATTCGGCGGTCAGGGCCTTGAGGAGATCCACCATGCGCGGGTGCGTCAGCAGCGATGCCGATTGAGACGGGGTGACTCCAGCCGTGATCACCGGGAGGCCCGGCGCGATCGCTCCGGTCTTCACGATCTCTTCCAGGCCCGCTTTCTCCTGGAGGTAATCGCTGAGGCCGGGCTCCAGGTCGAGCTTCAGCAGGTGATGCACGGTGGGGTGCCGCATGTCGGCATCCACCAAGATGATCTTTCGATCCAGCTCCCGGAGCGCCATCGCCAGGTTGGTGGACACGACCGATTTACCCTCTTCCGGCAGGGCGCTGGTCACCAGCAGCACAGCGGGTGATTCTGCCGGGAGGAGAAACTCCAAGGTGGTCCGGAGGGCCCGGAGTGATTCGGCGTGATGGAGGGGGACGGGATCCTTGATCAGGAACAGCGGGGATGCCTCTCCCCGTCCGAGGGGCTTGGGAAGAAGGGGCAGGTAGCCCAGGAACGGGATTCCCAAAGCGAGCTCGAACTCCTGGCGGCTCCGGATCTTCTTGTTGAACGTTTCCCGGAAGAGGGTCAGCCCGCCGCCGAGCAGAAATCCAAAAACAGTGGCGAAGAGGACCGTGCGCCTGCGGCTGGGCCCGATGGGGCGCTCGGGAACCTCCGCATAGTCGATGACCTGGGCGTTGTTGAACTGCAGCCCCTCCTGGATGGAGAGCTCCTTGAGCCGTGTCAGGAGGATGTTGTAGATGGATTCGCTGGTCTTCACGTCCCTCAGGAGCACGTTGTATTGGATGGAGAGCCGGCTCATTTCCAGGGCTCTCTGCTCCTGCTCAAAGAGGGCGACCTGCAGTTCCTTCTCCTTGGCCTGCAGCTCCAGGAGGGTCGGGTGCTTCTCCCGGTATTTAGTCTCGGCTTCGATCCGGTCCTTCCGGGTGTCGGTGATGGCGCCGTTCAAGGCCTGGATCCGCTGCAGGATCGTGTTCTGCCTCTCCTCGCCGAAGTCCACGGTGCTGTGCTGCTCCAGGAAGGTCTGGAGGCCCAGCTGGGCCGCGCGGACCTTCTCCTCCATCTGGGTGACTTCCTCCTGCAACCACTGGACGCCCCCGGTGGTCATCCGCTGCCGCCGCTCGAGGTTCTGGCGAACGTAGATGTCTGCCAGGGTGTTAGCGATCCGCGTGATGAGCTCGGGCTTGGGGCCGGTCACGATGATGTCGACCAGCTTCGTCTCAGAGAACAGGCGGACCTCGATCATCTTCCGCAGGACCCCCAAGGGGGATTTGGCTTTTGAGAAGGGAGGGAAGGCGGCGAGATTGAGCTCCTCCACGACCGCCTTCAGGAGGGGAGGCCGGGTCAGGATCTCGATCTCCGTCTTGAGGAAGCTGAAGTCCCACGGATTGGAAGGGGTCATCTGCTGGAATTGAACGATCTGGGGAGTCTCCCGCTCAAGGAGAAGGCAGGCGGAAGCGCGGTACTGATCGGGCAGCTGCTTCACGAAGAGCGCTGTGGCGCCGCCGAAGAGGAAGACAAGCAGGACCGGAAGCTTCCATTCCTGCCGAAGGAGACGCAGGTAATCCTGGAGCTCCCACTCCTGCCCTGTGGTGAAAGGCGAATCCATCACTTACTGCGCCATCTCCACGGAGATCAGCGCCCAGCCCTCTTTGAGCTCGTATCGCTTGATCTTCAAGGGGTAGCGCGACTTTTGGATGGTTTCGTTGACGCGCTTCCCCAACAGCCGGAGCAGAGGTTTGGGAATGGCCAGCGGACCTACCGTGACCTCGCGGACCTCCGCGTTGGGCCTCTCTTCAACGACTGTGATACCAATGCGCGCTGAAATGGGGAAGTGGAGGGGCCCCAGGTGGATGTCCCCCGCCCCGACGAAGCCGTCGGGATGAATGCGGGTTGTGATGTTGGAGGTCTGCCCGGGGAAGCGCGCCTGCACTCGCCGCACCACCAGGTCCTGGAATTCGCTCTCCGTGTACTTCCGCGTCATCTCGGTCTCCCCCACGGCCTGCATGTACTTGGACATCCTCTCCATGAACACCTCCACGAAGATGGGGAGGAACGATTCGAGCCACGTCATGACCGGCGTGCCCGCGGCCAGCAGGGGGGCGCTGCCGTCGATGGAGGGGACGTCCAGCTCCGCGGGAGGAGCCGCGGGCGCCGCCGTCGGGCCCGCCGCGGCAGGCGGTGGCTTGGGGCCCGCTGCCAGGATCCGCTCGATGTGCGGGCTCAAGGGGCTGGCGGGATACTCCTCCACGACTTTTCTGAGGAACGGGGCCGCCTTGCCTGCGTCCTTCAGATCCAGCAGGGCGGTCGCCCCGGCCTGAGTGGTGAAGATCGCCGAGAGGGCTGCGTCCGGGCTTTCCTCCGAGGCTTTCTTGTAGGCCTCGATGGCTGCGGAATAATCTCCCGAGGCCTTGCAGATCTCGCCGATCTGCTGATAGGAAGCGGCCGCCCATCGGCTCTTGGAGGATTGCTCGATGAGGGCCCGGAACCGCTGGAGGGCTTCTTCCATGCGGCCGAGGTATCTCAGGCACCAGGCCTCTCGGAAGAGCGCGGGCAGCGCCCATTCCCCCTTGGGATCCGAGGCGGCCGCCGCCTGGAACACCTGAAGGGCCTCTTCCATCCGGTAGGACTTGATGAGAAGGCAGCCCAGCTCGAACGCGGCCTTCTGGCGGTCCTGGCCTTCGTTCAGAGTGGCCACCTGCACTTGGAGAGACCGGATGGCACCCTGATCCAGGGCTCCCTGGGCCATCCGGGCCAGCATCTGCCGGGCGACCTGAACTTCTGTGAGCGATGAGCTCCCTGCCTGCGCCTCGCGGATGAGCGCCTCCGCCCGCTCGAGGTTGTTCATCCTCTGGTAGATCTGCGCCAGGCGGAGCTTCATGGCCGCCCGCTGCGCGTAGCGCGGGTAATCGGCCAGAAGCTGCTCGTACAGGCGAGCCGATTCCGGGAATCCCCCCCGGCGTTCCAGCCGGATGGCCTCCTGAAGGCGAGATTCGTCGATCTCCATGAAGGTGGGTTCCCCGGCGATCTGTCGGGGGAGCAGGGAGGTCTGACCTAGGGCGTCCCGGATCCCCGTGGCCATGCCATCCAGCGCCTTGAGGAAGGCGGGCCGCGCGGCTTCCTGGTCGCGCGCCAGGACGGCCACCATAGCCTGAGCGTCCTCCACAGAGCGCAGGGGCTGGTCGCTCGACAAGGATCCCCGCGCGTGCTCCAGGCTGACCAGGGCCGGGAGGTCGGCCTCGGCCTCGGCCATCTGGGTGACGAGCGCTTGGTCGACTAGCAGGAGGGCGGCTTCGGCCTGCCCCACCCCGGTCGCGGCATCCAGGACTGAAAGGGAGGCGCGCAGGTTCTGGAGGTTGGCGTTGAGAAGGAACCGGTTGTACAGGGAGAAGAAAAGGAACACGCCGAGCAGGGCGGCTGGGATACGCAGGAACGGAAGCCATGACCGCGGGGGGGACATCCCTAGAAGAGGCGGCGCCTCACGTAGATCGTGTCCCGGGGGAAGATGGGGAAGTTGGGCTCCTTCCCCGCGAGGATCCGGTCCAGATTCGCGCGGAGGACGGACTTCTTCCCCTGGACCGTGCGGATCACCTCGATCCGGCTGGACCCGAACTTCGTGAGCCCGCCGGCGATGCTGATGGCGGTCAGAACGTCCATGGGGCCCTCGATGGACTGGGCTCCGGGCCGCTCGGCCTCTCCCAGGACCACGAACTTCGCCCCGATCAGGCGGACGGTCATCTGGAGGTCTTCCGACGCGAAGGATTTCTTCCTCCGGAGGAGCCCCTTCACGTGGATGGCGTCGCGGGGCATGATGGCGATGTTGGGCTGCCTCCCGCCGATGACCTCCCCCAGGTTCGCCCGGATGGCCACGCGGTCCTGCCCCTCTCCCCGGACGATCTCCACAGCGTCCGATGCCTGTCCGGTGACTCCCCCCGCCTGGCCGATGGCGTTGAGCAGGTCCATCTTACCCCCGGTCGGATAAGTGCCAGGCCTGGAGACCGCGCCCATCACGAAGAACTCCGCCGTGAGCAGCTGGACGGAGACCTGGGGATTCACGATGTAGTCACGGTCGAGCCGCTCCTGGATCTCCTTTTCGGCTTCCAGTAGGGTGCGGCCCACCGCCTGGACGTTCCCGATCAGGGGGAACGAAAAGGCGCCGTCCTCACGGATCTGGACGTTCTGGTTGAGGTCGCCGTGTCCCCAGACCGTCACCTTGAGCTCATCCCCCGGGCGAAGGCGATACACCTCCTCCGGGATCCTCTCGATCGAGACAACGCGCTGATCCAGCTCTTCAGCGGGAAAGATTTCGGGCGGTTCCGAAGGCGGCTGCAGCTCCTTCTGAAGGTCGTTGTACCGTTGGGTGAGTTGCTCCTGGAGAAGCCCTTCCAGCTCCGGCAGGGAACGGCCTGAAGCCGGGACCTCTTCCAACAGGGGGAAGGGAAAGGTCCCGTCGTCCCGGATCAGCACCTTCCGGGAGAGATCCGGATGTTCCCAGACGGTGATCTCCAGCTCGTCTCCCGCCTGCAGAAGATACGCGTCCTGCGGCGATGGATCGCCGGCGGAGATCTCTACTTGCGCGGAGAGGGAGGCCGCAGGAAGCGTCAGCGAGAGCACCCCGCCCACGATCAGGAAGAGACGGCGCATGGGCTTACGAATTGCCTCCAAGCTCCGATTCGAACCCAACCATGAGGTAATGCCCTGTGTAGTCCGCTGTCTTGGACCGGTTGAATCGGTAATCCAGTGTGACCTTGGTGGATTCCCGGAGGCTCCATTCCAGCCCCGTGCCCAGGTCAAAGTAGCTGGAGACGATCTCCGTGCTGGAACCGCTCAAGTCGTCGCCCGCTGCGGAAATCTGCCTTTCATAGGCCAATTCGACCTTCAGCTTGATGAGGGAGGTTAGGTCGTAGCTCACCTTGGTGGTGGGTCTCATGCTCCGGAACTGCCGTCTCCCCTCCGCAAAGGAGGCCGTATGCGCATCGACGTATCCCAGCGTCAACAGAGTTCGGGGGCCGGCCTGGTATTCCCATTTGCCGTCCATCCCGAAATTGTTCGCGTGGCTCTTGTCCTTGAAGACGCGGCGCTCTCCGGTGAGGGTGAGGTCCAGCTTCACGAGGTCGGTCAGGTCGTACCGGGTCCCCAGGCGGATGCTGTGGGTGTCGGAGTTCTTGATCTTGTTGCCGCGGATCTGGACATCTTTGAACCCATAGCCGGTGAAAACAGTCCAGCCGGGCTTCAGGTCGTGGTCGATGTCGAGGATGGCCCGGAACTCGCGCCGGTCGCCGGAGGCGTCGTTTACGGTCTGATCGTCTAAGAGAGAATAGCTCACCCGCGGCACCAGGGCGTTGGTTTCATTCAGGGCGTACTGCAGCTTGCTGAGCCATTCGTGCTTGACGCTGCGCTGGAAGTCCCTGCTGCGGCGGATGAGGTCGATCCCCCTCACCCCGTAGAGGAGGGTGTTGCTCGTGTTGAGCTGGTAGTCCAGGCGGTACTGGAGACGCCCGCCGGCATCGTAGTCGAAGAAGCCCCGGACGTCGTGGTCCACGGCGTTGGCATCGGCCCGGTGGTGCCGGAAGGCGTTGATCTCCCAGCCGGCCCCGTACAGCACGGAGCCCCGCGGGTCGGCGAAGAAGAGCTCCGCCTCCACGGTGCTGATGAACTCGTTTTGCTTGTTGTTGTCTTCGAGGAAGTAATTCGAGAAATATTCCTCGTCGAACCCGTAGCCGATGTGGGTCCGCTCCTTGAAGAACTCCAGAAGGGAGTTGGATTCCTGGCCTTGGCGGGGGAGCTCGCCCCAAGGGTTTTCATCGTCGCCGATTCTCCCCGCCCGGGCGGGGGAGGCCAGCGAGAGGATCGTCAGGGCGCTGAGGGCGGCGAGGGTCATGCGCATGGCCTCTAGACGGATCGCCACCAGGTCCTCTTCTGGGGGACCTGCCCGGGGCCGGAAATCTCCTCGATCGTCTGACGGAGCTGGTCCCGGTCGGCGGGGTCGATGCGGTCGAAGCGGATCCCCACGTCGAAACCCATGCCCCTGGAGACGGGCTGGCAGCGGGCAACGAGGCCCTCCGCCTGGACGGTCCGGTCGATCGGGGGGATGTGAATCTGGATGCGGATGCGGCTGCCGACGGGGATCTTCTCCGGCAGGACCACGGAGCACCCGCCGGCGCTGACATCCCGGGTGGCGGAGACCCGCTTGCCGTTGCTCGGGGTGAGGGGCTCGCATTTGATCGGCCAGGCCGCCGGGAGACGGGGGTACTGGCGCGTGTCCTCGTGCTGGAACCCCTTGCGGAACCAATTCAGCATGGGACTACCAAAGCCCTCCGCGCACGACCTCCTGCAGAGCGGGGAGCCTCAGCGAGGTCTGGATCAAGTCCCGGTGCCAGTCGAACTGCGCCAGCCGCCGGACGAGCCCTATGATATCATCCCGCGTGCCCAATTCGACGAGGGCGTCGATCTGGGCGTCGGACAGCCGGGCGAAGACCTGCCGGAGGGAGAGCCCGGTCTTGAGCTCCTGCGAGATCTCCCGCATCCAGGCCTGCTCGTAGCGCCGCAGGACCTGCGCCCGGAAGTCCCCCTTCGCGGCCGCGAACTCCAGGGCCTCGGCCGCCATCGACGCGCAGAGCATCCCGTAGTAGATGCCGCCCTGGGTGGTGGTCTTCACCTGGCCGGCCGCCTCGCCCACCACCAGCACCCGGTCGCCGTAGCTGCGCTCGATCGGCTCGGTCGGGATGGGGCTCAAGAGCATCTTCGGCTGGGCGGTCCGCAGCCGCGGCCGGATCAAAGGGTGCTCCAGCAGCCGCTGGAAATAGACCGGCGCGTCGCGGGAAGCGACGAGGCCCACCCGCGCGATGCCCGCGGAGCCCTGCCCATCTTCGGGGATGGAGAGCGGCACCACCCAGGCGAACGATTCCGGGGCAACGTCCTTGCCCAGGTAGATCTCGACGTCCCGGAGGCCCTCCATCTCCACCTCGGCCTGGGCGCCGTAGATGATCTCCCGCGGGCTGGGCAGGCCCACCTGCTGGGGCAGGTTCGAGCCGAACCCGGTGGCGATCACCGCCGCGCGCGCCCGCACCGGCTCGGTATCCTCCTCGCGCTGGCGGATCTCCACCGCATCGGCGTCGATGCGGATCAGCCGGCCGTGGTAGCCGAAGCGGAACCGCGCCCCCTCGGCCTGCGCCAGCTCGGCCAGCCGATGGTCGAACTGCGCGCGGCTGACGATGTAGGCCAGGGGATCGCCGGGGTCGTACCGGAACGAATGGCCGGACGGGGCGTAGAAGGTGATCGCCTGGAGCTGGCTGAGGATCGTTTCCCTCGGCAGGTTGAAGCGCCGGAACGCCTCCACCCCGATGATCCCCGTGCAGTTGACGAAGAGCCCCGCCTGCTCGTGCTCCTCGAGCACCACGGTGGAGAGCCCCGCCTTGGCGGTGAGGTACGCGCAGATGTTCCCCGCGGGCCCCGCACCGATCACCACGACATCGTAGAGTTCGCTCATGCGCTCCTTCCGTCCTTTAGCCCGGCGGCCAGGCCATCGGCCGGCCGCCCAACAGGTGGAGGTGCAGGTGGTACACCG
>CAYJUA010000010.1:0-26154 GCA_964373295.1 uncultured Planctomycetia bacterium
GAGCCCTCCGCCCTCGGCTTGACCACCAGCGGGAACTTCATCTCCTTCACCCGGGCCTCAACGGAGTCCGGGTCGCCCTGCCGCCACTCGGGCACGGGGAGCCCGGCGGCCAGCCAGCGCCGGCGGCTGTGCACCTTGTCGGTGCCGTAGCGGCAGGCCTCCACCCCGGAGCCGCTGTAGGGGATCCCTTTCTCCTCGAGGATCGACTGGATCGTGCCGTCCTCGCCGAAGGGGCCGTGCAGGGCGATGAAGGCGGACCCCATCGACCGCTCATTCAGCTCCTCCGCGATCTGGTGAAGCTCCTCCGACAGGGGGAAGAGGAGGGCGTCCAGCCCCTGCGCGGCCAGCGCTGCCTGAACGGCCCGGCCGCTGCGGAGCGAGATCTCCCGCTCTCTCGACGGCCCGCCGCAGAGGACCCCGATCGGCTCCTTCATCGTCGGCCAAGCTCAGGATGACCGGGCAATATTTGGACCTCCGTCTCCAGCGTGATGCCGGTCCGCCGCAGGACGCTGGCCCGCGCCTCCTCGATCAGCGCGAGGACGTCGCGGGCGGCGGCGTTGCCGGTGTTCATGATGAAGTTCGCGTGCCGCGTCGAGATCTCCGCCCCGCCCGCGCGCCGCCCCTTGAGGCCCGCCTCATCGATCAGCTGACCTGCGCTAAGGTACCTGGTACCGTTTTCGGTACCTGGTACCGATGTTGGGTTCTTGAAGATGCAGCCGACGCTCGGGGCGCTCCAGTCCTGGGTCCGCTCCTTGAAGTCCCTCAGCCGCCGGACCCGCGCCGCGATCGCATCCGGCGCGTCCGGCGTGAGGGCCAGCCCCGCCTCCAGGACGATCACGTCCGACAGCCCGGAGAAGCGGTACCGGAAAGGAATCTCCTCCCGCCGGAGCCTCTTGACGCGGCCCTGCAGGTCCATCACGGAGACCCACCGGACAACGTCGCTTACGCTGTGCGTCTTGCCCTCGTCGTCGTGGGTCCCCGCGTTCATCCGGACCGCGCCTCCGACGCGGCCCGGCACGCCGGCCAGGAACTCCACGCCGCTTAAGCCCTGCTCCTGCGCGCGCCGGACCAGCCACTCGATGGGGAGGCCGGCGCCCGCGACCAAACCGGTAAACCCAACATCGGTACCAGGTACATCGCAGCTGCGAAAATCCGTACCTGGTACCGACTCCGGTTCGGTACCAGGTGCCGTGCCTCTACCCGGTACCTGTTCAAGCTGTTGGAATGCCCGGGCGGCCAGATGGACGACGAGCCCGGGAATCCCCTCGTCCCGGACCAGGAGATTGGCTCCTCCTCCGACGACGGTGACCGGCAGGCCGCCGTCCCGCGCCGCCTCCAGCAGGCCGTGAAGCTGTTCCGCGCTCTGCGGCTCGGCCCAGACCTCCGCCGGCCCGCCGATGCGGAACGTCGTGTGGAGCCGCATCGGCTCGTCGAACCGCACCCGGCCTGGCGCCGAAGCCGCCAGACGCCCCCGCAAAAAGGTGCCAGGTCGACCCGACCCCTTTTGGGTCAGCTTCACAGGGCCTTCATCAGGCGCGGGGCGAGGCCGCCCACGCTGCCTGCTCCAAGAAAAAGGATCATGTCCCCGGGCCGGGCGCTTTCCTCGAGGAACTCCAGGGCCTCCTCCGGCGATCGGACGGAAACTTTCTTCCGCCCGCTCCCGCGGATCGCCCGGAGCATGGCGTTGGCGGTGGCCCCCTGGATCGGCTGCTCCGAAGCGGAGTAGACCGGCAGGAGGATCACCTCGTCGGCGTCGGAGAAGGCCGACCCGAAGCGGTCCATGAGGTACCGCGTGCGCGTGTAGCGGTGCGGCTGGAAGACGCAGCGGATCCTCCGCCCCGCCCAGCCGCGCGCCGCGCGCAGGGTCGCGGCCACCTCCGTCGGATGGTGCGCGTAATCCTCCACCACCGTCACGCCCCGCGCCTCCCCGTGGACCTGGAACCGGCGCTTGGCGCCGCGGTACCGCTCCAGGGCCGAGCTGACCACGCCGAACTCCAGCCCCAGGAGCTGCGCCACCGCCGCGACGGCCAGGCTGTTCACCACGTTGTGGATGCCCGGGACCCGCAGGGCCACCCGCCCCAGCGTCCGGCCGCCGCGCGTGCAGCGGTACCGGCTCTCCCCGCCACGCAGCTCCACCTGCTCCGCCCGGATCTCCGCGCGGGGGCCGAGCCCGTAGGTGAGCTGTCTCCGGCCGGAAGCGCGCAGGACCCGGAAGACCGACGGGTCGTCCGCGCAGCCGACCACCGCCCCCTGCGGGGAGACCCGCTCGGCGAAGGAGAGGTACGCCTGCCGGATCTCGAACCGGTTGCGGAAATAGTCCAGGTGCTCGTCGTCCAGGTTCGTGATGACGGCGATGTGAGGCCGGAACCAGAGGAAGGAGCCGTCCGATTCGTCCGCCTCCACCACCGCGTAAGGGCCCTTGCCGGTCCGGGCGTTGCCGCCCAGCGCCTCCACCTCCGCCCCCAGGACCACGGTGGGGTCCAGGCCAGCCTCGGCCAGGAGATGGGCCGTCAGGGCGCTCGTCGTGCTCTTGCCATGGGCCCCGGTCACCGCGATCGTCCGGCGGGAGGCCACCAGCCCCGCCAGGGCCTGCGCGCGGTGGAGGACCGGTATCCCCCGGTTGCGGGCCAGCAGGAGCTCCGGGTTCTGCGGAGGGATCGACGAGGAGTAGACGACCATGTCCGGGTGGTCCAGGTGGCCCGCGCCGTGCCCCACGAAGACCTTGGCGCCGCGGGCCCGGATCCTGCGCAGGAGAGCGCTGTCGGCCGCGTCCGACCCGGAGACGCGGGCGCCCCGGGCCAGCAGGAGCTGAGCCACCGCGCTCATCCCGATCCCGCCCATGCCGACGAGATGCACCTTCATCCGGGGGCCAGCTCCGGCGCCTCCGCCGGGGCTCCGGCGGCCCGGCGGACGACCCCGGCCAAGCGCTCCGCCGCGTCGCCCTCGGCCCGCTCCCGCAGAGCCCGGCCCATCTCTTCCAGGCGCCGGGCGTCCGCCAGCAGGCCGGACACGCTCTCCCACAACCGCCGCGGGGTGAGCCCCGGCTCCTCCAGCACCGCCGCGCCGCCGGCCCTCTCCATCCACCGGGCGTTGGCGAGCTGGTGCCGGTTGGCGTAAGGGTAAGGGACCAGCAGGGCCGGCAGTCCGAACGCCGCCATCTCCGTGATCCCGGTGGCGCCCGCGCGGGAAACAGCCAGCGTGGCCGCCGTCAAGGCCAGGTCCATCTCGTGGAGGAACGGGTAGACGCGGTGGGCCATCTCCAGCCGGCGGTACGCCGCCTCGACCTGCTCCGCCGCGGGGCCGGCCAAGTGAAGGATCTGGACCCTCCGGCGGTCCTCCGGCGGGCGATCCTCCCACATGCCTAAGGTGAGGGCGTTGATCGCACGCGAGCCCTGGCTGCCGCCCATCACCAGGAGGACCGGGCGCCCCGCGTCGAAGCCGAAGTGGCGCCGCGCCTCCTCCGGATCCCGCCGCCCGGGCGTCAGACGGATCGGGTTGCCGGTCACCTCAACGCCCGGGTGCCCGCGGAAATGCCGCGCCGTCTCCGGGAAGCTCACCGCCACGCGGTCGCTGAACCGGGCCACCCACCGGTTCGCGCTGCCGGGAAGGACGTTCTGCTCGTGGATCACCGCTGGGATGCCGGCCCGCCGCGCCGCGAGGATTCCGGCGGCGCTCAGGTACCCGCCGAACCCCACGACGGCGTCCGGCCTCACCTCGGAGATCACCCCACGGACCCGGCGGATCGCGCCGGCCTGCCGTGCGGTGAAGCCGGGAGAGAGCCAGCGCCGGACAGGCCGGAGGCCCTCCAGCTCCACCGTGACCCACTCGGGGCCCTCTCTACGCGGTACACAGTGCCCGATACCGAAAGAGGGGGCCGATACAGCTCGCGAAGATTCGGGCGCCTCTTGCTCTGCCGAGAAGAGGATCCTATCGACGGGCCGGCGGGTGCTGATCAGGACGCACCGCCCTTCCTCCCGCAGGCGGCCGGCCAGCGCCAGCGCCGGGACCAGGTGCCCCCCGCTCCCCCCCGCCACGAGCACGGTGACCATCCGCCTATTATCCGACGATCCGCGGAGGCCGCGCAACATTCAGCAGGACGGCCACGCTGAGGAGGTTGACGATGAGGGAGCTGCCCCCGTAGCTGATGAAAGGAAGCGGCAGGCCCTTCGTGGGGATCGCCCCGGTGGCGACCCCCACGTGCACCAGCGTCTCCAGGGCCAGCAGGAAGACGATCCCCAGGCCGGCCAGCATCCCGAAGTCGTCCGGTGCGGAGAGGGCCAGCCGGATCCCGCACCAGCAGAGGAGGCCCAGCAGGACCAGCGTCGCGGTCGCCCCCACGAACCCCAGCTCCTCCCCGATCACCGAGAAGATGAAGTCGGTGTGCGCGGCCGGCAGGTAGAACAGCTTCTGGCGGGACTCCCCCAGCCCCAGCCCAAGCAGGCCGCCCGACCCCAGCGCCACCAGGGACTGGATCAGCTGGAAGCCGGATCCCTCCGGGTCGGCCCAGGGGTTGAGGTAGGCCACGATCCGGCGCACGCGGTACGGTTTGATGAGGACCAGGATCCCCACCGCCGGCACCGCCGCGCCGAACAGCGGCACGAGGTACCTCCAGCGCACCTGCGCGAGGAACAGCATCAGGATCGCCACAACGGCGGTCGTCACCGAGGTGCCCAGGTCCGGCTCAAGGAGGACCAGCCCCACCGTGACCCCGAGCACCGTGAGCGCCGGCAGGACCCCCTGGAAGAAGTCCTGCAGGAGCCCCCGCTTCCGGGTCAGCATGTCGGCGAGGTACAGGATGATCGCCAGCTGGGCCAGCTCCGCCGGCTGGAAGCTGACCATCCCCAGGCGGAACCAGCGGCGCGCGCCGGACACCTTGTGCCCCAGCCCCGGCACCAGCACCACCGCCAGCAGGAGAAGCGCCACCAGCATGAACGGCTTCGCCCAGCGGCGGATCCTCTGCGGCTCGAGGGTGAGCACCCACCAGGACCCGGCGGCCCCGATGAGGAGATAGAGGAGGTGCCTCTTGAGGAAGTAGGCCGCGTCGCCGTAGGTCTCCTGCGCGTAGATGGCGCTCGAGGAGTAGACCATCACCACGCCGAAGGCCACCAGCGCCGAGGTGACCATGAGCAGGCCCCGCCGGGAGGGCTTCATTCGGCGGCCAGATGCCTCACCTCTTCGGCGAACCGCTCGCCGCGCTCCTCGAAGTCCCGGAACATGTCGAAGCTCGTGCACATCGGGGAGAGGAGGACGCACTCTCCCTTCCGCGCCAGCTCGAACGCCGCCCGCACCGCCCGGCGGAGGTTGGGCGCCCGCACCAGCGGCACAGCCCCTTCCAGCTTCGAGGCGATCTTCGGGCCGTCCTCCCCGATCAGGACCGCCGCCTTGAGCTTCGCTTTCCAGGGGCGGAGCCGGCTGAAGTCGCCCCCCTTGTCCCGCCCGCCGGCGATCAGCACCACCGGGCCGGGCGCGGCCCGGATCGCGCTGATCCCGGAGGCCACCGTGGTGGACTTGGAATCGTTGATGAAGGTGATCCCGTGGAACCGGCCGACCCGCTCCTGCCGGTGCGGCAGGCCCTTGAACGAGCGCAGGACCTGGCCCGCGGCGGAGGGGCCAGCGCCGGCCAGGCCGGCGATCGCGGCGGCGGCCAGCGCGTTCTCGACGTGGTGGCCCCCCTGCGCCGGGAGCGCGTCCACCCGGCAGACCGGCCCGGAGGCCTCCGGCAGGTCGACCCGGATCCATCCGTCGGACACGCGGGCCTGAGCCGCCTCCTTCGACCCTCCGAAGAGGGCCAGCCGGCCCTGGACCTTGCCCCTCAGCCCGCGGGAGGCCGGGTCATCCGCGTTGAGGACCGCCCAGCTCCGCGGGCCCTGGAACGCGAGCATCCGCGCCTTGGCCGAAAGGTACCGCGCGAACGACCCGTGGCGGTCCAGGTGGTTGTCCGTCACGTTGAGGATGCAGGCGATCTCCGGATGGAAGGAAAGGGAATCCTCCAGCTGGAAGGAGCTCACCTCCAGAACCACGCGCGTGCCCGGCCGGATCCGGTGCAGCTCGCCGCAGAGCGGGGCGCCGATGTTGCCGCAGACCACCGCTTCCTGCCCGGCCGCCTTCAGGATCTCCCCCACCAGGGTGACCACGGTGGACTTGCCGTTGCTGCCGGTCACCGCGATGATGCGGCCGGGGCAGTACCAGCTTCCCAGCTCGAGCTCTCCCACCGCGGGGATCCCGGCCCGCCTTGCCCAGCGGACCGGCGGCGCCTCCGCGGGGACGCCGGGGCTCGTCACCAGGAGCCGCGCGCCCTCCACGGACCGGCGGGTGTGCCCGCCGATCTCCACGCCGGCGCCCTCCCGCTCCAGCTCGCGCGCGGCCCGATCCAGCTCCGGCGACCGCCCCGCCTCGGTCACGCGGACCGCGCAGCCGAGGCCCAGGAGCCAGCGCGCGGCGGCGACGCCGGAGCGCGCCATGCCGGCCACCGTCACCGGCGTCCCCGGACCGGGGCGCTGGATCATCTCATCTTCAGCGATCCCAGGCTCAACAGAGCCAGGATCGCCCCGATGATCCAGAAGCGGATCGTCACCTTGGACTCGGCCCACCCCTTGAGCTGGAAATGGTGGTGGATCGGCGACATCAGAAAAATCCGCCGGCCGGTCATGCGGAAGGAGGCCACCTGCAGGATCACCGAGAGGGCCTCCGCCACAAAGATCCCGCCGAGCAGCACCAGGAGCAGCTCCTTCTTGATCAGCACGGAGACGGCGCCGATCGCCCCGCCGAGGGCCAGGGAGCCGGTGTCTCCCATGAAGACGGAGGCCGGGTGCGCGTTGTACCACAGGAACCCCAGGCTGGCCCCGACCAGCGCCGCGCAGAAGACCGTGAGCTCCCCCGCCCCGGGGATGTGGTGGATGAAGAGGTAATTCGCCAGCACCCGGTGGCCGGTCAGGTAGCACATCACCGTGAGGCACAGCGCAATCATCGCGGTGCACCCGATGGCCAGGCCGTCCAGCCCGTCGGCCAGGTTCACGGCGTTCGTGGCGCCCACCAGCACCAGCACGGCGAAGGGGACCAGCCACAGCCCCAGCCCCGTGACCGGGTCCTTGAAGAAAGGGACCTCCAGCGTGGCCGGGTAGGCCGGGTTCTGCAGGAGGACCGTGATGAAGACCAGCCCCACGGCGCCCTGCCAGGCAAGCCGGAGCCGGCGGGAGATCCCGCGCGCCCCGTTCTGCCGGATCTTGGCCCAGTCATCGAGGAAGCCGATCAGCCCCAGCGAGAGCGTGGACCCCAGGGCCAGCAGGACCATGGGGTTCAGCGGGTTCGCCCACAGGAGGGTGCTCGTCACGAGCGCGCAGAGGATCAGCAGGCCTCCCATCGTGGGGGTCCCCTCCTTGTGGGCATGCAGGTCGTACAGCCCGCCCACCTCGGCCTTCTGCCGGATCCGCTGTCCCATCTTCAGCCGCGTGAGCCAACGGATGAGCGCCGGGGCCACGAGCAGGGTCACCAGGAATGCCGTCACGCTGGCCATCGCCGCCCGGAAGGTGATGTACCGGAAGATGTTGAACCCGAACCAGATGTCTTTTAGCGGGTAGAAGAGGTGGTAAAGCATCCCAGGACCTTTTCCATTCGTGTGGCGCGCGAGCCCTTCACCAGGAGCGCATCCCCCGCCCGCGCGAATCCGGAGAGGAACTCCCCCGCCTCTTCCGGAGAGTCAAACGCCCGCCCGCGCTCGCGCGGAAGGCCGAACTCCCACGCGGAACCCAGGAGCCGCCGGGCCAGGGGCCCGACGCTGACCAGGAAATCCACCCCGCGCTGCGCCATCCACCGCCCCGCCTCGGCATGGAGCCGCTCCGCCTGATCGCCCAGCTCCAGCATATCGCCGACCGCGACGATCCTGCGCCCTGGACGGTCGAGCCCCGCCAGCACCTCCAGCGCCACGCTCAGCGAGCCCGGGTTCGCGTTGTAGGTGTCGTCAAGGATGAGCAGGCCGTCCCTCTCGGAGAAGGAGAGCCGGCCCGGCATCGCCTGCACTCCGGCCATCCGCTCGGCGGCCGACTCCAGCGGCTCCCCCATCGCCTCGGCGGCGGCCAGCGCCGCCAGGGCGTTCATCAGGTTGTGCCGCCCGGCCAGCGGGACCCGCATCTCCCACCGCCCGTTCACCACGCACCGCGTCTCCGCCCCCACGCAAACGATCTCCTCCGCCCGCACATCCGCCTCCGGACAGCAGCCGAACCAGACCACGCGCCGGCTGAGCCGGCCGCCCGCTTCCCGCAGGAGCGGGTCGTCCGCGTTAAGGACAACGGGTGCCCCGGGCTCCATCTGTTCCCAGAGCTCCCCCTTGGCCAGAAGTACACCCCGCAGGTCCCCGAACGCCTCCAGGTGGGCCGGGCCGATGTTCGTCACGACCCCGAGCGTGGGCTCGGCGATCTCCGTCAGCCGCCGGATCTCGCCCCATTGGTTGGTCCCCAGCTCCAACACCGCCGCCTCGTGGCCTTCCGTCATCTGGAAAAGGGTGAGCGGGACGCCGATCAGGTTGTTCTGCGTGCCGGGGGTGGAGAGCACCTTGCGGCGGGCGCCGAGCAGATGGGCCAGCATCCCCTTGGTGGTGCTCTTTCCCGAGGAGCCGGTGATCGCGGCCAGGCGCGGCCTGAACCGCCGGCGGTGGGACCGCGCGATCTCCCCGAGCGCGGCGACGGCGTCCGGCACGACCCAGACCGGGACCCTCAACCCGAGGTCCCGCTCCGCCACGACCCCGGCCGCTCCCCGGGCGACCGCTTGGGCAGCGAAGTCATGCCCATCGAAGCGCTTGCCCCGGATCGCCACGAAGAGCTGGCCCGGCTCCAGCGTCCGGGAGTCGATCGAGACCCCGGTGAAGCGCTTTCCCTTAAACCTCACATCCACGGACAACCCGCCTCCGCTCCAGAAACTCGCGCGCGACCACCCGGTCGTCGAACGGGACCGACCGGTCGGCGAAGATCTGCGCCCCCTCATGCCCCTTGCCCGCGATGAGCACCAGCCAACCCTCATCCGCCGATTCCAGCGCGGCGCGGATCGCCTCCCGGCGGTCCAGGATGACCTCCGCCGGGGCGCCCACGCCGCCCATCCCGCCCAGGATCTCCTGGACGATCGCCTCCGGGTCCTCCGAGCGGGGGTTGTCCGACGTGACGATGACCCGGTCCGAGAGCTCCGCCGCCGCGCGGCCCATCCGCGGCCGCTTGCCACGGTCCCGGCCCCCCCCGCACCCGAAGACGGTGAGGATCCGCCGGCCGCTCAGGCCCTTCAGCTGCTCCAGCACGCGCCGCAGGGACCCGTCGGTGTGCGCGTAGTCCACGAAGACCGGGAACGCTTGGCCGCACTCGATTCTCTCCAGCCGGCCCGGCACGCCGCGGAAATCCGGCGCCGCCTCCACCGCAAGCCGCAGCGGCGCCCCCAGCGCCCTCACCGCGCCAAAGGCCGCCAGCAGGTTTTCCAGGTTGTGCGCACCGAGCAGGAGCGAGCGCACGGAGAAATTCCCCTCCGGGCTCTCCAGCCGGAACGAGGTCCCTTCCAGCGACATCTGCGGCTCCTGCGCGGCCAACTCCGTCTCCCCACCGATGCTGTACATCAAGGAAAGCCCGCGGATCGCCCCCCGCACCCGGATGAAGCTCGGGTCATCCCGGTTGATGACCGCAAGCGCCCCTTCCGGCAGGGAGCGGAAGAGCCGGAGCTTCGCCTCCAGGTACTGCTCCATGCCGCCGTGATAGTCCAGGTGCTCGGGGGCCAGGTTCGTGAAGACCCCGCACGCCCAGCGGATGCCGGCGGCGCGGTCCTGGTCCAGCGCGTGCGAAGAAACCTCCATCGCGCAGGCCGCCTGCCCCGATTCGGCCATCCGCGCCAGCATCCCCTGGAGCGCAACGGCTCCCGGGGTGGTGTTGACGGAAGGAAGCTGCTCATCGCCCACTCGGTGGCAGACCGTGCCGATCAGCCCGCAGGGCAACCCCGACGCCGAGAGGAGGTGCTGCGTAAGCCACGCCACCGTCGTTTTGCCCTTCGTGCCGGTGATCCCGACCACCCGCATCCGCTCCGAGGGCGACCCGAGAAAGGTGTGCGCCAGCGGGCCCAGCATCGGCCGGGTCGAAGGCACCCGCACCTTCGCGACCCCGCCTGGGACCTCCACGTCCTCCTCCACCAGCACCGCCGCCGCTCCCCGCCGGACCGCCGTCTCGACGAAACGATGGCCGTCCAAGCCCACGCCCCGCACCGCTACGAAAAGCGCGTCCGGGCACACCTCCCGCGAGTCGTCGGTCACCTGCGTGATGGGGCGGTCCGGGACCGAGCCGTCGACCGGGATCCCCGCCGCCGCCAGCAGCTCTTTCAGGGAGCGCATGTTAAGGCTGCTCCTGCTTGGCGACCACCACACGCGGAGGCTGGCCCAGGTAAGCCATCGCGTCCGTGGCGATCTTCCGGAAGATCGGCGCCGCCACGGCGCCGCCGGTGAATGGATAGCGCGGCTCATCCACTACCACCGCGATGGCCAGCCGCGGGTTCTCCACCGGGACGAACCCGACGAAGGAGGCCACGTTGCGCGATTTGGAATAGCTGCCGTCCGGCTCGATCTTCTCCGCGGTCCCGGTCTTCCCGCCGACCCGGAACCCCGAGACCGCGGCCGCCTTGCCGGTCCCCTCGGTCACCACCCCGGCCAGGATCTCCTTCAGCTGCTCCGCCACTTCGCGGGTGACCACCCGGCGGACCGATTTGGGCTGGAAGCGGGAGACCACCTGCCCCTGGCTGTCGCGGACCTCCCGGATCACCCAGGGCCGGACCAGGACGCCCCCGTTGCCCACCGCGCAGATGACCTGGGCCAGATGGACGGCATTGACGCTGACCTCATGCCCCATGGGGATCGCCGTGATGGAGGGCCGCGACCACTGGCTGGGAGGCTTGGCCGTGCCCGGCGCCTCGCCCGGGAGGTCGATCCCCGTCCGGTCGCCGATCCCGAACGCCTTCATCCCGTTGTAGATCGCCGCGGGGCCCAGCCGCATGGCCACCTTGGCGACCCCGATGTTGCTGGAATGGGTGATCACCTCCCGGAAGGTCATCACGCCGTGCGGCCGGTAATCGTGCAGGATCCTCCCCGCCACGGCGTACTGCCCCCCCTCGCAGTCGAAGCGGTCCTCGGGGCGGACCGCGCGGGTCCCCAGCGCCACCGCCGCGGTCACGACCTTGAAGACGGAGCCCGGCTCGAAGGTGTCTGTGAGCGCCCGGTTGCGCCGCTCGTCCGGCTGGGCCTTCCAGAAGAGGTTGGGATCGTAGGAAGGCCGGTTGACGAGCGCCAGCACCTCGCCTGTAACCGGGTCCATCGCGACGACGGAGCCGCCCTTGGCCCGGTACTCGCGGATCCCCTGCTCCAGCGCCCGCTCCGCGAAGAACTGGACCGTGCGGTCGAGGTTGAGGACCACGTCCAGGCCGTCGCGCGGTCTCACCGTGGCCGTGTCCCAGACCCCCACGAACCTCCGCCGCGCGTCCCGCGAGAGCAACCGAAAGCCCGGATACCCGCGCAGGATCCGGTCGCAGAGGAGCTCCATCCCCTCCAGGCCCTGCGTGTCCATCCCGGCGAAGCCGACAACATGGCTGGCCAAGCGGCCGTTGGGGTAGAAGCGCTGAGGTTCCATCATCAGGTGGACGCCAGGGACCCGCAGTGCCCGGATGCGGGCCGCCGTCTGGTTGGGGATCTTGCGCGAGAGCCAGACGAATCCGCGGTCCTTGCGGGAAAGCTGCTGCCGGACCTTCTCCGCGGGCCGGCCCAGCAGAGGAGCGAGTTGGCGCGCCGCCGCGGCGGGGTCCTTCACGTGGCGGGGATCCGCGAAGACGGAGCTCAGGCGCAGGGAGAGGGCGAGGGGGCGGAGGTTCCGGTCAAGGATGGCGCCGCGGACCGGCTGGAGCTCCAGGACCTGGACATGCTGGCGCCGCGCGATGGAAACCCAGTAGTCCGGATGGAGGACCTGCAGCCACAGCAGGCGCGCCCACAGTGCCGCCCCGATCATGAGGAAGCCCATGATGGCCAGCGACACGCGCTTTTTCTGGGCCGCCGTCAGCACTCGTGCCGAGCCCGCCTGCTTTAGACTTAAAAGTTAGTATTGCCCTTCTTTCGCCGGTTCCGCGATCGCCTGGCGGTCCTGCTCCACCCAGCGTGTCGCGAAGGTCAGAACCCGATCGATCCACGAGGGCTCGGAAGAGGCCGCTCCCCCCCATGTGGGAGCCGCGGGAATCGTTCCTGACCGTGGAGAGAGAACTTCAACTGCCGTGGGAGGAATCAACTGGACGTTTTTCCGGGACAGCCGCTCCTCGAGAATCACCGGGGACCGCAACGTGAGAACATTGTAATTGAGCACCCGGTGCTGGTCAAGGAGGTCATCCCGGTGGGAGCTCAGGCGCTCCACCTCGTAGCCCAGCGTGATCAGACACACCCTCTGCTGGACGTAGACCAGGGCCATGACCGTGGCCAGGCCCAGCCCCAGGAAGTATCGCCTCATTTTCGCTCCGCCACGCGCAGGCGGGCCGAGCGGGACCGCGGGTTGCGGGCCACCTCCTCCTCCGTGGGCCGCAGGGGCTTGCGGGTGATCACCTCGAGGACCCCCTCCCGCGCCTGCCCCCGGAAAGTCACCTTGACGATCCTGTCCTCCAGGGAATGGTACGAGAGGACCACGATCCTCCCCCCGGCGCTCAGCCGGCGCACCGCCTGCGCCAGGCCCAGCGGCAGGAGCTCGAGCTCGCGGTTCACCGCGATCCGGATCGCCTGGAAGGTCCGCGTCGCGGGGTCGATCCGCCCATGGCGCGCGGCCCCGGGCACCGCGCCGCGCACCACCTCGGCCAGCTGGGCCGTCGTCGCCAGCGGCCGCTTCCGGGCGATGGCCCGCGCGATCCGGCCGGACCAGCGCTCCTCGCCGTAGGCCCGGAGGATCTCCCGCAGCTCCTCTTCCGGCGCCCGGTTGACGATCTCCGCCGCCGTGACCGGCGCCGAGGGATCCATCCTCATGTCCAAAGGGCCCTCCCGCCCGAAGCTGAAACCCCGCCCGGGCTCATCGAGCTGGAGGGAAGAGAGGCCCAGGTCCAACAGCGCCCCTTGGATCTCCCGGACCCCCAGCCCGTCCAAGACCTTCTCCAGCTCCCCAAAATTCCCGTGGACCAGCGTCACACGATCTCCGAACCGCTCCAGCCGCCGGCGGGCCGCCGCCAGCGCCTGCTCGTCCCGATCCAGCCCGATCAGGCGGCCCGCGGGGCCGATCCGCTCAAGGACCGCCTCCGCGTGCCCGCCGAGGCCGACGGTCGCGTCCATGATGAGCGCCCCCGGCCGCGGCGCCAACCCCTCCAAAACCGGACCAACAAGAACAGCATGATGGACAGCCGTCAAAGCATGCTGTCGTTGGAATACCGCCGGATGAGATCCCGGTAGGTGCGCGACTGCTCCGCCAGGCGCAGCACGTACCGCGGATCCGTCCCGCAGTAGATCATCTTCAGCCGCTCCTGGAGCGTCGAGGCCAGCTGCCATCGCGCCCCGGGGACCGGCGGCGTTCCTCGGGGAACCTGGGAAACGTCGGGAGCATTACTCGGGGAGTAGCTTTTCGGCGACCTGCTCATAGCTCTCCTTGAACTCTTCATAGAACTTCTTCCACTCCTCTTTGTCCCAGATCTCGATCCGGTTGGACACCCCCACCAGCACCACGTCCCTCTTGATGCTCGCGTACTCCTTCAGGTACGGCGGGATCAGCACCCTCCCCTGCCGGTCGAAGCTGAGCTCCACGGCGCCGGAGAAATAAAAGCGGTTGAAGCGGCGGGCCTCCTGCTTGGTGAAGGAGAGGGCGCGGAACTTGCTCTCCTGCGTCCGCCACTCGTCTTCCGGGAAAAGGAACAGGCAGCGGTCCAGGCCGCGGGTCACGACGCACCGGTCGCCGTAGTGCTCCTTGAGCACCTGGCGGAAGCGGGACGGGATGATCAGCCGTCCCTTCCGATCGATCGTATGGTCGTGCTCACCGTAGAACATCCGGCCTCACCCGAAAATGCGGAGGGGCAGTCTCTTCAACTGCCCCTCCGCCCAAGAAGGTTGTGGATGCACTGGCGAGGCGGCTACACCGTCCCGCGCTTCCTTGCCTCTCCCCCGAAGGGGGCTCCCCGATAAAGGCAAACCCGACGGCACCCACAACCCATCCCACTGAATACTGCTCTACTTTGCTCCACTCTGCTCCACACGTGCCAAAGTCTACAATGCTCCATGGGGGTTGTCAAGGGGTAATTTGGGGAATATTTTCGGGCCACAAGATGTGGTGAGGAACGGGCGGGATCAGCTCAACAGCTTGGGGATCAGTGGAGCGGGGTGGAGCGAACCGCTAGCGGGGAACGGCCTTCGGGCGGGGCGCGGCTTGGACGTGAGCCTGGCTCACGAACCGGCGCACCAGCGCGCGGAAGGCGCGCTGGAACTGCTGCTGCTGCGTGGAGAGGCTGAAGAATTCCGCCCGGACGCCCAAGGTGAAGGTGCCGGACCAGAGGAGGTCCTCCGTGGCCGCGTCCTGCAGGCGCACGTGGACCACCGTGCCGTGCGTGTCGTCAATGGACCCGGAGAAGACCGCGTCCACCCTGTGCTGCTTTCCGACCTGCCGGACATCCAGGAGGCCCGTGCCGACCGGGCTGGAGAGCGGGATCTCCGTGACCTCGGCGGGCCACTTGCGGCGCAGCTCCTCGGCGAAGAGATTCCCGATCAGCTGGCGCTGGACCGGGTTCTCGGAGGGCAGCTCGAACGGGAGAACGGCGACGTGCTGGATGGCGGCCCAGGCGGCATCGGACTTGCGGTAGCTCTTGACGGAAGCGCCGCACCCGGCGGCGAGCAGCACGATCAAGGCCCACGACAGCACCTGCGTTCTCTTCACGGACAGCACCCTCGTAACGGTGCCAGGATTAATCCTGGCACCGTAAATTAATGGAGAGGAGGCCTGTAAGCCGGATTCTGTCCCCCATCGCTGGGGGTGACGGCCATTCCTCTGGGCCCCTCCCTCGCGGGCGGGGCTCTAGCAACCTACCCACTCTGCCCCGGCCTTTCCGGCCGGCCCGAACGGGCCGCTCCAGGGAGCGCTCGCGCTCCGGCAAAGTCTATTTGGTCTTGCTCCGCGGAGAGATTGCCCGTTTCACCCTCCGGCTCGCGCCGAAGACTCGTCTCTGTGGCTCTGATCCGCCCCTCGCGGGGGGTGGGCGTTACCCACTCCGCTGCCCTGTGGAGTCCGGACTTTCCTCCCCGCGCCTTGCGGCGGGGGCGGCCGTCCGGCTTCCTCTCCGCAGGCGATTATATCAGAAAACAGCACCTGCGCTGGGGACACATTGGTACCGGGTACGTACCAGGTACCTAAAACAGGGTGGGCTGCCCGGAAGGAGCGGGCTCGGAGGCCTGGGAGCGGCGCTTGGCTGGGGGGTGTTTCCGAAGCCACTCGGCCACCGCCCGGTTGGCCAGCCGGTCGGCCGCCCGGTTCTCTTCCCGCGGGACGTGACGGATCCGGAATTCCTCGAACTCCCCGCGGAGGTGCTCCACCAGCGCGTGCAGCCACTGGAGCTGCTTGTCCCGGACGCGGTACTCGCCGTTCACCTGCCGGGCCAGCAGCTCGCTGTCGGTGGAAACCTCCACACGGCCGCAGCCGAGGCGCAGGGCCCGCTGGAGGGCCAGGATCAGGGCGCAGTACTCGGCGACGTTGTTGGTGGCCTCGCCGAGGAACGCGCAGACCTCGGAGCGCCTGCGCCCGCCGGAGCCGGCGAGGACCGCGCCGGCTCCGGCGGGGCCCGGGTTGCCGCGCGCCGCCCCGTCCACGTGGATCCTCAGCGCGGCCGGACGGGCGGCCGCTCTAGGCATTCGTCTCCGCGTAGAGGATGCGACCGCAGGCCTCGCAGGGGACCAGGCGGGTGTTCGCCAGAACTTCGTTGACCGTCTGGGGCGGGAGGATCATGTGGCAGCCGCCGCAGGAATCTCCGACCACGGGGACCAGGGCCTGCTCCTCCTTCCGTTCGAGGATCCGCTCATACTGGGCGAGGCTGCTGGGGTCCACCTTGGGGGCCGCCGCTCCCCGCCTGGCCTTCAGCTCTTCGACAGAGGCCCGGAGCCGCTGGGACTCCTGCTCGATCCTGTCGAGCTGGGACTTGAGCTCCCCCTCGCGGGCCTTGAGCTGCTCCCGCTCGGCGGCGACCTGGGCCTTGGCCCGGTCGATCTCCTCCATGAGCTTGAGCACCTCCTCCTCCAGGACCGACTTGTCCGCCTTGGAGCCCTCGATCTCCTTCTGCATCGCGGAGTATTCCTTGTTGGTCTTCAGTTGGAAGAGCTGGATCTGGAGCTTCTTGACCTGCTCCTCCTTCTGGCCCAGGTCGGTCTCCCTCTGGTTGCGCCTGACCTCGAGCGCCTTGTACCTTTGCTCCGCCTGCTGGAGGCCCTGGGTGAACCTCTGGTGCTCCTCCTTGAGGCGCGCCGCCTCGGTCGGCTTGGCCTCGAGCTGCCGGCGCAGATGGAAGATCTCCCCGTCGATCTTCTGCAGGTCGACGAGGAGCTTCAGTTGGTCCGCGATGGATACGGTCGCCATGTCAGTGCAGTTACCTGGGCGGTACAGGACTCGAACCTGTGACCTCATGCATGTGAGGCATGCGCTCTAACCAGCTGAGCTAACCGCCCATAAAAAAGATCCACGCCGCCCCCGCGGTCCCTAAAAGCTCCGGCTCGGTTTGTAGGTGATTCGCAGACCCCACCGGCTGCCGTCCCCGCAGTGGTTCCTGAGGGCCGCCAGGCGATGGTGGAGGTTGATGTAGCCATCGGCCACCCCGTGCCGGGCGAGAAGCTGCAGCTAGGCGACGGAGCGCTCGATCCCCTCACGGAATCCAACGTGGGGCTCCCAGCCCAGCTTCCTCTCGTTCCGGATGTCCGCGAGCGTCACTTCCGCTTCACCGGGCAGATCGGGTTCGTGCAGGGGAGACAGGCCTGTTCGGAGAACGTCCTCGATCGCCCGGAAGACGTCACGGATCGAGTGGTTTACGCCGCTCCCCACATTGTAAATTTTCCCGACGGTCCTTTCGTCCCGGAAGCAGAGGAGGTGGAACCGGTTCACGTCGTCCACGTAGATGAAGTCCCGCCGCTTTTCGCCCGAGCCGTAGATCACAGGGCGTTCGCCGGCGAGCAGCTTCATGATGAAGGCGCTGATCACGGGCGGCACCACCCGGCGGAAATCCTGGGCGGGCCCGTACACGTTGAAATACCGGAGAGTCGTCAAGCGCAGGTTCTTCAGGCGCGCGTAGGCGTCGCAAAACAACCAGCCGGCCCGTTTCGACACCGCGTAGGGGCCCAGGGGGCAGACCGCGTCGACGGGGGTCGGGAAGTTCCGGATCCCTTCGTATTCAGCGCTGGAGTCCGCGTAGATCAGCCGGTCGACCCCATTTGCCAGACAGGCCTCCAGGACGTTGGCCGTTCCATGGACGTTGATGGAAGCGGTTTCCGCTGGATTCCGCAGACAGTCGATCAAGCAGTTCTTGGCCGCCAGATGAAAGACGGCGCGAGCCCCGCGGAAGGCCGGCCGGAACGCCTCCAGGTCCCGGATCTCGACCCGAAGCAGCTCGACCCCCTTCGGGAGATTCCCGAGGGTCCCAGCGCTAAGGTTGTCGATGCCCACCACCCGGTAACCCTCCTGAAGAAGCATCCGGCAGAGGTTGGAGCCGATGAAGCCCGCGGCGCCGGTCACGGCGATCGTTTTCTTAGAGCTTGTAGCTGGCCGCTGCGGCATCGTTGTAGAACATCTTCACCGTGTCGAGGGAGAGCTCGTGCAGATCCTTCCCCTTCATGGGCAGTTTGTTGATCAGGTCGTTGGTCATCGTGATGATGTGGCACCCGATGGCCTCGGCCTGGTAGAGGTTCAGCACCTCCCGGGGGCTCGCCCAGAGCAGCTCCGCCTTCGGCTTGGCCCGGATGATGGACACCGCCTCGCGCATGATGGGGATCGGGTCCAGGCCGGTGTCCGCGATGCGTCCCGCGAAGACAGAGACGACAGCGGGGGTCTTTTCAGCCAGCGCCTCCACCACGGTGCGGACTTGGTCGAGCGCGAGGATGGCGGTCACATTCACGCGCACACCCTCGCCACTGAGCGTAGGGATGATGGAAGCGGTGGATTCGCCTTTCGTGTTGGTGACGGGGATCTTGACGTACACGTTGGAGCCCCAGGTGGCGATCTTCCGGCCCTGCCGGACCATGTCGGGCAGATCGTCGGAGAACACCTCAAAGGAGATGGGGAGATCGCGGATCTCCGCGAGGACCTGGTGGGCAAAATCCTCGTAGTCCGCAATGCCCGCCTTGCGCATGAGCGTTGGGTTGGTCGTGAAGCCCTGAACCGCACCCTTCCTGTAGGTGCCGAGCATCTCTTCGAGGTTGGCTCCGTCAGCAAAGACCTTGATGCGGGAATTCATGGGTGCTCTTCCTGCTTTCACGCGCGTTCGATGATCTCCACGGCTTCCGTCAATGTGCGAACCGCCCAATTCGGAACGGCTGCCCCACGCTTCGTGGCGGACAAGGGGTTCTCAACGAGCACGGTCCTGCAGCCGGCCCGCCTGCCGCCTTCAGCAGAAAGTACGGCTCCGGCTTCCTGCACGCGCAGGGCCCGGAGTATCCGGCGACGATCCCGTCCGGGTGATGATAACAATAAGGTTCTTCCGGGTTTAGCATGGGTAGAGGCCCACTCCTCCGCAGTGGAAGTAGATGGCCGTTTTGAAGTGCTCCAGGTTGCGGAAGCCGTAAGCCATCTTCTTGATCGTCTGGATCTTGCTGTTGAGCCCCTCGCTCACCGCGTTGCTGATTCGATGGCGGAAGTAGGTCAGGATGTTGGTGAGATGGCGCTTGAGCGTACCGGCAGCATCGAGCATGGGCTTCAGTCGGCTGTGGGTGGCCCAGAAGTACCAGCGCTTCCAGAACCGGCGCCCCGCTTCGGGGTAGACGTAGTGCCACAGATACTTGGTCCCCTTGAGCGTCTCGTCCACCCCGATCTGACGAACGACCCGGCGGACCTTGCGCAGCTTCCCCCGATCCACCGCCCGCTCCATCACCCCCCACGCCTCATCCCAGCTGACCCCTAAGATCCGCGTCGCCCCGGTCACATCGCATTCCCGGAGAACATCAATCGCTAAACGCTCAAACCGCATCGTCAACCGGGACCTTGGCTCTGCCCAGGCCACCTTCACCTGCAACACCCCATGCTTCGGACACTTCACCCGCGGGATCCTTGCGTGCAGGTGCGTCTGGCACTGGCACGTGTCCAGGTGCCGCCAACTGCGCTCTTCGGCGTGATCGTAGATCTACAACCCCTCCCCGCACTCCGAGCAGTTCCAGGCCTCTGCCTCTGCGTGCTCCACCCAAATGTCCACCCGCTCTGCTCCGGCATCCAGCTCGATCCGACTCACTCTCCAAGACGCTCTGATCCCCAACAGCTCCTCGTACAGCTCTTTGTCCTGCATGGCGGTCAACCTCCTTTTTGACCCCCATGCTACACCTCAAATCCCCTGGGAACCCACGGGAAAGCCGGAAGACCCAAAAAATATTGTAGCACGTGGTATCCTACGAGGGATGTTGTTCAATTCGGTCCATTTCCTCCTGTTTCTACCCGTCGTCGCAGTGGCCTACTTCACCCTGCCCCTCCGGGCCCGGCGGATTTTCCTGCTGGCGGCCAGCTTCTACTTCTACTGGGTCTGGTCGGTCAAATGGAGTCTCCTGATCGTCTACACGGTCTTCCAGGACTATTGGGCCATTCAGGTTATTCACCGATCCGGCCGGCCGGGCGTCCGGCGGGCCGCCCTGGTGCTCAGCCTCGGCGGAAACCTCCTGATCCTGGGGCTCTTCAAGTACTACGGCTTTTTCAACAACACACTGGCCGCCCTGTTGGGCTCCCGTCCTCTCCCGGTGTTGGACCTGATCCTGCCCATGGGGATCTCCTTCTACACATTCCAGACGATGAGTTACGTGGTGGACGTCTACCGCAGGGAGATCGGCCCCCCCCGTTCGTTCCTGGACTTCGCCCTCTTCATCGCCTTCTTCCCCCAGCTCGTGGCCGGCCCCATCATGCGCGGGAGCGAGCTGCTGCACCAGTTCTACGAGGAGCACCGGCCCGAGACCGAGCGGATCTTAAGCGGCGCCCTGCTGGCGGCCTGGGGCCTGCTGAAGAAGGTGTTCGTGGCGGATCCGATGGGGACGATTGTCGAGTCGGTCTACGGGACGGCCGCCGCACCCCTGGACCCCTCGGCGTTCAGCGGGCTCTCCCTGCTCATGGCCACCTACGCCTTCGCCGTCCAGATCTACTGCGACTTCTCCGCCTACACCGACATCTGCATCGGATCGGGCCGAATCCTGGGCTTCCGGATCATCGAGAACTTCAACTCGCCGTACCTGGCCGTGAGCATCAGCGAGTTCTGGCGGAGGTGGCACATGTCCCTCTCGCGCTGGCTGCGCGACTACCTGTACATCCCGTTGGGCGGGAACCGGAGGGGGCCCGCCCGCACCTACGTGAACCTCATGGTCACCATGCTCCTCGGCGGGCTGTGGCACGGGGCGAGCTGGACGTTCGTCGCCTGGGGAGGCCTGCATGGGGCCTACCTCGCGGTGGAGCGCCTGCTCGGCCTGGACCACCTGGACCGCAGCCGTCTGACGTACGGTCAGCGCTGGCTCCGGGGCCTCTTCACCTTCCACCTCGTCTGCTTGGGCTGGGTGCTCTTCCGCTCCCCCACGTTCTCCCACGCCGCGAAGGTCGTGTGGCGGATCGTGACGCAGGCGGGCGGCGAGATGCCGGCCTTGACGCCCCTGGCCTGCGTGCTGGCCATCGTGGCCCTGCAGACGGCGAAGCTCAAGATCAACTTCCACATGCTGTTCATGCGCCGCCCCACCCTGGCCCGATGGACGGCCTACGCCTGCATCGGCCTGCTGTTCATGGCGCTCAGCACCGCCCGCAGCCCCGAGTTCATCTATTTCCAATTCTAGGAGGAGCATGGGCCGCCGGATCCTCACCATCATGGTGCGGGACCTGCTGGTCCTGGCGCTCCTCGCGGCGGCCGGAGAGATTGCCGTCCGCCAGCTGTACCCGCAGGCGTCCCGGTACATCTTCAGCAGCACCATCACGGGCGGGCACCCCGTCGTTTACAACTCCCAGGGGTTGAGGGATGAAGAGCTCCCGCCCGCAAAGCCGGCGGAGGAGCGGCGGATCCTCTGCGTGGGGGATTCCGCCACCTTCGGCGCCGGGATCCGGGCCGAGGAGACCTACCCAAAGCAGCTCCAGCGGATCCTCAACGCGAGGAGGCCGGCAGGACGCTGTGGGGTGATCAACGCCGGCGGCCAGGGCGCTTCCGTCACGGAGCTTGTCCGTTTCCTGGAAGAAAAAGGACTCGGATTCGAGCCAGAGATCGTGACGCTGGGGTTCTCGCCCACCATGGTCAGCCTGGCCGGCCGGGGCGGGACCTTCGGCGTGGCCGGCGGGCGCTCCGCGGGCACGGGCGCGCCCTTCCGCGTGGAGCTCGAGAGGAGCCTGCGCCGCGCCCTGCTGAACATCCACATGCGCCTGCACAGCTCGTACCTGTACGTTTTGCTGGACGCCAACCTGCGCCGACGGCTGTACCGATGGGGGGTTATACGGGACCGGATGGATGCTCGGGAGGGAGCGCTGTTCGCGTACGCATTCGACGTTCCCGGTGTCCGGAAGGCCGAGGTGGAGGAAAACTATCGGACCTTTCGCTCAGAGCTGGCGCTCTGCAAGCGGCTGCTCGATCAGCGCGGGATCCCGCTGGTCGTGGTGGGGCTCTCCTCCCGGTTCCGGATCAGCGGGCTGCCCGTGGACAACGAGCGCGGCTACGACTTGAGGAAGATCCGGATCGAGCCGATGGAGAGGGTAGAGGATCTCTGCCGCAAGCTGGGAATCCCCTTCGTAGATCTGCAGGCGCGGCTCAGCCGTGAGAGACAGGCGATGCGGGAGGGCAAAACCCCGCGGGACGACCTCTACATCCCCGGGGATTACGCCCACCTCAACGCGGCGGGGATGCGGATCGCCGCCGAGGAGCTGGCCGATGCCCTGCGGAAGGAATTGGGGCTACAATAGGGGCGGGCCCGTAGCTCAGCGGTTAGAGCAGGTCACTCATAATGACTTGGTCCGAGGTTCGAATCCTCGCGGGCCCAAACTTCCAATCCAGTCGAACCGAGGACCAAAGGGGGCAGACGGGGGAGACCGTCCCCCGTCTCTTTGAGGAGGGTGGAACCGGTAGGGAACCTGGGTTCCCTACCGGAGGAGCGAGGCGCAGCCGAGCGACTGGTCCCATGGTTCGAATCCTCGCGGGCCCACCTTCAACGAGCCACTGCCGTGCCCAACTCGCTGAAGCACCACAAACCAGCCAAGCGTTGCTTACAATCCGGGGAAGCGTCTGACGATCAAGCGCCGTGGCTCGTTCCAGGGAGAGAACCCAGGTTCCCTCCCTGGGATTCCTCTCTCCTGAGAACCTCATCCAGGCATTGTCTCGTTGGGGGAATCAGACCCAGCCGCCCTCTTCGCCCAGGGCCCCCAGCTCGAGGAACGACTTCAGGCGCCGCGACCGCGTGGGGTGCCGCAGCTTCCGCAGGGCCTTCGCCTCGATCTGCCGGACACGCTCGCGGGTCACGTTGAAGATGGCGCCGACCTCCTCCAGCGTCCGGGGATAGCCGTCCCCGATGCCGAAGCGCAGGCGCAGGACCTGCGCCTCCCGCTCGGTCAGGGTCTCCAGGACCGTCTCCATCTGCTCCTTGAGCATGGAGTAGGCCGTGGCGTTGGCCGGGGAGACGGCCCGCTTGTCCTCGATGAAGTCGCCGAAGTGGGTGTCCCCGTCGTCGCCGATGGGGGTCTGCAGGGAGATCGGCTCCTGGGCGATCTTCAAGATCCCCCGCACCTTCTCCACCGACATCCGCATCTCCGAGGCGATCTCCTCCGGCGAGGGCTCCTTCCCGTTCTCCTGGACGAGCTGGCGGGAGACCCGGATCAGCTTGTTGATGGTCTCCGTCATGTGGACGGGGATCCGGATCGTCCGGGCCTGGTCGGCGATGGCGCGGGTGATCGCCTGGCGGATCCACCAGGTCGCGTACGTCGAGAACTTGTAGCCCCGCTCGTACTCGAACTTGTCCACCGCCTTCATCAGGCCGATGTTCCCTTCCTGGATGAGGTCCAGGAAGGAGAGGCCGCGGTTGGTGTACTTCTTGGCGATGGAGACGACGAGCCGCAGGTTGGCCTCCACCAGGGCCTTCTTCACCCGGACGTAGACCCCCTCCCGGCGCCGGAGCTGGACCAGCAGATCCTCCAGCTCCCGGCGGGGCTGGCCGAGCGTCCGCAGGGTCTGGGCGTGCCGCTTCTTCAGCTCGCCGACCCTCTTCTTCCAGCCGGCCTTGCGGCGCTCCCGGGCGTGCTCCATCTCCTTCTCGTAGCGGGAGAGGTCCGCGATGTGCCCCTTGAGCTTCTTGGTGATCTCCTCCACCACGGGGCTCATCAGCCGCATCTGAAGAATGTGCTGGGCCCTTTTCGCGTCGGACCGGGTGGCGCGCATCCTGGAGGCCAGCCGCAGAAGCTTGGGCAGCAGCCGTTCCTTCCGGCGGAAGTCCTCGGTGACGTACTCCTCGGGGTTGAGTTTCTTCGTCTTCATCCGCTCGATGAGGGCCAGGATCTCTTTCCGGGCGAAGAGCGAGGAAAAGACTACCTCGCGGAAGCGGATCTCCGCCTCCTTGATCTCCTTGGCCAGGCGCAGCTCGTTCTCGCGGGAGAGCAGGGGGATCTGCCCCATCTGGCGCAGGTACATGCGGACCGGGTCGTCCACCGGCTCGGAGCGGGGGACCTCCTCCTGCTCCTCCTCGGGCTTCTCCTCCTGGGCGCGCTCCTCCTGCCCCAGCAGGGGAGGGTGGCCGTCGGCCCCTTCCTGCTCCTCCGCCTCCGGGCGGGCAGAGTCCGGCTTCTCCTCGTCCGAGTCCACGACCTCGATGTTCTCGCTGCTCAGGATCGCCAGGACCTCCTCGATCTCCTCGGAAGAGGTGACGTTCTCCGGCAGGATGTCGTTGATCTCCTCGTACGTGAGGCGACCCTTCTCCTTGCCCAGGGCGATGAGCTTCTTCAGCTCCTCGAGCCGCTTCACCGGAACCTGCTTTCTCTGTTCTTTCTTCTCTTTGATCATCGTACCGCCTGTTTTGGGGCGTTCCTGTTCTTGATCAGGTGCCTCAGCTCGTGCATCAGCCGGGCCTCCTCCGCCGAGTCTCCCGCCTCCCGCGCCCGCTTGAGGGAGATCAGGATCTGCTCCCGGTCGGCCCGGAAGCCGCCCTCGCGGATCTTGTCCAGCGCGTCGTCCAGCGCCTGCTCCTTCTCCTGCATGGAATCGGCCCAGGCCAGCCACTGGGCCAGCCGGTTCTCCCGGTCCCCGGACCCGCGGGGCGAAGCGTCGAGGGCCTCCCGGTGGTCCGCCGGGAGCGCGCCGCCGTTCCACTGCTCGATCAGCCGGCTCACCACCTGCCGGACCTCGGGATCCTTCAGCTCCTCCAGGTCCAGCCGGCCGGCCACCTGCTCCACCCGGCGCGGGTCCTCCAGGAGGAGCCCAGCCAGCAGCTCCTCGGCGCTCATGCCCGGCATCCGCGAGGGGGCGGCCGCCTCCGCCACCCCTTCCGGCTTCCAGGAGGGGGCGTTCAGCCTCACCCTCCCCAGCTCGGTCCACAGGAGCTGCTCGGCGATCCCCAGCGCCTCCGCCAGCCGCTTCACGTACTCGCCGCGCTGGATGGCGTTGGGCACCCGCTTGATCGTGGGCAGGATCTCCTGGCAGATGCGCACCCTGCCCTCCACCTCACCCGGGTTGAACTGGCCGGTGAGGTGGCCCAGCTTGTAATCGAACAGCTCCCTCGATTCCCTGAGGACCTGGGCGAACCGCTCCGGGCCCTGCTCCCGGATCAGCGAGTCCGGGTCGCTGCCGCCGGGCAGCACCGCCACCCGCACCCGCATCTCCTGCTCCAGCAGGAGGTCCAGCCCGCGCAGGGTGGCGCTCTGGCCGGCGTAGTCGCCGTCGTACACCATCACCACGTTGCGCGTGTGCCGCCGGATCAGCCGCACCTGCGGGTCGGTGAGGCTGGTCCCCATCGAGGCCACGGCGTTCCGGACCCCGTGCTGGAACGGCATCACCATGTCCATGTACCCTTCCACCACGATGCAGAAATCCTTCTGCCGGATCTCCGGGGCGGCCAGGTGCAGGCCGTACAGCACCTTCCCCTTGACGTACAGCTCCGTCTCCGGGGAGTTCATGTACTTCGGGCCGTCTCCTTCCAGCGTCCGGCCCCCGAAGGCGATCACCCGCCCTCTCGAATCCCCGATGGGGAACATCACCCGGCGGCGGAAGCGGTCGTACCAGCCCTGGCCGCCGTCCCGCGGGATCACCAGCCCCGCCCGCTCCAGCGCGGCGGGCGCCAGCCCCTCCTTCCCGGCCGCGGACAGGAGAGCGTCCCAGCGCTGGGGCGCATACCCGATCGAAAAGGTTTCCCAGGCCGCCGGCGGCAGGCCCCTCTTCTTCAAGTACGCCCTGGCCTCCTCTCCCTCCGCGGAGCTCAAGCACTCTCGGAAGAAGCGGACCGCCAGCTCGTGCGCCCGGTAAAGCTCCTCGCTCTCTTTCGCCGGCCTGACCCCGGAGAGCCGGGGGACGGCCACGCCCGCCTTCTGGGCCAAGAGCTCCACCGCCTCCGGGAATTCCATCCTCTCGTGCTTCATCACGAAGCTGAGGGCGTCCCCGCCCGCCCCGCACCCGTAGCAGATGAAGAACTGCTTCTCCGGGTAGACCATGAAAGAGGCGGTCTTCTCGGGATGGAACGGGCACAGGGCCTTGTAGTTCCTCCCGGCCTTTTTGAGCGAGAGGTACCCCCCGATCACCTCGACGATGCTCAGGCGGTCCTGAAGCTCTCGGACAGCCGATGGCGGGATCATCCGGCCGGCTCCTGCTTCATCCCGGAAAGCAGCCGGCCCGGCAGGGCCGTCAGGGAGTCATACACCAGCGGAGCGGCCCGGGAAACCACCCGGCCGCTCCAGGAATGCTCCAGGATCGAGGCCTGCAGGTGCGGGGCGGGAACCTGAAGGAAGATCGTCAGGATCACGCTCGCCACCAGCACCCCGCGGAGGG
>CAYJUA010000011.1:0-24814 GCA_964373295.1 uncultured Planctomycetia bacterium
GCCGAGGCGGCCTTCGGCGTCCCCGACGTCTACATCGAGAAGTACATCGAGCAGCCCCGCCATGTCGAGATCCAGGTGGCGGCCGACGGCCAGGGCCACGTGGTGAGCCTTGGCGAGCGCGACTGCTCCATCCAGCGCCGGCACCAGAAGCTGATCGAGGAGTCCCCCTCGCCCGCGGTGGACGGGAAGCTCCGCAAGCGGATGGGGGAGGCGGCGGTGAAGGGGGCCAAGGCGGTCGACTACACCTCCCTGGGGACCATCGAGTTCCTGGTGGACCCCCAGGGGAACTTCTACTTCATGGAGATGAACACCCGGATCCAGGTGGAGCACCCGGTGACCGAGATGGTGACCGGCATGGACCTCATCAAGGAGCAGATCCGGATTGCCGCGGGGCAGCGCCTCTCCTTCAACCAGGAGGACGTCCACTGGAGGGGCCACGCCATCGAATGCCGGATCAACGCCGAGGACCCGGACCACGACTTCATGCCGTGCCCGGGCCAGGTCAGCCAGTACCACCCTCCCGGGGGGCCGAACGTCCGCGTGGACAGCCACCTCTACAGCGGCTACCGGGTGCCGCCCCATTACGACTCCCTGCTGGCCAAGGTGATCGTGCACGGGCGGGACCGCAGGGAGGCGATCCAGATCATGCTCAGGGCCCTGGATGAGACAGCGGTGGAGCCGCTGAAGACCACGATCCCGTTCCACAAGAAGGTCCTGCGGGACCCCGGCTTCGTCGCGGGCCGGTACGCCACCGATTTCGTGGAGAAGATGAGCGCCGCGAAGAAGCCCGGCGGCGAGCTGGTGGGGGCGGGGGCGTGAGCATGGCGCGCGGGACCGACCTCGGGGCCGTCCACATCCGCAACGAGGTCATCGGCTCGATCGCCGCGCTGGCCGCCCAGGAGGTGGAGGGCGTGGCCGGGGTCTGGAAAGGCCTGCTCCTGCCCGGCTGGCTGGGCGGGCCCGGCTCCGGGGTGCGGGTGCAGACCCAGGAGCAGGAGGCGAAGATCTGGCTGCCCCTGGTCGTGGAGTACGGGGTGAATCTCCCCCATGTGGCGTCGCAGGTGCAGGACAAGGTGCGGGAGGCGGTGGAGCAGATGACGCAGCTTTCCGCCGTGGAGGTGAACGTGCAAATCCAGCAGATCAAACCGAGGCGGGCAACCCCATGAAACTTTTCACCTGGATCATCATGACCTGCTACATCATCCTGTTCATCCTGCTGGGGATCGGCCTGATGGCCTTCGCGGCGCAGTGGATCCCCCTGGAGGGCACCGTCCGCTGGCTGGAGCTGGCCTATACCGAGTGGAACCTGCGGCTGGCCTGCTTCCTCACCGGGGCGGGGCTGGTCCTGCTCAACTGGATCTACGCGGAGTTGGCCCTGGCCAAGCTCCAGCGGCAGAAGACCATCGCCATCGAGAACCCCGACGGCCAGGTGACGGTCTCGCTCACCGCCATCGAGGACTTCATCCGGCGCTCCGCGCACGAGCTCCCGGAGGTCAAGGAGATCCGGTCCGACGTGGTCGCCCGCAAGGGCCGGATCGTGGTCCGGGCCCAGGCGACGCTCTGGTCGGGGACCCACATCCCGGAGGCGGCCGAGCGGATCCAGTCGGTGGTCAAGGCCAAGGTGCAGGAGATGCTCTCGGGGCTTGAGGAGCCGATCGTGGTCCGGGTGCACGTCTCCAAGATCGCCCAGCGGGACGAGAAGCCCACCTCTCCCGACCGCCGGCCGGCCCCTCCTTACGCCGCGCCGTACCGGGGGTTCTAGGGTGCCGGCATCCATCCGGCGGATCGGGATCCTGACGGGAGGAGGGGACTGCCCCGGGCTCAACCCGGTCATCCGCGCCGTCGTCCGCAGGGCCCACAGCGCGGGGATCGAGGTGACAGGGATCCGCAACGGGTGGAAGGGGATGATCGAGAAGGACGTGTTCCCCCTAGACCTGGCCTCCGTTTCCGGGGTCCTTCCCAAGGGAGGGACGATCCTCGGCACCTCCCGCACCAACCCCTACAAGGACCCGAAAGGCCTGGCGGCGGTGAAGGCCAACTTCCAGGAGCTCAAGCTGGACGCGCTGATCGCCGTGGGGGGCGAGGATACGCTGGGGGTCGCCGCCAAGCTTTCCAGGGAAGGGATGCCGATCGTGGGGGTGCCCAAGACGATCGACAACGACCTGTCGGAGACGGACTACACGGTCGGATTCGACACGGCGGTGAACACCGCCATGGAGTCGATCGACCGGCTCCACACCACGGCGGAGAGCCACCAGCGGATCATGGTGGTGGAGGTGATGGGCCGCCACGCGGGGTGGATCGCCGTTCACGCCGGCATCGCCGGCGGGGCCGACTTCATCCTGATCCCGGAGATCCCGATCCGCGTCGACGAGATCTGCGAGGCGATCCGCCGCCGGCATTCGCGGGGGAAGACCTTCTCCATCATCGTGGTGGCTGAGGGGGCGGAGTTCGCCAAGGGCGACACGGTGAGCGTGGACCCGAAGCTCGACGAGTTCGGCCACGTCCGCTTAGGGGGCATCGGGGACGCCCTGGCCAAGCTCATCGAGGCGAAGACCCAGTACGAGACCCGCGTGACCGTGCTGGGGCACGTCCAGCGGGGGGGCTCTCCCACCGCGTTCGACCGCGTGCTGGGGACCCGCTTCGGCGTGAAGGCGGTGGAGCTGGTGCTCGCCGGGGACTGGGGCAAGATGGCCTGCCTCAAGGGGAACACCGTCCAGTCGGTCTCCATCGAGCAGGCGACCCGGCAGCTCAAGCGGGTGGACATGGGGCTCTATGACATCGCCAAGATCTTCTTTGGATAGCCCCGTGGCCTCCTCTTCCTACGACAGGGCGATCGAGGAGCGGCTCACCGAAAGCATCCGCACCAAGGAGCGTGTCCGGGCCCAGCTGATCCCGGTCATGGACCAGGCGGCCCGCCTGATGATCGGCGCGCTGGAGAAAGGGAACAAGGTCCTCTTTTTCGGCAACGGGGGCTCGGCCGCGGACTCCCAGCACCTGGCCGCGGAGCTCGTCGGCAAGATGTTCATCGAGGGCCGGCGGGCCCTGCCGGCGATCGCGCTGACCACCGATTCCTCCATCCTGACCGCCCTGGGCAACGACTTCGGGTTTGAGACCGTCTTCTCCCGCCAGATCGAGGCGCTGGGGAAGCCCGGCGATGTGGCCATCGGCATCACCACCAGCGGGCAGTCTCCCAACGTGCTGGCCGCCGTGAAGACCGCCCGGCAGATGGGGCTCAAGACCATCGGGTTCATCGGCAAGGACGGCGGCAAGCTCAAGGACCTGGTCGACATCCCGATCGTCGTCCCCTCCGACTCCACCCAGAGGATCCAGGAATCCCACATCACCATCGGCCAGATCTTGTGCGAGCTGGTTGAAGCGCACTTCGCCGGCAAGTAGCCGGCCCCCTATGGTCATCTCGCTCGCCAAGCTTGTCCAGGAGGCGCGCCGGCTCCGCCGGCGGGGCAAGAGGATCGCCTTCACCAACGGCTGCTTTGACCTCCTCCACGCCGGCCACCTGAGCTACCTCGAACGGGTCCGTTCCCGCGCCGACGTCCTTGTCGTGGCGGTGAACGGCGACCGGTCGGTCCGGCGCCTCAAGGGGCCCGGCCGCCCCCTGGTGCCGGGGCGAGAACGGGCCCGCCTGGTGGCCGCGCTGAAGCCCGTGGATTTCGTGACCATCTTTTCCGAGCCGACGCCGCTCCGTGTGATCCGGGCGATCCAGCCGGACCTCCTGGCAAAAGGGGGAGACTGGAAAAGGGAGGCGATCGTCGGCCGGGAGATCGTGGAGCGGCGCGGGGGGAAGGTGCTGGTGATCCCGTATCTGAGGGGTCGTTCAACCACGGGCTTGGTCCGCCGGATCCGGGCGGGCCGATGAGCCGGGACCTGGCGGTCTCCCGGCGCCGTCTCCTGAGGGTCTTCGACGCCAACCTCAACCGGGCCCGCGAGGGCCTGCGGGTCTGCGAGGAGATCGCGCGGCTGGTCCTGGAGGATCCGGCGCTCACCCGCCGCTGCCAGCGCCTCCGGCACGGGATCCATCGGGCCGGCTCCCTCCTGGGCGGGCCGGAGCTGCTCGCGGGCCGCGACGCCGACGGCGACGTCGGCCGGCCGGGGCGCCGGGGGCCGGCCCGGACTCACCGGGTTCTCGGGGACCTCCTGACCGCGAATCTGCGCCGGGTCCAAGAGGCGCTCCGCGTCCTGGAGGAGTTCGGCCGGCTTCACGATACGCGTACCCGAGTGCCCGGTACCGGTAGAGGGGGCCGGTACAGCTCGCGGGGAAAACGCCTCTTCCTTTCGGCCGCCGCCGGCCGCGCTTTCGGCATGCTCCGCTTCCGCTCCTACTCCCTTGAAAAAGAGTTCCATTCTCGACTGCCGGCTCTACGTCATCGTTGACCGCTGCGCCGCGGGCGGCAGGGATCCGGTGGAGGTCGCCGAGCAGGCGGTCCGCGGCGGAGCCGGCTGCATCCAGTGGCGGGATAAATCCTCGCCGGACGGGGCGTTCCTGGAGGCCGCGGAGCGGCTCCGGGAGCTGACCCGCCGGTCGGGGACCCTTTTCGTGGTCAACGACCGGCTGGACATCGCCCTGGCGTGCGGGGCGGACGGGGTCCACCTGGGGCATGAGGATATGCCGGTGGGCCGGGCCCGCGCTCTGGTGGAAAGCCGCCTGCTGATCGGACGCTCCACCCACACGATAGAGGAAGCCCGCCGCGCCCAGGAGGAGGGGGTGGACTACCTCGGCGTGGGGCCGGTCTTCGTGACGCCGACCAAGCCGGATTACCGCGCCGTGGGGCTGGATCTGGTCCGCCGGGCGGCCGCCGGGATCCGGATCCCGTGGTTCGCCATCGGGGGCATTGACCTGAAAAACCTTCCTTTGGTATTATCGGCCGGTGCCACACGGGTGGCCGTCGTGCGGGCCGTTGCCGCTGCCTCCGACCCGGAAGCAGCGGCACGCGCGTTCAAAGGGACTCTTCCTTCATGAGCTTGCTGATCGTCGGTTCGGTCGCCCTGGACTCCATCGAGACCCCCTGGGGCAGGGTCAGCCAGGTCCTGGGCGGCTCCGCCACCTACGCTGCTCTGGCGGCGCGCCTGTGGACCCCCACCTCGATGGTGGCCGTCGTGGGCAGCGACTTCCCCAAGGCGTACGCCAAGCTGCTGGCCGGCCGCGGGCTGAACGGGGCGGGGCTCCAGCGGGCCAAGGGTAAGACCTTCCGGTGGAAGGGGCGGTACAACGCCGACCTCCAGGCCCACACCCTGCGCCTGGACCTGGGCGTCTTCAAGTCGTTCCAGCCGAACCTGACCCCCGCGCAGCGGCGCTCCTCGCACGCCTTTCTCGGGAACATCCATCCCGAGCTGCAGTGGAGGGTCCTTCGCCAGCTCTCGGCGCCTAAGCTGACGGCGTGTGACTCGAGGGACGACTGGATCCGCGGCAGCCGGAAGGAGTTCGTCTCGCTGCTCAAGCGAATGGACCTGGTCTTCCTGAACGACAGCGAGGCGCGCCTCCTGACCGGCATCCATGGTCTTGTCCAGGCCACGCGCCACCTCGCCCGGATGGGCCCGAAGGTGGCGATCGTGAAGAAGGGGGAGCACGGGGTGCTGGCCGCCTCCAAGGATTCTTTCTTCTCGCTCCCCGGGTATCCCCTGGCGCAGGTCGTGGACCCCACGGGGGCGGGGGATGCCTTCGCGGGGACCTGCATGGGGTACCTGGCCGCGCAGCGCCAGGCCAGCTGGGCGAACCTCTGCCGCGGGATCCAGTACGCATCGGTCGCCGCGGCGATGACCATCGAGGACTTCGGGCCGGCCCGCCTGGCGGCGATCTCCAAGCGAGACCTGTTGGCGCGCTGCCGGGCGTTCCAGTCGCTGACCCGCTCCGCCGTTCTGTGACTTCCCCCTCAGGGAGGGACGCGGCGGCGTATGTCAGCGTCCCGACGCGGGTGTAGTTCAATGGTAGAACGGGAGCTTCCCAAGCTCTTAACGGCGGTTCGATTCCGCTCACCCGCTCCCGCTTCATTGTTCTTGGTCGTGGTGCTGGCAAGCTGCACCCCTTACCGGGGGGACCTGCGGTCCGGCCCGGGGGCTTCGGGGCCCGCGACCATTCACCGGGTGGCCCGCGGGGAGACGCTCTGGTCGATCTCCCGGAGGTATGGGGTGGAGCTGTCGGACCTCGTGCGCGCCAACGGGGTCCCAGATGTTGCGCAGATCGAGGTGGGGCAGCGGCTCCGGATCCCCGAGCGCGCCGCCCCGGCGGAGAGCCGGCGGCCGCCCGCGTCGACTGCCGCGTTCACGCCGCCGGGGCCCGTGAGCAGCTCTTCGGGGTTCGTGTGGCCGGTGCAGGGGCGGGTCGTTTCCATCTTCGGCGCCCGGGGAAGGGGAAGGGTCAACAAGGGAGTGGACATCCAGGCCCCCGCGGGCTCCGAGGTGCGGGCCGCGCGGGGCGGAAGGGTGGATTTCATCCATGAAGCGGTTCCCGGGTTCGGGAAGACCATCATCCTCGACCACGGAGAGGGGTTCGCCAGCGTGTACGCCTACGTCGCTGAGATCCTGGTGCGCAAGGGGGACGTCGTGGACCAGCGTCAGGTGATCGCCCGGGTGGGGAGGACCGGCCGGGCGGAGGTCCCCGTCCTGCACTTCCAGATCCGGCGCAACCAGAAGCCGCAGAACCCGCTCCACTACCTGCCATGACGCCCTGCACATTCGGCCGGGAAGAGATCGTCGAGCTGTTCCGTCGGAGGGTCGGCGGTTTCCTGGCCGGCTACCGGAAGAACCTGGCACTGCTCGGGCCTGAGGGGACTGGAAAGACGGTGCTCCTCCAGCGGCTCCTTCAGGAGGGCCTGCCGAAGGGGTCACCGATGATCCCCTTCTACATCGAGGTCCGCGAGGGAGAGACGGCGGCGGAATGGGCCTGCCGGTTCGCCCGGTCCCTCTTCTATGGGGTCCTCCTGGCCTGCCGGGTGAGCCCCTTGCCGCGGGAGGTGCCGGAGCTGAACCGCGCGTGCGGCCGTCACGCCCCGCGGACCTGCTCCGCGGCGGCCCGGGCCCTCCGGCTGGCGGAGCAGGGAAGGTCGGATGAGGCGTACGACCTCCTCTGGGACCTCCCCTCGCTCGCCGCCGTCGAGACCGGCTGTCCGGTGGTGCTGGTCCTGGATGAGTTCCACCGCCTCCGCGGTTTGCCGGTCCGGGACCCGTTCCGCCCGCTGGGTCGCAGGATCATGGTCCAGAGCAACGCGCTCTACATCGTGGCCTCCTCCCACCCGCAGGCCGCCCGGGCGATCCTGCAGGAAGGCCTGGCCCTGCTCTTCGGGCAGTTTGAGACGCTGGAGATCGGGCCGCTCTCTCCTCTGGCCTGCCTCGGGGCGGTCCGGCAGGTCTGGCCCGGCGCGCGGGAGGACCCTTTCCTGGAGGAGCTCCTGCTGGAGATGGCCCAGGGCCACGCCGCGAGCCTGGACCTGCTGCTCGGCGGGCTGCGGGACCAGCAGGCTGCACATCCCGGGAGCGCGCAGGAGAACCTGCTGGGCCTCCTCCAGGATCTTTTCCTGCACGGCTCCGAGATGAGAGAGCGTTTCGAATCACGGCTCCGCTCCCTGCCGGCCCACCCCATGCGGCCGCTCTGCATCCAGGCGCTGTGCGCGGTCGCCGGCGGCAAACGCCGGCTTCCGCAGATCGCGGAGCAGGTGGACCGTTCCCCGGCTCAGACACGGCGCGCCCTGCGGGTCCTGGAGGAGGCATCCCTGATCGAGCGCCGGGGCGCGTTCCACAAAGTCCCGGAGCGCCTCTTTGAGCTGTGGATGCGGATGGGATATCCCCTCCTGCACGGGGTGGGGCTCGCGGGCCGGGCGGAGGCGGGCACCCATTTCCGCGAGGTGGCGCTTGCCTGGATCACCGAGGCCCGCGATGCCGCGGGGCGGCCGATGGAACAGCGCGTCGCGGAGTTCCTGTGCCAATGGAGAGGCGAGCTGGCGGAAGTGGAGGGGCGGAAGACCGTCCTGCCCCAGTTCCACCGGGTCGAAGCCGCTTCCGGCCCGGCGGGCCGGCCGTTGGTCCGGGCGTTCCGCTCCGGGGGGGACCGGATCGGGTGGCGGCTGGTGGTCTGGAACGGGGCGCTCGCGGAGCCCGCCGCCCGCGAGCTTGTGGACTCGCTGGCGGGGCTGGGCCGCGATTCCCGGAAGGTCGTGGTCGGGCCGTATCCCATCGACCTCAACGCCCGGCTGATCCTCCAGCAGGGGAAGGTCCGTCTCTGGGACCTTCGGACGCTGAACAGCCTGCTGGACCTGTACGGCCTGGCGCCGCTTCCGGTCCCGCGCGATTTCGACGCGGCCCTCGCCCAGGAGGTGGTCTTCCCCCTGGAAGGGGGGGTGGCCCGCCCCGCCGGTTCCTCGGAGAAGGCGGGATGATCACCCGGCGGCTCTGGGCCCCCTGGCGCCAGGCCTACATCTCGGGCGCCCGCGGGGCGGCGCGGTCCAAGGGATGCCTCTTCTGCCTCAAGGGGCGCTCCCGCCGGACCCGGGCAGACCAGGTCCTCGTGCGGGGCGCCTATGCTTTCTCTCTGCTCAACAAGTTCCCCTACAACAACGGCCACATGCTGGCGGCCCCCTACCGGCACGTCGCGCGGGTCGGAGACCTGTCCCCGGAAGAGTGGCTCGACCTGTGGCGCCTGACCGATGACGCCATGGGGCGGCTGGACCGCGCCGTCTCGCCCCACGGCTATAACCTGGGGATCAACCTGGGCCGCGCGGCGGGGGCCGGGATCCCGGATCACCTGCACCTCCACATCGTCCCCCGCTGGATTGGCGACGCCAACTTCATGCCGGTGATCGCGAGCACCAAGGTGATCTCGCAGTCCCTTGAAGCGGCCTATCGGATTCTCAAGCGCGCCGGGCCGCCCCGGAAGCGGCCGCTCGCCCTGCCGGGCTCCCGGCACTCCCGTCGCCCACCCGCCTCGCGGCGGGTACCCGGGCTCGGTCGCTGACCTCCCGCATGCTGACCCGGCGGCAGGCGGAGGAGCTGGAGCGCAGGACGCTCGGCCCCTACGCGATCCATGCCTCCCGCTCCCGGGGCAGGGTCCACCCGGAGCCGGAGCATCCGTACCGGACCTGCTTCCAGCGGGACCACGACCGGATCATCCACTGCACGGCGTTCCGGCGGCTGGAGTACAAGACGCAGGTTTTCATCGTCCACGAGGGGGATTATTACCGCACCCGCCTGACCCATTCGCTGGAGGTGGCCCAGATCGCCGAGAGCATCGCGCGGGCGCTCCGGCTCAACGTGGACCTCGTCCGCTCCATCGCCTTGGCCCACGACCTGGGCCACGGGCCGTTCGGCCACTCCGGGGAGGATGCCCTGCAGGACCTCATGGAAGGGCACGGCGGGTTCAACCACAACCTCCAGGCCCTGCGGGTGGTGGATCTCCTGGAGGAGCGGTACCCCTCGTTCCGGGGGCTGAACCTGACGTGGGAGCTGCGGGAAGGGCTGAACAAGCACCGGGTTCCCCTGCCGGGGTTCTCCCGCCGGGTGCCCTCGAACCTTTCCCTGGAGGCGCAGGTGGTGGACGTCGCGGACGAGATCGCCTATGACCACCACGACCTCGACGACGGGCTGACCTCGGGGCTCATCCGGGAGGAGGACCTGGAGCGTCTGCCCATCTGGCGCGCCGCCGCCAAGGGGTCCCGCTCCCGCGGTCCCCGGCTGCGGCCGGAGCTGCGCAAGTACCGGGTGATCCGCCGCCTGATCAACCTCCGGGTCACGGACCTGCTGCGGGAGTCGGAGCGCCGGATCCGGCGCTGGAGAATCCGCCGCCCTGAGGAGGCCCAGTCGCGCCGGGAGCGGGTGATCTCGGCGAGCCCCTCCATGGCGCGGCTCCGCGCGCCCCTGAAGGGCTTCCTCAACCGCGAGCTTTACCACCACCACAAGGTGGTCCGGATGGCGGACAAGGCGCAGAGGTTCCTGACGGCGCTCTTCGAGGCGTACCTCCGCAAGCCGGAGCAGCTGCCGGACACCACGCGCGCCCGCCTGGGCCGCGAGGACCCCCACCGGGTCATCTGCGACTACATCGCCGGGATGACCGACCGCTACGCTGTCGAGGAATACCGGAAGCTGTTCCAACCGATCGAGTTCATGTAGGGGCCGGTATATTATAATAGAGAGGTGAAGACAGTCTCGGCGCAGAAGGACTGGCTGCGGAGGATTTCAAGCAACCCCAGCGTCCGGCAGCTGCGGGAGGTGTTCTCAGGGTTGGGTTCCCATCCGGTTTGGTGGGAGGTGCCGGCGGAGCGGTCCCGCCCTCTCGAGTTCGCGGAGGTCCGCAGGCAGTGCGCTTTTCTCCGGCGGCTGGGGAACAGCCCGGACTACCGGGCCCTCTTCCTGTCGGCGCTGGAGCGGGCCCGCCGTACCCGCTCGGCCGTCCAGTTCGCCTGCCCGCCCGGCCGCCACACGATCTGCCTCCCCGTCTCTGCGGACAGCCAGGTCCGCGGTTTCCTGGGCGTCTCCAACTTGGAGCGTCCGGCGCCGGACGCTCAGCTGAAGCTGGCTCAGGCCACGCTGGACTCCGCGCTGAGAGAAGAGGAGCGGCTCGATGAGCTGAAGACCCTCTCGGAGACGATCCAGCCCCGCTGCGTCGCCCTCTCCACGATCCACACGATCCATCGCCTGATCAGCTCCACCCTGAACCTGGAGGAGCTGCTCCCCCGGGTGGCCCGGCTCTGCTGCCAGGTGCTGCGCTCGCAGGAGTGCGTGATCTGGCTCATGGACCGCGAGAAACAGGTCCTGAACCCACGGGCCGCGGTGGAGCTGGTGAAGGGAAAGAGGGCCCGGGCCTGCCGGGTGGGAGAGGGGCTCGCCGGCCGCACCGCCGAGACGCTCCGCATGCGGATGTCTCCCCGAAGGATGGTGGTCCCGCTCGTGGAGGAGGAATGCCTGGGCGTCCTCCAGGTGCGCCGCTTCGCCCCGGCGAAGCCGTTCGCCGTGCTCGACCAGGAGATCCTCACCACGCTGGCGGAGCAGGCGGTCGTGGCCATCCGGAACGCCCAGATGTACGAGACCCAGGAGCGGGTCACCTGGGGGACGATCCGGAGCCTCAGCGCCATCCTCGACGGCATGGACACCTACTCCCCGGGGCGCGCCACCCGGACGAAGGTCCTGGCTGAAGCGGCGCTGGCGATCGCCGATGAGATGAAGGTGCCGGTGCCCCAGCAGCGCTCCCTGCATTACGCCGCCCTCCTGCACGACGCGGGCCGCCTGGGGATCCCCGAGGAGATCCTGCACAAGCCGACCAAGCTGAACCCGGCGGAGTTCGCCAAGGTGAAGGAGCACACGGTCAAGGGCGCCCGCCTGCTGGAGCCCCTGGAGATCCTGGAGCCGGCGATCCCGATCATCCTGTACCACCACGAGCGTTACGACGGGACCGGCTACCCGAAGGGGCTCAAACGCGAGGCGATCCCTCTCGGGGCGCGGATCCTGGGGGTGGCCAACGCCTTCGAAGCGATGGTGTGCGAGCGGCCCTACCGGAAGGCGATGTCCGTCGCCGAGGCGGCGAAAGAGATCAGCTCTCACCAAGGCACCCAGTTCGACCCCAAGGTGGTCGAGGCGTTCCTGGAGGCGGTCAGAAAGAAGAGGATGGACTCGATCCTGGCTTCGGCGGGCCGACAGGGCAACGGAGCCGCGGGCGGGAAGGGAGGATAGCTGAGGGCACGGCGGTCTCTTTGGGTCTTGGGGGTCCTTGCCGCGGCCGGCGCGGCGAGCGCCGTGCCATGGCCGGTCACCGCTCCGGTGGGGTGGTTCCTGGAGCGCACGTGCAAAGAGACGGGGCTGGCGCCCATGGTGGAACGGGCCGTGTGGGTGCCCAGCCGCTCCCTCGATCTGATCGGCCTGCGCCTGCATCCTTCTTTGGCGGGTACCCTGCGGGCGTCCAAGGTGCGGCTGACCCCCCGCTGGCGATGGCTCGCGCTGGGGCAGGTCCGCGCGCGCTTCCGCCTCGAGGAGATCCGGTGGGAGCTGGGCCCCGGCGAGAGCGTGGAGGCCGAAGGAGGAGGGGTGCTTCGCCTCGGATGGGGAAGGGTTGCCTTGGAAGAGCTCGCGTTGGAGGGTTCCGCTGTGAGGTTGAAAGGGGAGGGCTGGCTGAAACCCGGCCGCCGGGCGCGTCTCCTCCTGGAGGGGGATCTGTCGCCTGAGCTGGTGCGGAAGGCGGGGTGGATCGAAACGCAGGATCCATCCGGCCGCTGGGAGCCGTTCCGTCTCCGGGTGGAGGGGCCTTTGGGCAGCCCGAGGGTCGAATTTGCCTCCCGCTTCTTGACCTTTTCAATGAACGTTCCCGCGGAGCCGGCGCCATGAGCCCGGTCGCGCAGGCCAGGCCGAGCGCGCCGGACCCGCTCCTCCTGGAGGGATTGAACGCCGAGCAGCGGGACGCGGTCCTGGCCGCCGAGGGGCCCCTCTTCGTCCTGGCCGGGGCCGGCACGGGCAAGACGCGGGTCATCTGCTCCCGGATCGCGCGCCTCCTCTCGGCGCCGCCGGCCCTCTCGGCCGCCAACATCCTGGCGCTGACCTTCTCGCGCCGGGCGGCCCAGGAGCTGCTCGAGCGCGTCGAGCGCATGCACGGCACGTACGCCGACGAGCTGGGCATCTTCACGTTCCACGGCTTCTGCCACCGGCTCCTCCAGGACCGGGCGGTGGAGCTGGGGCTCCCGGCCCGCTTCCGCCTGCTGGACCCCACCGAGGCGTGGGTCTTCTTCCGGGAGCTTCTGCCGGAGATGCGCCCCCGGCACCACTGGAACATCGGCGATCCCACCGGCTGCATCGACGGGTTCCTGCGCTTCATCAGCCGGGCCAAGGATGAGCTGGTCACTCCCGAGGAATACCTCCGGCACGCCCGCTCGCTGAAGGACCCCGACGAAAAAAGCCGGGGAGAGGAGATCGCCCGCGTCTACCGGATCTACCAGCAGAGGATGGTGGAAGCCGGCAGCCTGGACTTCGGGGACCTGATCGCCCGGACGCTCCAGGCCTTCCGCGAAAGGCCCGCCCTGCTCGAGGAGCTTCGCCAGCGCTACCAGGCGATCCTGGTGGATGAGTTCCAGGACACCAACGTCGCCCAGATCGAGCTGCTCCGGCAGATCGCGGGGTCGGGCAAGGGGCTCTGCGTGGTGGGGGACGACGACCAGGCGATCTACCGCTTCCGGGGGGCCTCCTTCGCCAGCTTCCTCCTGATGAAGAAGCATTTCCCGGAGGTCCGGACACTCCGCCTGACCCGGAACTACCGGTCGAGCCCGGGCATCCTCTCCGCGGCCGGCCGCCTGATCCGCCGGAACGAGCCGGACCGCTACGACCCGGACAAGAAGCTCTGGACCGAGCAGCCGGAGGGGCTCCCGGTGGAGGTCGTAATCGCCAATGGGGACCGCCAGGAGGCGGAGGAGGCGGCGCGGACCATCCGCCGGATTTACCAGGACCAGCCGGCGGGGGACCGCCGCTGGGACCGGATCGCCGTCCTTTACCGGGCCCACGCCCACCGGGACCGCCTCGCGGAGCAGCTGCGGTCGGAGGGGATCCCCTCGATGGTCCGCGGGGGCTCTTTCCTTTTCGAGCGGCCGGAGGTCCAGGACCTGGTCGCCGTCCTGCAGGTCATGAAAGACCCGTCCGACTCGGTGGCCCTGTTCCGCCTGCTGGCCCACCCGCTCTGGGGGATCCCGGGCGGCGACCTGATGGCCCTCACCCGTCAGGCCCGGGAATCCGAGCGGCCGCTCGCCGAGGTCCTGCGCGCGGCCTCGGGCCTGGAGCTGGAGGAGGAGACGAAGAAGAGCGTCGCGCTCCTCGTCGGGGAGCTGGACCGCCTAAGGAGTCAGGGGGCCGGCCGCGGGGCCGACGACCTGGTGATGAAAGTGGTCGAGGAGACGTTCCTCAAGGCGGCCTTCCGCCTCCACCCGGAGCGGGCGGGAGATCCCCTCACTTCCCTCGGCCGGTTCCTCCGGATCACCTACCGCTATGCGCGGAACCACCCGGACCGCCGGGACCTGGCCTCGTTCCTCGCGTACCTCGATTCCCTCACCAAGGCGCCGGGCAACGATTCCGGCGACGAGGAAGAGGAGATCGCCTCCGACTCCGTCCGCCTGATGACCGTGCACCAGGCCAAGGGGCTGGAGTTCGACTGGGTGATCGTGCTGGGGCTGACGCAGGGCCGGTTCCCGGGCAGGAGCCGGCCGGAGGCGATCCCGTTCCCCGTTGAGATGATGAAGGAATCTCTCCCGCGCGGCGATTACCACCTGCAGGAGGAGCGGCGGCTCTGCTACGTGGCCTGCACGCGGGCGCGGAAGGGCCTGGTCCTGATCTCGCAGGACCGGAGCCGGTTCCGGCCCTCTACGTTTGTCCGCGAGATCCTGCAGGAGGCCCCGGCCGGAGAGGTCGTGAAGCGGGTGCTGGAGCCGCTTCCCGGCGCGGTCCTGGAAGACCTGCCGGGGCCGGCGCCGGACCGGCCATCGCTGGCGGCCGAGAGGGAAGCGCTCGACCTCTTCGCGCGGATCCGGCGGCTCCGCCCGGAGGATGGCCAAGGTTTTGAGCGGGCGATGGAGCGCCTGCGGGAGCTGGCCCAGTCCACCTGGAAAGAGCGGCGGTCGATCCCGTTCTCTTCGGTCCCGTCCCGCGTGAAGCTGGGCGACCGGCTCAGCTTCACCCAGCTGGAGACGTACCGTTTCTGCCCGATGAAATACCTTTACGGCTACGTTTACCGCCTCCCCGCGCGGCCCACGCCGCAGATGACGCTGGGCACCGACCTGCACGAGTGCCTCGAGAAGTTTTACCAGGAGGTGATGCAGGGCAGGGTGCCCTCCCAGGAGGAGCTGACCGGTAGCTTCGCCCACCTCCACCAGCGGGGGCGGTACGGGGAGCCGGGCCAGGACGAGGAGTACCGTAAGTTGGGGGCGGACCTGCTCACCCGCTTCTACGGGAAGCACCAGGGCGCTTTCCGCGCCCCCCTGTTCGTCGAGCGGCCGTTCCTCCTGCGGCTGGGGGACGTGGCCCTGCAGGGCTTCGTGGACCGCGTGGACGCGCTTCCCGGCGGCGGGGTGGAGGTCCTGGATTACAAATCGGGCAAGCCGAAGGAGCGGGTGGATGTCGACGGCCAGCTCCAGCTGCTGGTTTACGCGCTGGCGGCCCGCGAGGTGTTCGAGCTGGAACCGAAGAAGGTCACTTTCTACTACCTTCAAAACGGCTCCGCGCTGTCGTTCGAGCCGGGCCCCGAGGCCCTCGAGCAGGCCCGTCAAAACATCCTGGAGATTGCGGGGGAGATCCGCTCCGGCGATTTCACCCCCACCCCATCCGCCGGGAAGTGCCGCCGCTGCGACTTCCGCGGCATCTGCCCGGCCAGCATGGCGTGACCGGCCTGTTACCCGAAACAGCTTACGCTGTGGTAAACTAACGCCTATGTTTCAGCCGGAGCTTTTCCCGGGTGAGCAGCAGCAGAAGCGGCCGGGGCGTTTTCAGATGCCGGTGTTCGCCGGCCGGTTCCTGCGGGTCCGGGTTGCGTACGAGGACCTGATCTTCGGGACGCTCGCGGTGGCCCTGGTGCTGCTGGCCGGCTTCTGCCTGGGGATTGAGCGGGGCAAGCGCCTCGGGGTCGTGCCCCTGATGGCCGACGCGGGCGTCGGTGCCGCCACCGCCCAGGCTTCCCAGGAGGGCCCGGAGATCTCGGCGCCGGCTGCATCACGGAAGGCGCCGGCCACCCGCCCGTCGCACCCGGGAGGAGGGGCCCTCCCCGTGATCCGCGTTTCCACGCCGGTGGTTTCGGGGTCGGCGGTCTCGAAGTCCGAGGCGAGCGACCTGGCGGAGGGGGCGTACGTGATCCAGCTGGCCAGCTACAACGGCCAGCTCTCCGCGCGGGAGGAGGCGGCCCGCCTGTCCAAGCGAGGCGTGCGGACGCAGGTGATCCCGCAGGGGAGATACCATGAGCTCCGCGCGGTGGGCTACCGGACCCGCGCGGAAGCCAAGGCCGCGCTGGCCACACTGACGAAGACGTACCGGGACGCGTTCATCAAGCGTCTTTCGCCTTAACGCGAGCAGGGGAAGAGGGATGTCCATCCATCGCAGTCTGAGATCGGCAAACACGATGAGGCGGCACCGGTCGGTGCTCTCCCGCCTGGAGCGGGTGAAGATCCTCGAGGAGAAGGGCACCCTGGACCTGGTGGGGGCCGGCTCGGTCCTGGGTCTGCCGAAGGTCAAGCACCTCAAGATGCGCATCCGCAAGGAGAAGGCGGCCGCGGCGCCTGGCGCTGAAGGCGCCGCCGGGCCGGAAGCGAGCGGAGCCGCGCCGGCCGCAGGAGCCGCGGGAGCGAAGCCGGTTCCGGGAGCCAAACCGGCCGCGGGGGCCAAGCCCGCCGCCGGGGCCAAGCCGGCTGGCGCGCCGGCGAAAGCGGAAGCCGCGAAGCCAAAGAAGTAGCCCCAGGGTTGAAGTTCCGTCCGTTCTTCCTTGCCGGTTTTCTGCTCGTCTCCTCCGCGGTCCAGGCGGAGGAACCGCCCTTCACTGCAGGGGCTCGTACAGAGGAACCGCCCTTCAGGGGCTTGGTGACCGGCGACCGCGTGCACGTCCGCGCCGGGCCCAGCCTCTCGCACGAAATCCTTTTTTCGCTCGACAGGCGCGCCTGGGTGGCGGTGGTCGAGCGCCGGGGGGAGTGGTACGGGATCCGGCTCCCGGAGGAGACCCCGGTGTACGTCCACCGGTCGCTGGTCGCCGTGACGGAACCGGAGGGGGAAACCACAGGGGAGGCGTCTTGATGGCAACGATCGAGCAGTTCAGACAGCTGGAGTTCAAGGTGGCGCGGATCGTGGAGGCCAAGCCGCATCCGAACGCGGACCGGCTGCTGGTGCTGACCGTGGAGACCGGGCCGGAGCGCAAAGAGGTCGTCGCGGGGATCGCCCCGCATTACCAGCCGGAGGCCCTGGCCGGTAAGCTCGTGGTCCTGGTGAACAACCTCGAGCCGGCGGTGATCCGCGGGGTCACCTCGCAGGGGATGGTGTTGGCCGCGCAGGACGGAACTACTCTCAGTCTGGTTTCGCTGGAACGGCCTGTGGCGCCCGGCGCCACGGTGAAGTGACCCGGGGCGGAGTGAGGGCCGTTTCCTCGGCGCGGATGCGAGAGATCGACCGCCGGGCCCAGGAGGAGTTCCGGATTCCGGAGGTCATCCTGATGGAGCACGCGGGGATCGCTGCCGCCGAGCAGGCCCTGCGGCTCCTGCGGGACGGTCCGGCGGGCGGCCGCGTGCTGGTGCTGGCCGGCCCGGGGGCTAATGGCGGGGACGGCCTGGTGGCCGCTCGGCACATGGACAACTGGGGGATCAAGACTTCCGTGGTTCTGGTGGCGGACCGCGACCGCGTGGGCGGAGCGGCCCGGACGAACCTCCGCATCGTCGAGCGATTGTCCATTCCGCTGCGGGAGATCGCCTCCCTCAGCGATTGGCGCCGCTGGCGCGCGGGCCCCGGCCGCGGCCGGTTCCGGCTGATCGTAGACGCCATCCTGGGGACTGGCCTCTCGGAGCGGGTGCGGGAGCCGGCCCGGTCGGTGATCCGCTGGGTCAACCGGCAGGCCTGTCCCGTGGTGGCTGTGGATCTCCCCTCCGGGCTTTCGGCGGACACGGGGCGCCCGTTCGGCGCGGCGGTTCGCGCCGACGCCACGGTCACGTGCGGTCTGCCCAAGCGGGGCCTGCTGAGGGCGGGCGCGCGGGCGTGGACCGGCCAGCTTTCCGTGGCGGACATCTCCCTCCCGAGGGCCTTAAGGCGGTGAGCGCCCTTCTGCCGTTCCTGCTCCTCTTCCCGCTCTTCATGCTGGCGGTGATCGTGCACGAGGTCTGCCACGGGCTCGCGGCGCTGCGCCTGGGCGACCCGACGGCTCGGGACGCGGGGCGGCTCACCCTGAACCCGCTGCGGCACATCGACCCGGTGGGCACGGTGGCCCTGCCGCTGTTCCTGATCTTCGTGAACTCGCCGTTTGTTTTCGGGTGGGCCAAGCCGGTGCCGGTCAACTACCGGAACCTTCGCCATCCCAAGCGGGACATGCTCTGGGTGGGGGCGGCGGGGCCCGCGGCCAACTTCGCCCTCGCCCTCTCGGGTGCGGGGGTCCTGGCCCTCTTCGGCGAGCGGCTGCCCGAGCTGGCCTCCGCGCTGGCGCGTTACCTGGTCCTCGTGAACCTGGTCCTGGGCACCTTCAACCTCCTTCCGGTCCCGCCGCTCGACGGGTCCCGCGTGCTCACCGGCCTCCTGCCGGTCCCGCTGGCGCGGGTGTTCCTCTCGGCGGAGCGCTGGGGCTTCCTCATCGTGATCGCCCTGATGTACTTCGGGGTCCTGCAGTGGCTGGTCTGGCCGGTGGTCGAGTCCCTGGCGAGGATGCTGGGGCTGTGAGAATCCCTCCGGGCGCCGTCACCGTTCCACTGGGGTCCCGCCGCTATTCCATCCGGATCGGGGCGGATCACCTGGCTTCCCTGGGACCGGTGCTCAGGAAGATGCGGCTCGGGAGCCACCCGGTCCTGCTGAGCAACCCGACCATCCTGCGCCGGCACGGGGCCGCCCTGCGCCGCGCCCTTTCGCGCGCCGGTTTCCCGGTGGAGGTCCTGACCGTCCCCGACTCGGAGCGGAGCAAGAGCGTGTCCGCCCTGGGCCGGCTGCTGGGCCGGATGGCGGACCTCGACGGCCCCGGCCGGAGGATCTTCCTTGTCCTCGCGGGCGGGGGAGTGGTGGGGGACCTCGGCGGCGTGGCGGCCGGGCTCTACCGCAGGGGCGTGCCGTACGTGCAGGTCCCCACCACGCTCCTCGCGCAGGTGGATTCCAGCATTGGCGGCAAGACCGCGGTGGACCTGCCCCAGGGGAAGAACCTCGCGGGGATCGTGGTCCAGCCGCGGCTGGTCTTCATCGAGCTCGCCTTCCTGCGCACCTTGCCGGACCGCCAGTTCCGGTCGGGGCTCGCGGAAGCGCTGAAGTGCGGGGTGATCCGCGACCCGGAGCTTTTCCGGCGGCTGGAGGGGGCCACGCTGGAGCGGCTGCGGAGGGATGAGCGACTCCTCGCCTGGGTCATCCGCCGCGCCGTGCGGGTGAAGGCCCGCATCGTGGGGCAGGATGAGCGGGAGACGAAGGGTATCCGCACGGTCCTGAATTTCGGGCACACCTTCGGGCACGCCGTGGAGACGGCCAGCGGCTACACGCGCGCCATCACGCACGGCGAGGCGGTGGCCGTGGGGATGGCGGTGGCGGCGGAGATCGCCCGCATCCTGCGGGTCCTGCCCGCGCCGTCCGCGGAGCGGATCCGGCGCGCGATCCGGCGCCTCGGGCTGCCGGTCTCGGTCCGGGGCCTCCGGGCCGCGGAGATCCGGAGGGCGATGGCGCACGATAAGAAATGGTTCACGGGGAAGAACCGCTGGGTCCTTCCCTCGGGGATCGGCCGCTGCGTCGTCCGGTCGAATGTCCCCGAGCGCGCGGTGCGGGCGGCGATCCGCAAGGCGCTGGAGGGCTAGCCCATCTTCTTCCGCTCGGAGATGAGCCGCGAACGCCTGCAGCAGCTGCGCCGCCTGGAGCGCGTCCTCGGCGTCCGCTTCCGGAACCCGGCCCTTCTCCACCAGGCGCTGATCCACCGTTCCCACCGGCAGGGCGCCAAGCCCGGCGCCGTCAAGGCGGACAACGAGACGATGGAGTTCCTCGGCGACGCCGTGCTGGGGCTGGTCATCTCGGAGGAGCTGTACCGCCTGTACCCTCTTTCGGAGGTGGGAGAGCTGGCCAAGATCAAGGCGCAGGTGGTGAGCCGCGCGACGCTGGGCGAGATCGCCGTCGGGATGCACCTGGATCAATGGATCCTCCTCGGCCAGGGGGAGACGGCGCGGGGCGAGGGGCGGCGCCCCTCGGTGATCGGCTCCGCGCTGGAGGCGGTCTTCGCCGCCATCTACCTGGACCGGGGGCTCCCCGCAGCGGCGAGGCTGATCAAGGAGCTTTTCAGCGAGCAGATCGAGCAGGTGGAGACCGGGGAGGGCTCCACGGACTACAAGTCCCTCCTGCAGGAGTATGTCCTGCGGTACTTCAAGGCCTCCCCGGACTATCGGATGCTCGGCGAGAGCGGCCCGGGGCACCGGAGGCGGTTCCAGGTGTCGGTCGGCTGGCGGGGGAAGGTCTACGGGCAGGGCAGCGGCCCCAACAAGAAGGCGGCGAGCCAGGAAGCGGCCCGGGTCGCGCTGGAGCACGTGCTCTCGCCGGTTCCCGGGCGCGCCTCCGGCTCCTGATGGGCGGCGGGGCCATTTCGCCAGCGGGCGTTCCCTATCCGCCTTCTCCGCGCCGGGGGTCGGTGCGGGATTCGCGGGCCGCTCGCCGGCCCAGCGAGCCGGCTCGCTCCATCGGGCCGCTCACATCTCGCGGCCCCTCGCAACCCGGCCTCCTTATTCGTCGGCCGGCGAGTGTCGGCCTCGCTCTCGCCGGACTTTAAGAGAGCTGGCGAACTGTGCCCGCTCGGCCTCCGACGCCCTGCTCACCCCGCACCCCCCCCTGGCGCGGAGCATGCGCACCGTGAATGGCGGTCCAGCTAATGTCCGCGCTCTCCTCACCCCGCCAGGGGATGGGGGGAAGCGGAGCAGGGACTGCCGAGGCGGTGCGCCGGATCTTCCGGCGCAGGGGCGCGCAGGCGCCAGCGGTGGAAACGGTGACGGCCCGCGTTACCGGGAAGCTGGCGTTACGTCCTTGATCACCCGACCCTGGCGGGGCGGGAGAGCAGGGGCGAAATGGACCCGTTGCTTCCTGACGCGGGGACGTTGACATCGCCGGGCGGGTCGGATAGAATCGCGGGGTGTGGCAGTGATGATTCGTCCCTCCCAGCCGGCCGATGGTCCCAAGATCGCGGAGCTTGTCTCCGGCATCCTTCAGCGGGAGTTCCCGGCCGATCAGTCGGCGTATCCGGCGGATGACCTTGCGCACATCACCGAGCATTACCAGGGGCCCGGGAGCGCGTTCCTCGTGGCCGAGGAGGGGCAGAGGATCGTGGGGACGTGCGGGGTCAAGGAGGAGGATTCGAAGACCGCGATCCTGAGGCGCCTCTTCGTGGACCCGGCCTACCGCGGCCAGGGAGTGGGCAAAGATCTCTTGAAGAAGGCGCTGGAGTTCTGCAGGAGCCGGGGGTTCCGTGAGGTGGTGATCCGGACCTCCTCCAACATGGAGCAGGCGATCCGCCTGTGCGGATCGCTGGGATTCAAGGAGCAGGGGCGTTGGACGCTGGGGGCAGTGACCCTCGTCCGTTTCCATCTGAAACTGGTGTGAGGCAAGAGAACAACCGATGAGCGAAAACCTTCAGCGCCCGGCGGGCGCGCCGGACGTGCGGACCCTCAGCGAGCGTGAAATCCAACACAGGCTTTACGGCGGCTACCTGGGCCGGCGGAGCGGGCACGCCGCTTCCCGCGCGGTGCCCACCCACACGAGCGGCTCTCGCCCGGGAGCGGCGGAGCCGCCCCAGTGGACCGGCTCCGAGATCTTGACCGGCGAGCTGGAGCGCCTCCGCTCGGAGCTGATCACGCTGCGGCAGGAGAAGGAGAAGCTTGCGACCACCCTCCAGCAGATGGGCGCGCCGGCCCGGGAGTTCGTGCGGGTCGAGGAGGTGCATCGCGCCCCCGTGCGCACCGGCGCCGGCTGGCTGGGCAAGCTGGCCGCGGTCGCCGTGCTGCTGGGCGCCGGCGGGTACGGGATCAGCGGGCGGATCCTTCAGGCCTCCCCGGCGGCAGGGGATCCCACCCCCTTCACGGTGCAGGCGGCGGTGTACGACACGCTGGTCCCGGCTCAGCTGGCGGTGCAGTTCCTCGGGGAGATGAGCTACGGGGCGTTCCTGGTCCCGGTCACCCGGAAGGACGGGAGGGTGCGCTACCGGATCTGCGTGGGGAGCTACGTCACGAAGGACGAGGCCGACCTGGAACGCCTGCGGCTGCTGGGGGATCCCCGGTTCGGCTACTTCAAGGACGCGTTCGTCCGCGTCCGCTAGCGTTGTACCCGGCTCCGGGCCTTTACTCTTCCAGCGTCAGCGTTCGGACCCGCCCGTTCTCCTCCAGTTCCACGGTCTCAGAGCCGATCCGGACCAGCTTCGCCCCCCGGATGCGCCCCCCCTCCTCCACGACCTCGTTGTTGATCAGCGCCAGGGGTTTTCCCTCCCCTCCGCGCACGATCCCGTTCAGGTCGAGGTCCCGCTGGGCGGTCCGCAGGAGCTGGAGCCCGGCCGGCTTCTGCGGGGCCGGCGCGGCGGCGGAAGCGCGCTCCCGCCCCGTGGGCGGCAGGGCGCGCCGCTTCGCCACCACCCCGACGCCGGCCAGGATGACCGCCACGCATCCCAGCAGGAGGGCCCGGTAGACCCACAGGGAGCTCGGCGACGGGGGAGGGGGTGATGCGGGAGAGGCGGATTCCGCCTTGCGAAGCGCGTCGGCGATCAGGCTCATTTTTAGGTCTCCTGTTTATGTTTTCTCATGCTTCGACCATTGCGCCGCTGATCTCGCGGGATTCGCGGACGAACCCGGCGACCAGGGCCTGGTCGCACAGCAGGTTGATCCGGCGGGGGATCCCGCCGGAGAGCCGGGCGATCCGTCGCACCGCCTCGGGGGTGAAGAAGGGCCGGGCCTCCCCGGCGGCGTTCTGCAGGCGGTGCTCGATGTATTCCCCCACCTCCTGCTCCTCCAGCGGCTGGATCTCGTAGCGGACGGCGATCCGGCCGGCCAGCGCCCGCAGGCGGGCCTGGGTGTCCAGCCGGTGGGCGAGCTCCGGCTGGCCGATCAGCACGATCTGGAGGAGCTTCTGCTTGGCCGTCTCCACGTTGGAGAGGAGGCGGACCTGCTCGAGGGTGGAGGCGCTCAGCGTCTGCGCCTCGTCGATGATCAGCACCGCCGTGCTGCCGGATTCGGCGCTCCTCAGCAGGAATTCCTCCAGCGCGCGCAGGACCTCCCCGCGCGATGAGTGGCGAGCTGTGGGAAACACGCAGAAGTCCCGTGCGATCGCGCGCAGCAGCTCCGCGCCGCTCATCACGGGGTTCAGGATCAGGGCGGTCCGGGAGGGGTTCTCCAGCCGCTGGACCAGCGCTTTGGCTAAGGTGGTCTTCCCGGTGCCGACCTCTCCGGTGATCATCAGGAATCCCAGGCGTTCCCGGATGCCGTAGAGCAGGTGGGCCATCGCCTCCTGGTGATGGCGTGAGGGGTAAAGGAAGGAGGGATCGGCGGTGACGTGGAAGGGTCTTTCCCGGAAGCCGTAAAACTCCTGGTACATCATGGGCGAATGAGCTCAGCGTACCACGAACTCAATCCTCTTGCAATTTGGACGGGTATACTCTATAAGAAGAGCCAAAGGGAGGGAGTCGCCGTGTGGCAAGGCATGGATCAGAGACGTTTCCCCCGCGCCAACTACAAGTGCGTGGTCACGCTCCGGCAGGAGGGGAAACCCTTCGCGATCTCCACCGTCACGGAGAACATCGGCCTGGGCGGCATCTGCGTCCTTCTGGAGAAAAGCTTCGACATCTTCTCCAGCGTGGATCTGGAGATCTCCCTGGATGACGGCAACCCCCCCCTTCACACCCAGGGCACCGTGGTATGGGTCGTGCGGCGGCGGGACGTGAAGAAGGGGCCCAGCTTCGACACGGGGGTGGAGTTCGCCGACCTCTCCGCGGAGGACAGGGCCCGCCTGGAGGCCGTCATCGACAAGGTCCTGGCCAAGAAATAGCGCCCGTTGACCGCGACCGACATTGAGCCGGCCCTCCTCTACTCGGTTCTCTGCGATGATGTCCGCCGCGAGGACAACGGGAAGTTCATCCTCCTGGGTCTGTTCGAGACCGTAGGCGCCCGCGAGTTCCCAGCGGCCCACCCCACCCTGTTCGTGGTCAACGGCTGGATCGCCGGCGCGGGCAACTTCCGCCAGTACAGCCGGATCCTGGATCCCAGCGGGCATGAGCTCGCGCGGGACCAGGAGACCGCCTTCCAGCTCGCCACGCTGCGCTCCCGCCACTCCGTGATCGCCCGCTTCAACAACCTGGAGCTTCCTCAGCCGGGGGAGTACGCGGTGGAGGTCCTGTTGAACGGGGACCTGAAGCTGCGCTACCCGCTCGTCGTCGAGCAGGTCCGCTAGCCGCTCCCTCCTACACCCCGCGGGAGCGGGGCCTCGCGTCGCGGTCAGACTCGGCTGGGTGCTCGGCGCTCCGCTCAACCCCGCCCCCGCGGGGCGCAAGAACGGGCGGCAAAGAGCCCATCAGACCCGGGATCTGAAGACTCGGGAGCGACGGAACGACGTCCGAACTCCCGAAGCGCTGTCTCAGCGTGATTTTAACAATTTCCTAGCGGAGTTTCGGGTTTGGTGCTTGTCCGAAGAAGCCAAGAAATTAGCTACTCAGGCCGCCAGGTATTCCCTTACTTCGACTTGAACCCCTGATCGGGCAGCCGATTCTGCCAGCTTGAGAAGTTGTGAGGTCGTTTGTTCAGACAAAAACGCTTCTCCGCAGTTCTGGCAGACCTGAGCAGGAACGTCTTGGAAGACCACCGTAGTCTTCCCCCGATTGATCGAGCAACGCTACTGAGGCAGGCTTCCTGGAAACTCCGAAGGCAAAGAGGTACCCGTTGCTATCGAGGACGAAGCGCAACCTTTTCTTCCCAAAGTTCCTCGCGGGTCTTCCGGAGAGTCTGAATGACTTGGCTATCCGTCATCTTTGAAAGGGGCAATCGGCCCTCCGAAATCCGCTGCCTGATCTTGGCCAGTTGCCGTTTGACTATCTCACCGCCTGCGCGCCTCATCGCTCGTTACCTCCATAAACAAGTAGGGTCTTCTCCGTTTCCTGTGGGTAGATTTTAGCCCTTTGTCGACGGTAAAAGCT
>CAYJUA010000012.1:0-15613 GCA_964373295.1 uncultured Planctomycetia bacterium
AGCACCCTGGCGAGCAAAGCGAGCCGGGCTCGGCGCCGAATCCCTTCAGCTCCACAACTTGCCGCCTTCCTCCAAGCTGCCTGCGGCTCGTTACAGGGGGAAGACCCAGGTCTTCCCCGTATTTTTCCCCATCCCTGTGAATCTCAAGGAAAAACCGATCGGTCTCGTTGGGGGAGTTTCCCACTCCCCCTAACACGTCCCCCTCTCCAGAGGAACGCTGGGCGATTAGCGTAGTGGTGAAGCCGGAGGGGCGGTAGGCCATCTTGGCGCGGCGCAGGCCCTCCAGGCCGCTGTCGCCCATCGCGTTGATCCAGCGGTACCCGTCGAGCTCCCGGCAGAACTCCTGGAACAGGGCCTGGGCCGCGCCCGGCGCGGATCGGTCGGTGATCTCCGAGAGGACGCAGAAGGTATCCCTCGAAACCGGCGCCCCGAAGCTGTACCCCCGGATCACCCCCTCCGCTTCGAGGACCCGGCCCACCGCGCCGAGCTCAAGGCCGTTCATCATCAGGCGCCGGTGGAAGAAGAGCCCGTCCCGGACCAGCGGCCCGGCGTGCGGCTCCGGAGCGCTCTTCTGGCGCTCGATCGCCCAGCGGGTGTAGAGCTGCAGGCAAGGGAGGAGGTCCCGCTCCTCGAAGGGCCGGAGCCGACAGCCGGGCGCCCGCCGGAAGCGGTTTGCCGACCAGCGCGGGGAGCGGTAGCGGTCCCCGCGCAGATCGGCCAGGTCCTCCCTCCGGTACAGGTACTCCCGCTCCTGCTCCCGGAGGGAGAACCCGGCATCCCTGAAGGCGGGCGCCTCCTCCGGCTCGATCCCCTCGATCCGGGAGACCCCGCCGCCCCGGTTGGCCTCCGCCAGGATCCGCCACGCTTCGTTCAGCAGGGCTGCATCCAGCCGGCCGCCCAGCGGAGGAAGGGGCATGAACAGCCCTCCGGCCTGCTCCGCGAACAGGCACAGGGCGGGGCCCACCCTCGCCTTCCACATCCGGATCACGTCGGACCAGGCCAGGAGGGCTGCGGGCGTGTAGCTGGAAGCGGAGTGTGTCCGCGCGGAAAGGGCCTCCCGGAGCAGGGGCGCCTCCCGGAGGGTCACCGGCTGCAGATCGCCGTGCGGCGGCCGGCCGGGCTCCTGGACGGCCTGCGTGAGGCCCGGCAGGGCCGCGACGGAGAGGAACTCCGGCCAGAAGGGGCCCACGACCCGGGGGTTCGCGCGCACGTAGGCCTCGCCTTCGGGTGTGTCCAGGTAGGCGGCCAGCTCGGACGCGTACCGGATGGTCTCGGGATCCGCCCCGTGCTCCTGCAGGTAGGGGCACTTGGCGTCCATGGCCAGCACCACCTCGCTTCCGCCCGGGCTGCGGGCCAGCACGAAAGGATAGAGGCGGCAGTCCAGCGGGCGGACCGCATGGATCGCGCATCGGCCGGAGGAAGCGTCAAAACCAGGGCAACGGTACCCCCCGCCGCAGCGCTTCAAGCGGGGAAGAAGGGAAGGGGAGTCCGGGGCCTTCTCAAACCACTCCGGGCCGCCGCCGGCCTGCGCGGCCCAGCTCGCCTCCATCCGGGACCACGCCGGCGTCTGGACTTCCCGCGTGTCCGGGAAGCGGCAGCAGATCCGGCACCGGAAGCACCACTCCTCCGGCACGATCTGCGGCACCCCCTGGACAAAGTTTACAGCGCTCTTCATGCGTGTTATAGTGTACCAACGCGAAAACAGTGAGGGAAATCAAAAGTGAGCGTTCCCCGCAGTCTGAGAGCCCGCCGCCGGCGGAAACGGTTCTCCGGTAAGGCCCATCGCGCCAAGAAAAAGGGCCGCTAGAGTGCCCGTCTCGGAAGCCGACCGCCGGCTCCGGACGCGGTACAAGGTCCGCGTCCCGTTAACCCTGCGGGGCGACGGGGAGGAGGTGCGCGGCACCAGCCGGAACATCAGCCTGCTCGGCGTTTCCGCCTATTCCAACTCCCCGGTCTCCCGGGTCCAGCCGGTCCAGTGCCTGCTGGAGCTGCCGGAGCACGCGCAGCCCCTGGTCGCCAGCGGAACGGTGATCCGCTGCGAGCCGCTCGACCAGCCCCATCCCGACGGGACGTACGAGATCGGCGTCTTCTTCAAGGGGTTCCAGGCCCAGGGGGAATCGGAGCTGATCCGCTTCCTGGGGCAGATCGTGGACGATGAGCAGGCCGCCATTCAGGCCGGCTATCGCGCCCTCAAGCAGCGGCTGGCCGCCCGCAAGCGCCGCAAGCGGCTGGCCGCCGCCCGTAAGCACCGGCGATTGCTCAAGCGCCTCCGTCGGAAAAGGATGCGGGAGCGGCAGAAGCGTCTCCGGAAAAAGGGCAGGCGCGGCCGACCTCCTTCGAAGAAGGGCCGCCGGAAGAAGGGCAGCCGCAGGAAGCCTTCCTGAACCTCCGCATGGCGCGGCCCTACACCCTGCGGAAGAGCCCGACCTCCGCGCCCTCCTCGATCGCCTACGAGAAGGAGCTCAATCCCGAGCAGCTCCGGGTCGTCACCTCGGGGGAGGGGCCGGCCCTGGTCCTCGCGGGCCCCGGGAGCGGAAAGACCCGCACCCTCACCTACCGGGTGGCCTACCTGCTGGAGCAGGGGATCCCTCCCCAGGAGATCCTCCTCGTCACCTTCACCGTGAAGGCGGCCCGGGAGATGCTGGACCGGGTGGAGCGGATCCTGAAGTCTCGTCCCGAGGGCCTTTGGGGCGGCACCTTCCACCACATCGGAAACCTCATCCTCCGCCGGCACGCGGACCTGCTCCAGCGGACTCCTTCCTTCGGGATCCTGGATCAGGAGGACGCCAAGGACCTTCTGGAGGGGATCCTCTCGGACCTGAAGCTCTCCTCCTCCCAGACCCGGCTGCCCCAGGCCGGCGTGCTGGAGGCCCTCTTTTCCCTCGCCACCAACACCTGCCGCTCCCTGGAGCAGGTCGTCCTGCAGAGGTACCCGCAGTTCTCGGAGCATATCCCGTGGATGGAGCGGGTCCGGGCCGCCTACCAGGAGCGAAAGCGCCGGGCCAACCTCATGGACTACGACGACCTGCTGGCGGAATGGCTCGCCCTCCTGCGGGACCACCCCGAGCTTCGGCAGCGCTACGGGGAGCAGTTCCAGTGTATCCTGGTGGACGAGTACCAGGACACCAACCGGCTCCAGTTCGAGCTGGTCCGCGCCCTCGGCTCGGTCCACCGCAACATCCTCGCCGTGGGGGACGACGCCCAGTCCATCTACGGCTTCCGGGGGGCGGACCTCCGCAACCTCCTCCAGTTCCCGGAGGTCTATCCCGGCGCCGCGATCTACCGCCTCGAGACCAACTACCGCTCGAGCCCCGAGATCCTCCGGCTGGCCAACACCTCCATCCGTTTCAACAGCGCGCAGTTCCCCAAGGAACTCAAGAGCGTCCAGGAATCCGGGCCGCTCCCCATCGTGGTCCCCCTGGCGGACGCCCGGCAGCAAGCCGCCTTCATCGCCCAACGCGCCCTGGAGCTGCGCGACGAGGGGACCCCCCTGGAGGAGATGGCGGTCCTCTTCCGCGTCCGTTTCCAGGCCGCCGAGCTGGAGCTGGAGCTCGCCAAGCGGAACGTCCCCTACGTGGTGCGGGGAGGGATCCGCTTCTTCGAGCAGGCCCACATCAAGGACGTGCTGGCTCACCTGCGCCTGCTTGTCAACCCTCAGGACAACGTGGCCTGGGAGCGGGTCCTGCGCCTGCAGGAGGGGATCGGGCCCCGCTACTCCCGGCGCATCTGGGACTCTCTCGCCGCCTCCGGCAATCCCCTGGAGGCGGCCCTCCGGGGCGGGGCAGGACCCGCCCTGCCGGCCAAGGCGCAGGCCTCCTGGAAGCGCCTTCAGGCCGCCCTGCGCAGGCTGGCCGGCCCCGCCCGCGGCGGAGGGCCGGCCGGGCTTCTCCTGGAGGTCCTGCGCGGCGGCTACCAATCCCACTTGGAGACGCGCTTCGAGGACGCTCGCGACCGCCGGGAGGACCTGGAGCAGCTGGTCAACCTCGCCGCCGGCTACTCGTCGGTCGAGCGCTTCATCGAGGACCTGACGCTCCGCGAGCCGTTCCGGGGCGAGACGATACGCGGGTGGGAGGAGCCGGACGAGGTGCTCGTCCTCTCCACGATCCACCAGGCCAAGGGGCTGGAGTGGACAGCCGTCTTTCTCATCGGGCTCGTCGACGGGCAGTTCCCCCATCCCAAATCGGTGGAGGACGCGGGCGAGATGGAGGAGGAGCGCCGTCTTTTCTACGTGGCGGTCACGCGGACAAAGCGCGAGCTGTACCTGACCTACCCGCTCACCCGCTACAACTATCAGCGCGGGGAAACCATCCTGCGGCCCTCACCCTTCCTGCAGGAGCTGCCCGAAAACCTCCTGGAACTCTGGCGGGTGCGAGCGGAACTCCAATCGCCGGAAATCGAGGTCGCCGAGTAGAACCGACGATCAGCTACCTATCGTCGCCATTGCCGTCATCGTCATCCTTGGCATGATCCGTACGCTTTTTCAATGCCCTCGCCGGTTTCTGGCCGCTCTCCCTCCGCTGGCTTTTGCCTTTCTTGATCCCTTCCCTGCGCGGTGTTCCCTCTACGGTCGTCACCACGTAAACGGTGTTCCCCTGGTGCCGCACATCATCTTCGGTGATCAGGTCCTCGCCGCCGTTGGCCGGATTGATCAGATCCCGAAGCGGCCGGTTTCTCCACAGCGCTGTAATCTCGTACGAAGGAGGCGCCTTGTCTGAAGGGCAGGCCAGAATTGCGGGGTTGCTGCCATAGTACTTGGGTGGAAGCATCTCCGCCTCGGCGAGCTCCATCCCCACCCATTCGCCCAGGTACGCGAAGAAGGTGTAGGGCCTCTTCCCTTCGGTTACCTGAGCGAAAGCCCTCTCCAGATGCCGCCGCTCAAGCTCGCTGAGGGAACCCGGCAGCGCGTTGTTGTCGTAGGCATACAGCTTGAGAGCCGCAGCCAACACCTTCTGGTTGGTCTCATCCACCAGCATTGCGGCGCGGTCCCGGTACCCCTGGTAGCCCGCCACCGCCACCGACGCCAGGATCAGCAGCACGACGGCCGCGATCATGAGCTCCATCATCGAGAAACCAGCCCGCTTCTGCTTCAGCATAGTCACCTCGCTCTCTCTACAAAGATACCTGCCGGCTCGCGGGGATGTCAAGGTTTTGACGCCCGCTGACGGCCTGTGATAAGCTTGGCAGAGATGAAGATTGCACCGCGGGACGAGCAACTTCTCCGGATCGCCTTCCTGGGGATCGTCCTGACCTTGCTGTATCTGGCCATCCTGGTTCCTCTGGGCTTTCTCCAGCACGCCCGGCTCCGCTCCGCCGACACCTATTCCCGCTGGCGCAACGCCCTGCGGGCGCCGCCCCCGCAGGCCGACGACCTCCTCCTGGTCACCATTGACGAAGAGTCCCAGCGGAGGATGCAGAAGAAATGGCCCTGGGATCGCGGAGTGTTCGCCTCCTTCCTCACCCGGGTAGGGCAGGGAGACCCCAAGCTGGTCCTGTTCGATCTGGTTCTCTCCGGAGCCAGCGACCCGGCGCACGACGCGGCGCTGGCTCAGTCGATCCGCGGCTCCCCGCCGGTCCTGCTGGCCTGCTACCTGGATGACCTTGGAAACCCCACCCTCCCTCTCTCCCTCTTCACCGAAGCCGGCGGCATCCTGGGGCTCATCAACAAACCGCGCGACGCGGATCACTCCGTCCGGCGGCTTTGGGCCGGAGTGCACCTTCCGGGCCACGAAGAGCCCCTTTACGCGATCGAGCTGAAGGCGGCCTGTCTGGCGCTGGGCATCCCACTCCAGGAGATCCGGACGAAGAAGGACGGCCTCTGGATCGGCCCTCGCCGGATTCCCGTTGAACGGCCGGGCGCCCTGGCGATCAACCCGATCCTCTCCTCCCGTCAGATCCAGACCCTCCCGTTCTGGAGGATCCTCGAGGGGGAATTCCCGCCCGAGCAGGTCCGGGGAAAGATCGTTCTTCTGGGCACTTCCAGCGAGATCACACACGACGTCTATCCGACGGCGCTGGGGATCATGCCAGGGGTCATGATCAGCGCCAACGGAATCCTCACGGTGCTGGCGGGCGACTTTCTCCGGCCGTTTCCTCCCGCCGCGGCCCTGCTGGGAGGGGGCGCCGTGTGCCTGATGGTCCTGTTCCTGACGTTCCAACTCCCCGCCGTCTGGGGAACGCTGGCCGCGGCCGCCGCGGCCGCCTTGGCGGTGGGCGCCGGCTTTCTCCTGCACTTCTTTTTCGGGTACCGGGTGGAGTCGCTCAGTCTCATCCTCCTGGCAAGCGCCTCTTGGTCCGCCGCCATGCTCTACCGGTACTCGCTCCTGGCGATGGAAGCCCTGCGGCTGCACCGCCAAGCGATCACCGATCCCTCCACCGGCGCCGCGACCGCCCGGTACCTCATGGTGCGCACCCAGGCCGCCGTGGCCAGCCACCCGCGGCGGCGGAAACCTCTGGGATTCTGTGTGGTCCGGACAGAGCGGCCCTCGGAGCTGCTTCAGCGGGCTTCCTCAGAGGAGGTCTCAAGAAGACTCCGCGAGCTGGTTGGGGTGGCGTCCAGGATAAAGCCCCCTGGCGGGCTGGTGGGACGTCTCGCCGAGGATTGCATCGGGATCCTGCTGCCGGGCGTCTCCAGGGAGGAGTCGCGCCGATGGTCCGAGCGGCTGAAGCAGGAGCTCCGGCCCGTCCCGGGGGTCCTGGGGGTGGGGGTGTCCTGCGCAGAAGGAGAACCTTCCCTCACCGGGGAGGGTCTGGTCCGGGCGGCCTCGGAGGAGGCAGGCGCGAAGTCCCCGCAGCCGGATTCCGTCCGGGCCGGCGCCGTGGTTGGATCCGGCCAGCTGGATTTCGTGGCGTCCGAGTTGGAGGAGCGGAACGCCGCCCTGGAGAAGGCCCTCGAGGACCTCCGGAAGGCGCACCGGGAGATGGAGCAGCACTTCCTGGAGGTGACCAAATCCCTGGTCATGGCGTTGGAGACGAAGGACGAATACACCGCGGGCCACCTGGAGCGGGTCTCCCGGTACTCCACCCGGCTCGCGGAGGCGCTCAACCTTTCCAAGGAAGAGATCGAGGCGATCCGCGAGGCGGCCCTGCTTCACGACATCGGGAAGATCGGGATCCCGGATGAGGTGCTTCATAAGGTGGGCCCCCTCACCGAAGAGGAGAAGGGCTTCATCCGCCAGCACCTGGCCATCGGCGCCAAGATCCTGGAGCCGATGAAGTTCTTCCGCCCCATCACCACGCTCATCTATCATCACCATGAGCGGTACGACGGCAAGGGATACCCCCACGGCCTGGCCGGGGAATTCATCCCGTCGGGCGCGCAGGTGATCACCATCGCCGACTCCTTCGATGCCATGACGACCGCCCGCAGCTACAACAAGCCAAAAACCGCTCAGGAAGCGCTCGAGGAACTCCGCCGCGGATCGGGGACGCAGTTCAACCCGCAGTATCTCGAGGCGTTTGTGGAGCTGATCCTCCGTGAAGGTCCCCTGCTCGCCGGCCACCAAGCCCTCCTCTGACCCGCCCCCCGCGCAGCTGGGGCAGGGAAAGGATCCCCGCTCGCTGACCCTCGCCCTGAAGCAGGAGGCGGCGCGCCTGGGCTTCCTCGCGGTGGGGGTGCTCTCCCCCGACGCGCTGAACGCGCGCCGGGAAGAGCTTCACCGTTGGCTCGATAACGGCTACGCCGGCGGGCTGACCTACATGGAGAGCTTCTTCCGCCGGCAGGAGCAGCTCCTGAAAGGCTTCCCGGACCTCCGCAGCATCCTCGTCCTGGCGGCCCCCTACGGAGGCCGCGAGCCGGCCCAGCGCCCGGCCATGTCGGCGGAGCCGGCCGGCCGCGTGGCGCGCTACGCCCAGGGCCGGGACTACCACCGGGCGATACGGAAGCGGATCCGCCGGCTGGAGGCGTTCATCCGCGCCCGGGCAGGCGACACCACCCGGACTCAGCACAACGTGGACAAAGGCCCTCTGCAGGAGAGGGCGCTGGCGGAGGCGGCAGGGCTCGGCTTCATCGGAAAGAACACCATGCTCATCCACCCGAAGGCCGGCTCCTTCCTGTTCCTCGGTGTCCTCCTGACCAACCTCGATCTCCTCCCGGACCGTCCCATCTCCTGGGACTGCGGCAACTGCACCCTCTGCCTCGACGCCTGCCCGACCGATGCCCTGGTCTCCCCCTATCAGCTGGACGCCGGTCGCTGCATCGCGAACCTCACCATCGAAAACCGCGGGGCGATCCCGCCGGAGCTCCGGCCGCTCGTCGGCGACTGGCTCTTCGGCTGCGACATCTGCCAGGAGGTCTGCCCGTACAATAAGGGCCCCGCTCTCCCCGAACCCCTCCCGGCCGGCCCCGGCCACAGGGCAGACGCCTGGCCTGAATTCTCCGCGACAGCCGGCGCCGGCACCCAGCTCCCTCTTCAGGAGCTTCTTCTCAGCCGAGAGGAGGCGTCTGGACGCTACGCCGGGACCCCGCTGATGCGGGCGAAACGGGCTGGGCTGCTTCGTAACGCCGCCGTAGCGGCAGGGAACTTAGCTGCTCCAGAACTCTCCCGGCCCCTTGCGAACCTGCTCCAATCCGACCCAGACGCCTTGGTTCGTGCCCACGCCGCCTGGGCACTCGGACGGATCCGATCCAAAGGGACCGCACAACTTCTCTCGCAGGCGCTGCAAACCGAGCAGGACCCCATGGTGCGGAAGGAGATTCAGGCAGCGCTCCAAGAAGAGCCCCAGTAAGCCAGCCAAGCTACCGCTCGGTACGGCAGTCCCAGGCCGACATAATGTCTGATAATATACCTTATGTTAATATATACCCTCCGCAAAACCCCTCTAACATTTCGTAGCCATTGGAGTTAACTCGCTGTGTGGAAAGGGTCGAGAACCAAGCGTCGGTGTTGTCAGCTGTGAAGCAGGACCATGCGCAAGAAGGCCCCCAGGACCAGGCCGATCACGATGCCGATCCCGAGGGGACGGTTAAAGTTGAAGTCGAACCAGGGAGCTTGCATGATTGATAAAAATGCAGTTTACGCGAATTCGCCTCTTCCGTCAATAAAAAAAGCTTTCCGCCACACCTGCGGGCGCAGGTAAGGTAAACTTGCTTTAAAACATGCTCAACCCCATGCGGCGCCTTATTATTTTCACACGATCCGTAGCCCTTTTCTTAACGGCCGCTCTTTGCCTGCCGCCGGCGGCCCATGCCCTGCGCGCCCTGGGAGCGCAGGAGTCTCCGACTCAGAACCTGCTGAAAACCGGCATGGAGGAGGACGATCCGGAAGATTCGCAGGACCCAGAACCTACCACCGATTTACCTGTTCGGTCCGGCGGCCTGCTTCCTACTGATGAACCGTCACCGGGCCTCCCGGCGGTCGTCCTAACTTCAGGGGTTCGCCCGCACATTGTGGCCGTGCGGCCCATGAGTTCTGAATACAGTCCGCTGCCTCCCGACAAGATCCAGCTTGATGCCGATTATTACCCCAGCAACTGTAACCCTGTCACCCTCCAGGAGAGCCCCCTCTGCATGGCCGCGCATCCAAAAAGCAGCACCGTCTGGATTCAGGTCGGGCCCAGACAGCTTGTCCAGTATGACCCCCTCGGCGCAGGTCCTCCGCTGCGGCAGTGGGAAGCACCGCAGGACGCCCAGATCATGGGGCTGGCCGCCTCACCCGATGGAGAGCTGTTCGTCTTCCTCCTCCCGGACGATCCCCAACAGAAGCTCTTCATCGAAGTGCTCGACGCGTCGAAAGGCATCGCCAAGGACAGGAGGTTCACCCTGGATCGTCGATGCGAAGGTCCCCTCAGCACCGCGTTCTGCCGCAGAGGCAACGAGGAACCCTACATCCTCTTTGTTGATCCCGTGGCCGGGTCCTTGGGGGCTTTGGATGCCGGCGCCGATTCTCCTGTTGTTGTCTGGTCTGTGCAGGGTGAAACGGAGACGCAGCCGGATGGGACTGCGATCCGATGGGCCCCGATTGCGGCAGCCGCTGATGATGGGGCCCTCTGGCTCCTCACGGAGGCTCGGGCACAATCTCCCTCGGGAGAGACCTCACCTTCGAGAGAGCCTCGCTGCCGGATTGAGCACCGAATCCTCTCTGCACCCCACTTCCAGCTCATCCCCGGCGCAGCTTATCCCTTCGCCCCGGAAGTGGAGATTAAAGGCATTCTCACTCCCTCGGGCCGCCCCAGACACCTGGCTGTGGTGCCGGGCGGGGATCCCGGCGAAACCCTCGTGGCAGTCAGCTGCGACCCGGTGACGCTCCCTGGCCCGTTGGGCAACGACCCGGATCTGGCTCCCTACAACGGGTCTGCCGCAATCCTGCACGTGCTGGCCCTGACGCAGCCGGAAAGGCCCGCCAAGACGCGCGCGACGTTCTTTGACCGAACCATCTCGGACGTGCAGGCCGGGCCCGCGAACACCCTCCTCATCACGGACTCCCGCCAGAACACCTTGACACTGCTGCTGATGCGCGGCGGCCGCTTCGAGTTCTTCAGGCTCTCGGAGAAGGCACAGGAGGACCTCTGGATCCCGCCTCTTTTCCAAGAACGAGTTCTGCCCGGCGCCTCGAGGCGGCTCCTGTCCCCGTCCATTCTACAGGAAGGTGATTGGCTGGTCGCCAACAACGGATGGACGGTCTACCAACTGATCGAACGTACCGAGCGGGGCCTCTGGAAGGTGAGAACCGTGCTCCCATCGGACAAAGCCGACGAGGAACTTTACGTCGAGCCCTCCCGCCTCAGCCACCGGTGGATCCCTGCCGAAGCTCACGCGTTTGCGCATGCCCTGCAGCGGGTCCTTGCCGTGCTGAATCTTCCCTCGTTTCAGCCGATTCGCGACCTGTTCTCTCAGGCTGTCTATCCGCCAGATTCCTTTGGGCTTATTCGGTCTGTCCGCCGTGAGGCGCTCTTGGAGCAGCCGAGACCGGCAAGGGCACGGGCTTCCCTCCTGGGTCCAGCGGTGGAAGGAGACCCGGCAGCGGCAGCCCTCTGGAATGCGTGCACGGCAATCCTCGAGTCTTCAGCAACCGCCCAACCGCCAGCCGGCGCTTCCGAGGCCGCTGCGACCGCTGACATGCTGCGCAGTGCCATTACCCTTCTTGGCACGGAGTCAAGACAGCCTTCAGCTCCTCCATTCCACCATCAGCTGCAATACGCCTTGAGCGTGTTGGACAGCCAACCTCCACACCTCCTCACGGCGGTGGTGCATGCGATGCTCGCGTTCGCCGCATCCGCGCCTTCCGGCCTGCCCACCGACCTGGATGACCTCACCATCCGGCTCCACTGGTTCCTCCAGTATCCGCTCGCCTCGAGCGTCAAGACTCTTCAAGCATGGGAGAAGCGGGAGGAGCAGGTCAAGCTGCGGCAGTGGAGCCGTAACCGTTTTCGGCTGGCGGCGGCTGCCGCGGCGTCGGCAGTGGTCCTGACGGCCGCCCTCATCGGCTACTCGATCTTCCCCGAGCCCCCTGCCCCGCCCGACGGCGGGACCACCCCCCCTGCCCCCGCGGTTGAAGAACAGAGGGTGGAGAGCATGAGGGATCTCCAGGCGGTGGAGATCTCGGCCGACGGGCGGACGCTGACCGCCGCGATCCCGAAATTCAGCGCGGAGAGCACCAGCGTCTTCTCCATGCCGGACATTTGGTATGTCGCCGTCTGGCGGTGGGACCCCGGCCAGCAGCGGTTCGTCCGTGCCTCGGCTCCGCTGCCGCTTGATCCCGGCGAGAACCCCGGGAGGAGACTCGACTTCCCGGCGGCGGAAGGCGGCCCGGCCTGGGACCTCAACCAGCACCTCCTCTTCCTGCTGGACTCGACCCCCGAGGCGGCTGAGGAGCGGCCTCCTTTCTCGGGGCTTCGCGGCCCCGAGGGGCTATTTCCCCTGGTTACCCAAGGCATCACCCGCATGCCGGCCATGCTCGTGGCGGTCTCCCCGGAGGATGCCCTGCCCCGCCTTGTCATCGATAGACAGCAGCTGCCCCTGAAAGTATCCTCATTTAAGGTGGGGGACGAGGGACGGCAGTTGACCTTCACGCTGTCGGAGGAGGCCTGGCCTCTGCTGCAGGAGAAGGTGCTCGTCCCGTACGTGGGGATCATCGAAGGCAAGAATAATCGGCCACGGTATTTTGAGGCGCAGTTGGGTAAGCCGTACCCGGTCCCCGCGGAGGGCTGGTCGGGCCAGATCTCGCTCACTTCACTCCAAGGGAGAAAATGGCAGGAGGGCCCCGTGATCCTGGCGGTCTACCCCGACGAAGAGGCCGCCAAACAGGCCCCACTGGAACCGAGAGGGATGAATACCGGCTACTTCCCCGATGTGGATCTTCTCGTGAGCGTGAGCGAAGATGGCAGGGCCTACATCTTTCCGAAGGCCGCCGTCCCGCAGGAGATTCGCCCCGAGGGGCCGGCGCCCTTGGACAAGGCCGAGCCGGCTCCGCCCGGCGGCGCCAGCGGGCTGAAGCAGAGAGGGGATCGCGAGTTTGTGCTCATCATGGATCCGGAAGAGGGCGCGGATGCGCCCGCCGCCAACCTGCCCCCGCCCGCCACGGCGGTCTTCTTCGAACCCGACCTCCTCCCCGCGGACCTGGAGAGGACCCTCACCGACCGATGGGGAGCCCAGTCGCTCGGTCCCGCCCAGATACAAGCCTGGCTCACCTCCCCGCAGCCGGTTCCGGCCGAGCCCGAGCCGCAGACTCTACTCCTCGTCCATCCGGAAACCGCGGAGCGGCTCAACCAGGCCGAAGGTCTCTCCCGGGCCGCGGTGATTGTGGCGGTGGGAAAGGACTCCATCGCGGCATCGGTCCAGCCCACCGCGGTCCTCGCCTACCTTCTGATCGTGCTGGAGGGGGCCCTGGGATCGCCGTGGCATGTCCTCATCCTCATGTCGGCCCTCCGCGTGCCAGAGAGGGACGCAACCCTCTTTGCCCATGACCGCTACGTGTAGCGCTCCGCCGCCCTGGCGCTCTTACGGCACCGGCTCTTCCGGGCCACCACCCACGATCAGGTCCATGACCTCCGTTCCGTTGAGATCGTTTCCATTGCCGCTGCCGTCAGAAATGCAAACGACCGGGTCCACCTGCCCCACGGGAGCCGTGGAAACGGGCGCCTGCGGCAGCGGTCCCGTGGACACAGCCAAGGGCAGCGCCGCCGGGGGTGCCGCTAACTGGGTGGTCAATGCCTTCACCAGAATCGTGAAATACGCGACGAGCTGCTCCCCGGCGGTGGATTGACCCGCCTGTGCCACAGGGATCGTGTACGTTTCCACTTTCGGTTGCGACGAAGGCGAGGAAATGACATCCCCAAAAACCGTTCCGTTCACCCAGCCGACCAGAGAACAGATCAATATTGGAATAATGACCTTGTCCATCATAACCTTGTGCTTGCGCATCGGTGTTCCTCCCATGTCTAAAGAAAAACGCCCTCGGTTCACACGGTGAACCGAGGGCGTCTGAGAGCAAAACCTTAAGCTCTCCCTACGCTTGGCAGCCCGGCTGGCGGATCTCGCCCCGCGGCTTTGCGTCCCCCGGTTACCCGGGGTTTGCCTTTTTCAAGCAAACCCGATTGTCAATCTACCTGAAGTATACTGGCCTCTTTCGTCATCTGTCAATGTTAGAACGGTAAAAAAGTTACAACCAAGTGGCCATATGCTAAAAATCAAAAAAGGCCCTCCACCGCCCTGGGAGAGCGGCGGAGGGCCGACACCCGATTGGCGAACCGTTGACCGCCGGGTGGATTACTTCAGGCCCAGAAACTTGAGCCCGTAGACCACCACCAGCAGCCCGAACAGGATCGGCAGGAGTGTCCCTAGGTGCGTGCTGTACATCCCGCCTAGCACGGTGCCAACCAGAATTCCCGTGATCAGATCCGCATGTTCACCCTTCATCTCGGATCACCCCCTCTCTGGGAGCCACTGCGGTCCATCCCGCCATGGCATTCCCCCAAACGCCTGAAACCCCCGTTCCCAGCGTCAACTGAAGAGTGGGGGTTCTTGTCCTCCATTTAAAAGTATAACGATATCCGGCCTTGATTCAAGAGCATGAAGGTTAACGCTATATTTTACATACGGTTAAGTGGATTCCAGGACAAGCCGGCCGACCCGCCGGAGAGGGCATTCCTGGCACCGGGGATTGGACCGGCGACAAAGCCCCTTCCCCGCGGCTACCAGGAGGGCATGGTACTCGTTGAACAGTTGCCGCTGCTTGGGAAGCGCTCGCTGGAAGAGGTGCTGGACCTGGTCATAGGAGGCGTCTGGACGGATCAGGTCGTGCCGGGAGAAGATCCGCCGGGTGTAGGCGTCCACCACGAAGACCGGCTTGTCCAGGGCGTACAGCAGGATGCTGTCGGCGGTCTCTGGGCCGATGCCGGAGATCCCCAGGAGCTCCACCCGCAGCCGCTCCGCCGGGGCGCGCCGCATACGCTCCATGCTGCCGCCGTAGCGGAGGCTGACGAACCGCGCGAAGGCCAGAAGGCGCTTCGCCTTCTGGTTGAAGTAGCCGGAGGGCCGCACCAGCCGCGCCAGGCGCCGCTGCGGCACCTTGGCCAGCCGTGAGGGCCGCAGCAGACCGGCCTTTTTCAGCGCCAGCACGCCCCGGTGCGCGTTCGTCCACGCGGTGTTCTGCGTGAGGATGGCCCCGACCGCCACCTCGAACGGTGTCTCGCCCGGCCACCAGCGCTGGGGTCCGAAGCGGCTGTAAAGCTTCCGGTAGATCGCCCGGACCGGAGGCCGGCCCCTTCTCACCATGTTGCCCTGACTACTCCTTCCGGCGTTTCCGTTTCACCCAGGAGAGGAGCTCCTCCGCGGGCATGCTGTTGAGGAGATCCCCCGGGCCCAGCCAGGCCCGGCGGGCCATGGAAAGCCCCAGCTCGATGTCGGCCAGCTGAGCGAGGACATGGGTATCGGTGGAGATCACCAGCTTCGCTCCCATCTCGCGCGCCCGCCGCGCCTGCAGGTCGTTCAGGTCGAGCCGGCGGGTGTAGGCGTTGATCTCCAGCGCGGTGCGCGTCCCCGCGGCCGCGCGGCAGACGGCATCCAGGTCCACATCGTACGGGTCCCGCTCCCCGATGAGCCGGCCCGTGGGGTGGGCCAGGATATCCACGTGCCGGTTCTCCAGCGCCCGGACGATCCGTTTCGTCATGGCCGCCCTCGGCTGCTTGAAGGCGGAATGGACCGCCGCGATCACCACGTCCAGCTTGGCCAGAACCCGGTCTGGATAGTCCAGCCGCCCGTCCGGGAGGATGTCCACCTCCGCCCCCATGAGGACCCGGAACGTCCCTGTCCGGCGGTTGAGCCGCCGGACCTCCTCCGCCTCCTTCAGCAGGTCCGCTTCCGACAAGCCGTTGGCCACGCGCAGCGACCGGGAGTGGTCGGAGAGGACCATGTACGAGTACCCTTCCCGGCGGATCGCCTGCGCCAGATCCTCCAGGGAGTGCGCCCCGTCCGTCCGCTTCGTGTGGTTGTGAAAAGACCCCCGGATCTCCTTCCTCTCGATCAGGCGGGGCAGTTTCCCCTTCTCGGCCTGCTCAATCTCGCCCAGGTCCTCCCGCAGCTCCGGCGGGATCCACGGCAGACCGAGCGCCCGGTAAACGTCCGCCTCCTCCTTCCCCGCCACCCGGCGGTTCCCCTTCAGCCGGAAAACGCCGTACT
>CAYJUA010000012.1:15623-24558 GCA_964373295.1 uncultured Planctomycetia bacterium
CACCTGAACCCCTTGCGAGGTCCGGATGCTGGACTTGGTCTCCCCGTGCGCCTGCACTTGGCTCACCAACTCCAGCTTCACGAAGCGGTCCATGACCCTCTTCGGGTGGGTCGAGGTGACCAGGATGTCGATGTCCCGCACCGTCTCCTTGCGCCGCCTCAAGCTGCCGGCGGCGGCGACCCTCTTGACCTCCGGGAGCTTCTCGAGGAACCCGATGATCTCATCGGCTAATCCCATCGCGATCCCCAGCGGCATCCGTTCCTGCCCCGCCCGGAGGATCTGGATGCCCCGGAGGATGTTCTCCTCCTTCTTTTGTCCCATCCCGGGCAGGGAGCGCAGCTCCCCCGCTTTCAGGATCTTCTCCAGATGCTCCACGGACGTCACGTGAAAGCGGTCGTAGATCAGCCTCGCGGTCCTGGGCCCGACGCCCGGGATGGTCACCAGGACTGAGAGGACCGCGGGAACCTGCTTCTTGATCATCTCGAGATAAGCCAGCCGCCCGGTCTGGGCAATCTCCCGGATCTTCTCCGCCAGGTCCTTCCCGACCCCCGGGATCTCCTCCAGAGAGCCGGCCCCCGCAATCTCGTCCAGGTCGCCGGCGAGGTTGCGCAGGTTCAGAGCCGCCCGGCGATACGCCCGGATCCGGAAAGGGTTTTCCCCCTTCAGCTCCAGGAGGTCCGCGATCTGCTCAAAGATGTCCGCCGCCAGCAGGTTTTTCACAATCGCCCCTTGGTGCTTCGCCATACCTCCACCTTCTGGCCGGGCCGGATTCCCAGGGCGTGGGTCGCCGATCCGCCGTTCACAGCGATCTCCAGCAGCCCGCGGCTGCCGACGATGGCCAACGCCTTCCCCTCCCCCGTCGCGCTGTAGGAGTCCTGCACGCCCCGGAGCCGGCGTCCCCGAACGCGGACCTCCACGTTCAACGTACCCCATCGCTCCAGGTCGCGCCACGTGATGTCCGTCACCGCATTCCCGAAGCGATCCACGGCGATGACCCGGCCCGCCAGCCGGTCGGTCCCGAGCCGGCGGGGCGCTGACTCCTTCAAGAGCCGGATCGATGGGACCGCCGGGCCCACCTTTCGGATGTCCAAACCTCTCGACAGGTGGGCCGCCAGGGGGGCGAAGATGTCGCGGCCGTGGAAAGTGCGGCTCACATGCGGGAGCCAGTAACGGCGGTTGGTGACAATGCGGGCGCGGCACCGGCGGGCCCCTGAAAAAACGCGGGAGAGCAGCCCGTTGTCGGGGGCCAGGAAGCGGTGACCTTCCCGCTCGCAGCAGAGGATCTTCCGGGAGGAGCCGACGCCGGGGTCGACCACGGCCACGTGCACCGTGCCCTTGGGGAAGAACCTCCAGGACCAGTCCAGCAGAAGGCCCGCCCGGCGGACATCCCCCGGAGGGACCTGGTGGGTGAGATCCACGACGCGGGCCTTCGGGCTGATTCCAAGGATCACCCCCTTCATGACCCCGGCGTATTCATCCTCCAGGCCGAAGTCGGTCAGGAGGGTGACGATCATAGAACGCGTTTGAGGGGAGTGTAGGTCAGCCCGAGGGCGTGAGCGGTCGCGGCGTAGGTCACCCTCCCCTTCATGATGTTGACCCCCTGGGCGAGCGCCGGGTTCGCCTTGAGGGCACCGGCCAGGCCCTGGCCGGCGATCTGCATCACGTAGGGGAGTGTGGCGTTGGTGAGGCCGAACGTCGAGGTGATCGGGACCGCGCCGGGGATGTTGGTGACGCAGTAATGGACGACGCCGTCCTCCACGTAGGTCGGGGCGGCGTGGGTGGTGGGCCGCGAGCTCTCCGCGCACCCGCCCTGGTCGATCGCCACGTCCACGATGACCGACCCGGGCTTCATCTGCTTCAGCATCCAGCGGGGGATCAGCACCGGCGACCGGGCCCCGCGGATCAGCGCCGCGCAGATCACCAGGTCCGCCCGGGTGATCCGATCGGCGACGTTGTGCTCGTGGGAGACCAGGAACCAGACGTTCTTCGGCATCACCTCCTCGAGGTACCGCAGCCGGCTCAGGTTCACGTCCATGACCACCACGCGGGCGCCCAGCCCCGCCGCCACCCGGGCGGCGTTCGCCCCCACGACGCCCGCGCCGATCACCAGCACGCTCGCCGGGGCCACGCCGGGGATACCCCCGAGCAGGATCCCCTTCCCCGTCATCGGCTTCTCCAGGTACTTGGCCCCCTCCTGGACGGACATGCGGCCGGCCACCTCGCTCATCGGGATCAGGATCGGGAGCTGGCCCTGGGCGTCCTCCACCGTCTCGTAGGCGACGCAGGTGATCTTCTGCCGGATCATGGCGCGGGCCAGCTCTTTGCCGGCCGCGAAATGGAAGAAGGTGAAAACCATCTGGCCGGCCCGGAGCATCGGGTATTCGGGGGCTAACGGCTCCTTGACCTTGAGGATCAGCTGCGCCCGGCGGAAAACCTCCGCGGCGGATGAAACGACCTGGGCGCCGGCCTGCGTGTAGTCCCGGTCCGGGATCCCGGAGACCTTGCCCGCCCCCGACTGGATGAGCACCGTGTGGCCGGCCTTTTTAAGCTGCGCCGCCCCGGAAGGGACCAGGGCCGCCCGGTACTCGTCCCGCTTGATCTCCTTGGGGACGCCGACGATCATGGGCCGGCGGAGTGGTCGCGGGCCAGCATGGAGTGCAGGACGAACTCGCCGATCCGGCGGCGGTCCTCCTGCCGGATCCCGGAGAAGTAGATGGCGGTCAGGTACTCGGGGCTTTCGGAGAGGGGGAGCTTGTCCTGCCGGATCACGACCCCCTCACAGCGGACGCACTGGCGCGGGGACCCGCCCGCCCCATGCACCGCCGGCAGCTCCAGCGTGATGTTGAGCTTCGTCATGGGGGCCGCCGTCCCGGAAACCACGCAGAGGGCTCCCCCGCAGCTCAGATTCTTCGTGACGGTGGCAAAGCTCTCCACGCCGATGGAGACCTGGCACGGGACCGCCTCGTTGACCCGGGGGTGCTTACGCCGCTCGGAGAAAGGCATCGCTGAAGAACCTCCCTATCCTTTGCACGTACTCTTCCCTGGCCTTGTAGAAGCAGGCCGCGTGCTCCGCTTCCGGAACGACCCACAGCTCCTTGGGATCCCCCGCGGCCTCGAAGAGCCTCCGGCTCTCCCCGGCGGGAATGCTCACGTCCCTCCCGCCGTGTATGAGAAGAATCGGCCGGGACGCCATCCGGCTCACCGCCCGCAGGGGGCTGAGGGCGCCCAGCCGGCAACCCAGCCGGAGCTCCGTCCACCACAGGACCGCCTGCCCGAGGGGGACCCTGGGAATATGATATGTCAACCGCTGGGCCCTCGCAATGGCGCGGCCCAGGTCCGCGTAGCAGCAGTCGGCGGCGACCGCCCGGATGGCGAGAAAGCGGGCCGCCGCCTGGAGGGCGACGGCCGCTCCCATCGAGACCCCGTAGCAGCCCACAGGGAGCGACCGGGTCCGGGAGTCCCGCGAGGCCGCCCCCAGCGCCGCCTGGACATCCAGGACCTCCTTCAACCCGAAGGAGATCCTCTCTCCACCGGATCCGCCATGCGCCCGTAGGTCCACCAGCAGGAGATCGAAGGGAAAGGCAGGGTGCAGCTCCTTCGCCAGGTCAAGCAGGTCGGCCTTGCAGGCGCCAAAACCGTGCAGGAGGATGACCGCCCCTGCGGGGCGCGGGTGCGGGATCCGCCAGGCCTCGATGCGGACCCCGTCGGCGGCCATGAGCCGCATCGCCTCGAACGGCAGGCCGAAATCGGCGGGGCTCAGGGAGGGAGTGTACCGGACGTGCCGGACAACGCGGGCCGAGCCCGCCGCCCCCCAGAGCAGCCAGCCCAGCCCAAGGAGGAGCCCTAGATTTTCTGCTTGAGTTCCCCCAACCAACGGGAGTAGACGAAATCCAGCAGCCGGGCCAGGTCCAGGGGCTTGATCGAGAGGAACCGCAGGCCTGCCCCGACGCGCCCTTCCTCGCCCTCGCCGGACCAGGTCACCTCCGCGGTGGCGAAGATCGGGATGTTGTCCCCCGGCACCTTCATCGTCAGGTCCACGTGCTCCCCGCGCCGCACCGGCTTGGGCAGCAGGACCCCCAGCCCTTGCCGGGAGAAATCGCGGACGCGCACCTGGCCGAACTGCATGCTGGGCCCTTTGGCCCAGTACTCCGCCTCCAGGTCCGCCGTAATCCTCATGTACTTGCGCCGCTCTTTTGTCTCCATTCTCGCTCCTTCAGGCAATCATTTCCGCCGCTTCGAACGGCCGCTTCAGCAGCCGGCCCTCCCGGTGCGCCTTCAGGAAGGCCTCCACCACCACGGGATCAAACTGCGTCCCGGCGCACTCCTCGATCTCCTTGATCGCCGCCGCATCCGGCAGCCGCTTCCGGTACGGGCGGTCGGTCGTCATCGAGTCGAACGTGTCCGCCACCGAGATGATCCGCGTCATGAACGGGATCTCTTTCCCCCGCAGGCCGTCGGGGTAGCCCCTGCCGTCAAACCGCTCGTGGTGGCACTTGACCGCATGGGCCACCTCCTCCATCCCCTTGATCGGCTGAAGGATGATGGCCCCCACCACGGGGTGCTCCTGCATCTTCTTCATCTCCTTCGGGGTGAGCTTCGCCGGCTTCCTCAGGATCTCATCGGGGCTGCCGATCTTCCCGATGTCGTGGAGGAGCGCGGCGATCTTCAGCATCTCCCGGAACCGGACGGGGTCCGCCCGCTCGGGGTGCTCCCGGAGCTGGTCGGCGATGATCATCGCGTAGGCGGTGCAGCGCTCCGTGTGCCCGTGGGTGTACGGGTCGCGGGCGTCCACGGCCGCCGCCAGGGCGATGGCCGTGTGGATGAAGAGGCGGTGCTCCCTCTGGTAGAGGCCCTCGATCTCGCCCATCCGCTGGATCAGCTGCTGGTACAGCTGGGCGTTCTCCAGGGCGATGGCCCCTTCGCTGGCCAGCGTGGAGAGGACGTCCAGGTCCTCCTGCTGGAACGAGTCTCCCGAAAGCTTCTCGCCCAGCACGAGGAGCCCCAGCATCTGCGACCGGCTGACCGCCGGCACGCAGACCTGCGCGCCGAGCGAGTCCATCTCCTCGAGGATCTCCTCCAGCGTCTTGCGGATCACCGTCCGGTGGGGGAACAGCCGCTCGCTGCGCAGCCAGCCCCGCACCTCGTCCGCCGTGAGCACCTCCTTCTTCTCCTCCAGCCAGGCGATCAGCGGGTTGTCCCTTGTCACGGTCAGCCCCTCGGGGCGCTTCTCCCGGCCCCGGCTGACCTGCAGGGAGTACCGGTCGCCGGTGCGCTGGAGGATCCCCACGTTGGTCACCCGCAGGCGCATCCCGACGAAGTGGGCCATCAGCTGGAGGAGCCGGGCCACGGAGGTGACCTTTGTCATCCCCTTGGAGGCCTCCTTCAGGGTCTTCTGCCACTGGTACTTCTTCTGGAACAGCAGCCGGTCGGTCAGCCGCCGGAGCCACGTGTCCAGCGGCCGGACGAGGAGCGTGACGATGGAGAGGGCCGCGACGCACATCCCCAGCACCCGCCGGTCCAGGGCCTGCGGCCCGTAGAACAGGAGCTGCCCGAAGAAGACGACGACGACCACGAAGAGCCCCACGAGGATCGAGTACAGCGAGGCGTACAGCAGGGTGTTCTTGACGACGATGGAGATGTCCATGAGCCGCCAGCGGACGATGGCGTACGTCATCAGGGCGTAGAAGATCAGCAGGCCCTGCGCCGCGGGAGGGACCGGGACCCCGAACGTCAAGGGGATCGCCGAGGCGAAGGAGGCCATCCCGATGGCGGAGCCGAGGATCACGTACCGGAGCTGGTTGCGCTTGTAACCGACCTGCCGCCGGTAGCCTCGGAGCAGGATCCAGAGGCACGTCAGGAACACCCCCAGGAACCACAAGGCGAACAACCCGTAGAGAGGGCCGGCCGCCGGGTAGAACCGGAACGACAGCTCCGACTGCAGGTCGCTCACCAGGAGCGGGGTCAGGGCCAAGACGGCGAAGAACCCGCCCGCCCGCCGGTTCCAGCGCAAGACCGGCCGGTACGCGGGGGAGCCATCCGTCAAGGCGACGGTGAACTCCAGCAGGAAGACGGGGATCAGCCCGAACGCGGCCTGCGCCGCCCGGGCCCAGCCCAACCCCCAGAGGGCCGAGGGGGCCCGGTCCATCCACGCCGTGGAGCCGGCCCAGACCGCGGTCGCCAGCGAGAGCCGCAGCCAGGCGCGGTTGAGCCAGCCCGCGCGGTTCTTGAGGTAGACAAACACCCCCAGTCCGAGGCTGGTGAGCCCGGTGCCCCACAGCCCCCACGATCCCAGATCAGGCAGAGGCATAGAGGCCCTGCGCGATTGCCGTCCGCCGGATCACCTCGCCCAGACGGACCAGCCCCGCCCGGGTGAAGCTCTCGTTCTGGATGACCTTGACCCCCATCCGGCTGAGGTTCTGCACTCCCTCGCTCTGGTTCGCCGAGAGGACCGACCCCGAGCCGTGGAGGATGATCTCCCGGGGCTTGGCCGCCGCTTCCATCACGCGGCTCAGCAGGTCCCGGGTCTGCCCCAGCATCGCCACGTCCACCAGGAGGACGTCGGGCCGGAAGCTCTCCAGGTGCTGCAGCGCCTCCTCCGCCGAGTAGGCCGCGGCGACCTCGTACCGGCCGCCGCAGCGCTGCCCGTCCGAGAAGAAGACCTCCTTGAGCTTGTACGTGTACTCGGAGGGCTCGATGAAGAGGAGCCGGGCTTTCGGGACCCGGTCCCCTTCCGCAGCCGCGGGCTCTTCCCTTTCCCCCGCCGGCGGCTCCCTCCCCTTCTCCCGCGCCAGGACCTCCTCGATGGTGGAGGTAAGCGCCTGGATCCCGAACGGCTTGATGAGGAAGCCGTCCACGCCGAGCTGCTCGACAAGCTCCTGGAACTGCACGTCGTAGGCGGTCACGACGACGACCTTGGTGGGGGGGGACTGGGCGTGGATGAACTTGAGGACCTCGACCCCGTTGACGCCGGGCATCTTCATGTCCAGGATCACGAGGTCGATCGGGTGCTGGCGGAGGAGCCGCATCGCCTGAAGCCCCTCCAGGGCGGTCAGCATCTCGTACCCTTTGCCGAGGAAGAAGGCCTGGAGGGCGAACGTCACCTCCGGCTCGTCATCCACGACCAGGACGCGCTTGCTCACAAATCTATGATGACGTTTGAAGACGCGCCCTGTCAATTGTTTTCCGAGAACCACCCCCCGGTCAAGGCATCCAGCTGCGCCGTCAGCTCCTCCACCCGAAGGGACCTCTCCTCATCCAACAGCGGGTCCTCCGACGGATTCCCCGCGAACTCGGCCAGGAGGCGCCTCCGCTCGAAATAGAGGCGGGTCACCTCCTCCAGGAGGTCCTGCCGCAGCTGCACCATCAGCCGCGACCGCACGTCGATGGCGGTCTGGTCCGGGTTCCAGATGAGGTCGGCCACATCCCACGTGAAACCGAAATTGAGGCTCCGCGTCCTCTTCTCCGGGCCGACGGTGAAGCGGGTCACCCCCAGCGTCGTGGAGGAGGCGATCGTGGCGTCCCTGTCCTGGTCCAGTCTGATCGTGAAGCTGGGGAACAGGCTGCGCCAGCGGGCCAGCGCCCTCCAGCGGCTGATCTTCGCCGGGTGGACCTCGGCGTAACGGACGGCCGCCGCGTGCACCGCCGAGATGGGCGGGCCGACGCGGATCGGCTGGTCCCCTTCCAGGGACGGGACCCGAGGCCCGCCGGCGGGAACCGGCAGGCGAAAGAGGCCCCTGCGGGTCCCCACCCACAGCTGGCGCCCGCGCGCGTCCAGCGCCACGGAGTCTGCCCCGCGCGCCCCCGCCCCCTCCCGGATCGGGCGCCAGGCCTTCCACGCCGAGGAATAGGCGAAGAGTCCCGCCGGGGTGACAGCGTACAGCAGCCCGGCCTCCGCCGGGTCGGGAACGAGATGCAGCACGTCCGGCGTACCGATCCGCTCTGTGGCGATGGGCTGCCACGTCCCGCCTCCGTCCGGGCTCGTCAGGACCCCGGCCCGGGTGCCGAGATACAGGTTCCCCTGCGGGTCCACAGCCAGCCGGTGGGACCCTGGGCTTCCTGCCTCCTGTTCCTCCTGCGGTCTGGCTTCTTCCGCCTCCGTTTCAGCCCGGTTTGCCTCCGCGGTCTCAACAACCCCTGCCGGATCGATCCGCGCCTGTTCCCAGCTCCTTCCGTCATCCTTTGAGAGGAAAAACCCGCGCTCCGACACCAGATAGCACGTACCTCGCCGGGCCGGGTCGAAGAGGACCTGACGGACCGGGACTCGCGGACAGCCCGACGCCTGCGCCTCCCACCGTCCCCCTCCATCCAAGCTGACCATGACGCCGCGGTCGGTGCCCGCCAGGAGGAGAGCCGGATCCTGCGGGCTCACCGCGACGCACGTCACCCGCCGGCCGGCGAGGACCCTGCCCCACCGCCCCTCCTCGCCGGAGGAGCGGTACAGCCCGTCACCGGCGGCCGCGTACAGCGTTTTCCCTTCCGCATCGGCCGCCAGCGCGCGGACCGGCCCCTTCCAGATCCCGGCCCGGAAGACCCGAGCCCAGGTTCTGCCGCCGTCCCTCGAGCGGTAGACGCCCCAGCCGGTCCCCGCGAAAGCGGCATCCGCCCGCCCCAGCGGCAGGAGCGCTGTCACCGGGCCCGGGACGCCGGGCACATACCCCGGGGAATCTCCGGCGCCCGGCTCGCCGGCCGAAAGGGGCCCAGCCCACCGTCCACCCAAGAAGACCAGCCCAGCCATGCCTCCGACCGCCGCCCACGCCCAGATCATCCGTTTCATGAAGCACCTCCCATGAAAAGTCCCCGGTCAACAATAAACCGAGTGCCTCATCGTTTTAATCTTCTCTACCACACACCCGCCGTGATGCGGCCGCACCGTGATGGAGCCGTTAACCTCCCAGTCGAGCTCTGTGGCTGCGCATTACGGTTCAAGCAGGTCGCA
>CAYJUA010000012.1:24568-24646 GCA_964373295.1 uncultured Planctomycetia bacterium
TACACACAAACACTGTGATGTGATGGAGCCGTTAACCTCCCATTCGAGCTCTGACGCTCATCATTCCGGTTCAAGCAG
>CAYJUA010000013.1:0-24614 GCA_964373295.1 uncultured Planctomycetia bacterium
TCAGGAGGCTGGGGAGGCGCTGGGCTTCATCGATAAACACGCTGGGATAGGAGCAGGCTGCAAGACGCCGCTCAAGTTCAGAGGGATTCCTGGCGAACTCCAGGTAGGGGGGTTCATGCGCCAGGTTGATGGTCAGGGCGGGGGAAAGGGAACGGATGAGGGTGGATTTTCCTGTTTGGCGGGGGCCCAGCAAAGGAGCCCCCTTCCTGGACCGCTCCAGAACGGGGGCCAGGCCCCCGGTTAATCATGTGGCCATTTTACGCGGTATATTAACCGGATGTCAATACCCATTCGGCTGCCGCTTCGGAGGCTCGGAACATCGTCGAGGACCTGCGGCGGCCTGCTTGACCCGGGGCAGGGGGGTCTGTTAGCTTGAAGCTATGGGAAAGCCCCCGCCTTTCCGGTTCAGCGAGCTGGCCACGGTGGCGCTGGCCATGGCGCTGGCGTGGGGCCTGCGGGGCCAGCACGGGCACGAGCGGGGCGCGGCGGTCGCGGGGGCCATGGCGGGCTTGAGCCTGGCGGCGGTGACCGGCGGCCCCCGATGGATTGGGGCGGCGGTCGTCGGCTCCCTCGGTTTCGCCATCGGGGGGGCCCTGAGCTACGGGCGTTTCGTGAACCTGGCGTATCAGGGCTCCCTGGAGGCGATCGGCTTCCTGGCGCTCATCGGTTTTGTCTGGGGCGGGATGGGCTCGCTGGGGCTGGGTCTGGGGCTTGCCCTGCCGCGGTACCGGCCGTGGGAGCGGATTGCCGTCGCCGGGGGGCTGCTGTTCGTCTGGATCCTGGTCGACCGCCTGCTTTGGGGCAGCATGGCCGGGCCGGGCGACCTTCGGACACGCGAGATGATGGCGGTGGTCCTGCTCGGCGTCTGGACGCTCCTGTCGGCCTACGTGGGGGTCTGGCGGAAGGACCGGGCCTCCCTCCGGCTGGCGCTGGCCGGGGCCGCGGGTTTCGGCGTCGGGTTCCCGCTGGCGGCCTGGGTCCAGGGCTTCGGCTCCTCGACGGGGATTCGTCTGGATTGGTGGAGGATGGGCGATCACGCGGCGGGGCTCTGCGGCGGGCTCTCGGTGGGGCTGGCCGCGCTGACCCTGGAATACCGGTGGGTGCAGCCGATGGCGGCGCGCCCCTTGGAACGGTGGCTGGCTGTCGCCTGGCTCCTGTGGCTCCTCCCCGCGTGGCTCATCGCCAACAACCTCGATTACTGGATCTCGGAGCGGGTCCTCCTGCCTGTGACCGTCGAGAAAGCCGTCTGGAGCGTGCTGGGAATCATCCTGCTGGGGTTGGCCGTGTGGGGGTGGCTGGAGATCCGGCGGGGCCGGACCTTCGCCACCTCCTGGATGCCCAGGCACCTGAGGGCCCTGTTCCTGACGTTCGTCTGGCTCAGCGCCCTGATCGCCGGCAGCAAGACGCTCTTCACCTCAGCCTGGAACTCGACCCCGGCGGGGTTCCTCCTGCTGGCGGCGGTGATCACCTGGATGATGCGGCGGGACAGCGGGGCGGTGGCGTGAGGTCCCGATGACGACGGCGAGGGAGCGGGTCCTCGAGCAGTGGCTGGAGCGGCTGGAGCGGCAGTTCGACCTGGAGCCGCTGATGCTCGGCTGCTGCGGGGCCCTGGCCGAGCTCAGCGGGGCGGACCGCTGCTCCGTGATGGTGCTCGACGCCGACACCGACGAGCTGGTGGTCCGGTGGGCCGCCGGGGACCGCGTGAAGCCCCGCCCGGGGGGCATGAAGTTCAAGCTGGGAGAGGGGCTGTGCGGGTGGGTCGCCCAGAGCCAGAAGCTCTACTGCTCGACCGACACGGGGAAGGAGCCCCGCTTCGTCCCCTACCGGCAGGCGCCCAAGAAGTTCCGCCCGGTCAAGGCGCTCTGCTGCCTGCCCCTCGTCGTGGAGGGGCGGACGGTCGGCGTCGCGAATCTCTCCAGCTTCTCCTCGGTCCGTCATTCCTTCGACGGGTTCCGCGGGCGGGACGGCAAGAAGTTCCTGGACCGGCTGGCCCGCGTGATCGGGCAATCCACCCTGCTCCGGGAGGCCGAGGTGATCTCGGGCCGGTGGAGGCGGCAGGCCAAGGCCGTATCGGAAACGGTGGCGCACCTGAGCCATGAGGTGCGCACACCCCTGGCCCTTGTGACGGAGGCGGCGGCGCAGCTCCTGGAAGGGTTCGGCGGTCCGCTGGCCCCCGAGCAGAAGCAGAGGGTGAAGATAATCCGGACGCAGGCGCAGAGGATGCTCCAGCTGGTCAGCGAGCTGCTGGACCTCGCCCGGATCGAGGCGGGGCGGCTCCCCCTTCACCGGGAGCGCACGGACCTGCAGAAGATGGTCCGCGAGGTGACCGGCCGCTACCGGCCCCTGATCGCGCCCCGGCGCCTGAAGCTGGAGCTGGATCCCGCGGTCCCGGTGTACGGGGACCCGAGCCGGCTGGCGCAGGTGCTGGAGAACCTGCTCACCAACGCGGTCAAGTTCACGCCGCCCGGGGGGGCCATCGCGGTCCGTCTGGCGGCCCGGGGCCGGTCGGCGGAGCTGGCCGTGGCCGACACCGGGATCGGCATCCCCAAGAGGGAGCAGAAGCGGCTGTTTGAGAAGTTCTCGCAGCTGACCCCGCCGCCCGGCGCGGGGACGCGCGGCACGGGGCTCGGCCTGGCGATCGTGAAGGAGATCGTGACCCTCCACGGGGGAACGGTCCGAGTCTCCTCGCAGGAAGGGAAGGGCACCACCTTAACGCTGACCCTCCCCCTGTACAGCGCGGTCCTGGCGCTGACCGACGAGTTCCGGCTGATGCGGGAGGAGGCCTCCCGGGAGGGGCAGGCGCTGGCTGTTCAGCTGCTCCGGGCCAGGCCGGGCGCCGGCGTTTCCCTGGAGAAGGTGGCCGCGGTCCTCGCCCGCCAAATCTCCCGGCGGGACCGGGTCCTTGAAAATCCGGGGATCGGGCTGATGATCCTGTCGGTCATCGATCCAAAGGGGTTCCCGGGTTTTCGGCAGCGCCTCACCGGCGTCCTGCGCGGCCATCCGGAGGCGGCCGCTTTCTCCGACCTCCGGTGGGGGTGGGTGCTTGTCCCGCAGGAGGAGAGCACGTTTGAGGGGGTTCTGGATCTGCTGGGGCGGCGGGTCCGCGGATAGCAAGAGGCTCTGTCTGACTGGGGAGCTGGAGCGCCCCCTGAACCGCTACCGGGCACTGTGTACGCATAAAGAGGAGCATGACCATGACGCGGAAGCGCAGGGTTCTCGTGATCGAGGATGAGGAGGACGCGCGCCTCCTCCTGGGGCGGCGGCTTGCCGCGTTCGGCATGGAGGTCCTCGAGGCGGAGGACGGGGTGAAGGGGCTCGCGCAGGCGCGGCAGGCCTCGCCGGATCTCATCGTCCTGGACGTCATGCTGCCGGGGCAGGACGGGATGCGGGTGTACCAGGCCCTGCAGAAGGACCCCGCCACGCAGAAGATCCCCGTCATCTTCCTGACGGCGCTCTCCGCGGGGCTTCCGATGGGCGAGCAGAGCTTGGATCTCTTGGCGAAGGCGAAGCATGGGAGGCACCTGGGCGGCCGGTACGCGGTGATGATCAAGCCGTACGACCCGAAGGAGCTCGCGGACCGGGTCCGGGAGATGCTGGGAGAGGAGGCGAAGGGGTGACCCAACGCAAAAAGATCCTGGTGGTCGACGACGAGCCGGATTTCGTCCGGCTCCTGAAGGTCCGGTTGGAGTCGGCGGACTGCGAAGTGGTGACCGCGCAGGACGGGAAGGAGGCCCTGCAAAAACTGAAGTCCGAGAAGCCGGACGTGGTCCTCCTGGACATCGTGATGCCCAAGATCAACGGGCTCGATGTCCTCAAAAGGATGCGGATGTGGCACAAGTCCCTGCCGATCTTCATGCTCAGCGGCTTCGCCGATGAGAAGCGCTTCAAGGCGGCGCTGCGCAACAGGGCCTCCGGGTTCATCATCAAGTCCGAAGGGCTGGGGAACCAGATGCGGGCCATTCAGGCGGCGCTCTCCCTCGCGCCGCGCTACCGGTCCGCGTAGGAGGCGGATTTCTAGCGAGCTGTATCAGCCCCGGTGGTTGGTATCGGGCACGGTGTATCGCATAAGGGGGGACAGATGCCGAAAAGGATCCTGCTGGCCGATGACGAAGCGGACATTGTGACAATCGTCTCCATGCGCCTGAAGGCCAACGGCTACGAGGTGATCTCCGCCAACGACGGGGAGACCGCCCTGAAGCTGGCGAAGCAAGAGAGCCCGGACCTGCTGATCCTCGACCTCATGATGCCGAAGCTCGATGGGTTCAAGGTCTGCCGGCTCCTCAAGTTCGACCGCCGGTACAAGGCGATCCCCATCATGATGCTCACCGCCCGCGCTCAGCCGGAGGACCTGAAGCTCGCCACCGAATGCGGTGCAGACGCCTACATGACCAAGCCCCTGGACGCGCAGGGGTTCCTGAAGAAGATCGCTGAGCTTCTCGCGGCCCAGGAGAAGCCCGCCGGTTCGTGATACAATGATCGGTGCCAGGATCAATCCTGGCACCGATCATTGGCGTGAAACAAATCCCGTCTTCTTTCGAGGAAACGTTCTTCCGGCATTACCGCAGGTCGGCGCCGGAGGGCACCTCGTCCCTGGTGACGGAGCCGGACCTCCCCGCGGAGCCCCGCCAGATCGCCATCCTCAACCAGAAGGGCGGGTGCGGGAAGACCACCACCGCCGTCAATCTATCCGCCGCGCTGGCCGAGATGGGGGCGCGCGTGCTGGTCGTCGATGTGGACCCGCAGGCGCACGCCACGCTGGGCTTTGGCTTCCGCGGCGACGATATCCCCTGGACCCTGTACCACGCCCTTCAGCCCGGCGGTGTGCCGCTGGCCCAGGTGATCCTGGGCACCTACCACCCGAACCTGAAGCTCGTCCCCTCCAACACACTGCTGGCCTCCCTGCAGGTGGAGCTCGTGGACCGTCCCGGCCGGGACCGCGTGCTGGCCGACCGGCTGGCGGAGTTGAACGGCCGGTTCCATTACATCCTGCTGGACTGCCCGCCGAGCCTGAACCTGCTCACGGTGAACGCCCTTGCGGCGGCCACGGACGTGCTGATCCCGCTGCAGACCCACTACCTCTCCCTGGACGGGATGCGGGAGCTGTTCAAGACGGTGGAGCTCGTCCAGGCGAAGCTCAACCCGCGCCTCGAGATCCTGGGGATCCTCCCCACCCTGTTCGACCACCGGACCCGGATGAACCGGGCCATGCTCCAGACGATCCGGGACTACTTCAAGGGGAAGGTGTTCGAAACGGTGATCCACTTGAGCCCCACGCTGTCCGAGTGCCCCATGATGGGCCAGCCGATCGCCCGCTACGCCCCGCAGAGCAGGGGGGCCAGGGATTACCAGGCCCTGGCGGAAGAGCTCCTGCGGCTGAATGGCTAAGGAGCTTCCCGACCTCCACAAGGTTTTCGACCGGCTCTTCTCCAAGGGTGGAGAAAAGCCCACCATCGCCGGCCAGGCCCTGTTTGAGCGCTCTGCCGGGCGCAAAAAGCAAGGGGCGCCCGATACGGGCAAGCTGAAGCGCCCCCTCCATTGGTATCGGGCACTGTGTGCGCGTAAAGAAACCGGCCACTGGGTACCGCGTAAGGAGAAGTGGGCCGGCCTCCTGCGGCGGATGACCGGGGCCTACGGGCCGGTGGTCGGCCTGGATCTGGGGGCCAGCGCGGCGAAGCTCGTCCGCGTGGAGCGGAGCGCCGGCGGGGGGCCCCGGATCACCGCTGTCGCTTGCCGGGAGATCCCGGCGGACATCGGGGACGCCCAACGGAAGGATTTCTTCCAGCGGACGCTCCGTGAGTTCCGCCGGGAGGGGTTGCTCCGGGGCTCGATGGTGATGGGGGTGCCGGAGGACCGGGTGGCCGTGGAGCAGGCGGCCATGCCCAAGATGCCCGCCCCCGATTTGGAGAAGGCGGTCGAGTGGGAGGCGAAGGAGAAAATAGGCGCCGATCCCTCCTCGCACTACATCCGCCATCTCCTCCTCGGCGAGAGCGTCGCCGATGGAAAACCGCAGGTGGATCTCCTGATCTTCGCGGTGCCGAAGGAGGACGTCCTGGCGCCCTATCACCTGATCTCGGAGGCCGGAGGCAAGGTGGCCGCGGCGGAGCCGGGGATCCTGGGTTCGGTGGCTGCGCTGGATGCGGCGGGGCTCTTCCAGCCGGAGGAGTTCGTCGGCGTGATGGACATCGGCTTCAGCAGCTCCGCCTTGGCGTTCGTGGTGAACCACAAGGTGCGCTTCGTGCGCTCCTTCTCCGTGGCGGGGGAAGGGATCACCCGCAGCATCGCCGAGTACTGCAAGGTGGACCGGGCCACCGCGGAGTCCCAGAAGCGGGACTCCGGCCTGCCGGCGGCGGGGACGCTTCAGCCTCCAGTGGAGGCAGCTTCCCCGCCGGGCGGGGCCGAACAGGACCTCCGCACCCGCGTCGGGCACGCCCTCACCCTCTACCTGGAGAAGCTGGCCAACGAGGTGGACCATTCCCTCCGGTACGTGACCTATTACACGCTCCAGCGGGGGGCCGGCCGGCGCCTGGACCGGCTGTACCTGCTCGGCGGCGGCGCCCAGCTGAAGAACCTGAGCCCGTTCCTCGAGAGCCGGCTGGGGGCGGAGGTGCGGGTGGCCGATCCTTTCGACGGTGTCGCCTTTGCCGACGGCGTGGAGCGGGAGCTTCCGCCGGGTCCTGTGAGGGCGCGGATGGCTGCGGCGCTGGGGATGGCCCTCCGTGGATAGGATCAACCTGCTTCCGGACAACCTGGTGCTGACCACGTGGCCCAACCGCCTCCGGTTCTGGGTGGATCGGCGGTTCCTGCCCACGCTGGGCCGCGCCGCCGCGGGCGCCCTGGCGCTGGTGGTGCTGATCGCGGCAGGAGTAGGGATCGCCGTGAAGTCGTACGAGGCTCGGACGCGCGCCTTGGAGACCCGGCAGAGGAAAACGGCGGCCGAGCTGGAGGAGGTCCGGGCCGTCGCGGCCGAGCTGGAGGAGAAGGAGAGGCAGCTCCTCCAGCAGATCGACTGGCAGAAACAGCGGCTCGCGTACCTTCGGCAGTACCAGGATCCGTCCGGCCAGTGGGCGGAGATCCTGCGGGAGATCAAGCGGGCGCTTCCCTACGGCGTGTGGCTCACGGAGCTCGAGGGGGACCCCCACCGGCTGCTGCGGCTGGCCGGCGGGGCTTTCCAGGAAGATTTGGTGACGGAGTTCATGGGGGACCTCAAGGAGATCTCCCGCTTCCAGGACGTGGCGTTCAACTTTGCCAAGAAGGCGACGGTCGGTAGAACCGAGGTCGTGCAGTTCGAGGTGATCTGCCGGGTCGTCGAGGGGCCGAAATGACCCCACCCCTCCACCGCCAGAGTCGCCGGGGAGCGGCCCGGGGAGGCCGGCCGGGGGTCGGGGGGATTCGCGACGCGGCCATCCGAGGCTGGGTGCTCGGCGCTCCGCGGCGGACCCTCGGAGATCGGGGACGTAATGCCCATCGCTTCCCGGTAACGCAGGCCGTCTCCGTTTCCACCGCTCCGCGCCTGCGCGCCCTCCCGCCTTCGACCGAGCCCGGGTACCCGCCTGGCGGCGTAAGAGCGTCATGGGCGTGGAGGGGAGGGGTCGGAAGCGGTGGAGGGGCGCGGTGAACCTGTCCCGGATCACCGAGGGGCTGAAGGCCGGCTCGCTGCGGTTCGGGATGCGGGAGAAGGCCTGGGCGACTGTGCTGGCCGTGGTGGCAGTCATGGTCTGGGGCAACGGCGCCTGGGTCCTGCCGAGGGCCCGGCTGCTGCGGGAGGCCCGCGCCGGTTTTGAGGAGGCAAACAACCGGCTGATCGAATTGGAGGCCCAGCGGCCGAACCTGCAGGAGCGGCAGAGGAAGATCCGGGAGCACCAGGCCCAGCTGGGCAGCACCTTCCAGGAGCTGGAAAAGATGGAGGAGGGGCTCCTTTACCGCCAGGACCAGGACCTCCTGCTGGAGAGAATCGTGGCCGACCGCAAGCGGTTCAAGCTGGAGATCAACTCGGTCGAACCCCTCAGGGAGAAGCCGGCCGCCGCGAAGGCGGAGGCGAAAGAGAAAAAAGGGGCGGCCCCGGATTCCTTCTACAGGCGGCTCTTCGTCCAGGTGGACGCCTTCGCCCCCTTCGAGTCCCTCATCCACTACCTGCATTCGCTGGAGAACCAGGGCCCGTACCAGCGGGTGCAGGGCGTGAAGGTCAAGATGGAAAAGAGCGAGAAAGCCCTGCCGCGGTCTGCTATTCTGTTGGAAGTGCTTTTGGCCGATACCCCCACCCGCCGGCAGGAGATGCGGGAGAAGGTCTTCGCCCTGGTGGAGGACCGCACCGCGCGGGAAGTCAAGGACCCGTTTCTTGCCGCGGAGCGCCCGCGTGAGGAGAAAGAGGCGGCAGGGATGGAGCTGTCGGGGATCTTCGGCGACGGCCAGCGGCTGACCGCCCTGATCGACGGCAGCACGGTCCAGGTGGGGGACACGGTGCAGGACAAGCGGGTCGTGGAGATCCGGCCGGACCGGATCATTCTCGAGAAAGGGGAGGAGCGATACTTCCTCGTGGAGAAGCAGGCGGCGCAATGACGCGGAGGGCACTTCTTCTCGCGGTGCTTCTGGCGGCGGCCGCGCCGCTCGCGGCCCTGGCGCAGGAGGAGGGCGAACCGCCGGCCGCCCCGCAGGAGGAGCGGCTCCGGCAGGTCGTCAACCTCTCCTTCACGAACGCCAACCTCAAGAACGTCTTGAGCTCGCTGGCCAAGATCTACGGGCTCAACATCGTGGCCGACGAGTCTGTCGGCGGCAGCGTGACGCTCACCCTGCGCGGGGTCCCCCTCGAGGAGGGCCTGCGCCAGATCCTCAAGATGAACGGGTTCGGCTTCACCGTGCGCGGGGAGATCATCGAGGTGATGCGGCTTGAGCAGAAGCGGGCGGCGGCGGTGATCCCGGTGAAGTACATCAACCTCGACACGGCCCTGGAATTCCTCCAGCCGATGGCCTCGGAGGGGGCGGTCCTCAAGGTGGACGAGTCCGCGAACGGGGTTCTGGTGAGCGACTACCTGAGCCGCATTGAGGACATGAAGGCGCTGCTCCTCGCCATCGACCAGCCGCCGCAACAGGTCCTCATCGAGTCCAAGCTCATCGACATCACCCACACCGATTTGGACAACCTGGGGATCACGCTGTCCTCCGTGGCCCTCACCGTCCCGGTCCGGCCGGGAAGCCTCCCCATCAGTTTGAGCTCGGGGGCGCTCAGCCTGGCGGGCACCTCCTCGGACCTGTCCGGTGACGACCTGGGTTTGACCGTCGGGCGCGGCGACGACACCCTGACGGTGACCCTGGACGCCCTCATCCGCGACCGCAGGGTCAAGGTCATCGCGAACCCCTCGATCCTCACCCTCAACAACGTGGAGGCCCGGATCATCATCGGCGAGAAGTTCCCCATCCGGGAGCAGACGCAGACGACCACCGGCACCCTGGAGACCACCCGCTTCGTGGACGTGGGGACCACCCTGCGGGTGACCCCGCGGATCAACCCCGATGGGTACATCCAGATGCACATCCACCCGGAGGTGAGCTCGGTCAGCGACACCCTCGACGAGGGTCCGCGCATCACGACCCGCGAAGCGGACACCACCGTGCTCGTCAAGGACGGCCAGGCGTTCGTCATCGGCGGGCTCCTCCAGGAAGACGAGACCTTTGTCAAGAGCCGCATCCCCCTGCTGGGGCACATCCCGTTCCTCGGGTTCTTCTTCCAGAACCGCTCCAAGGACCACGAGCAGAAGGAGCTGGTGGTGGTGATCACCCCGCACCTGGTGGAGACGGTGCCGGACTTCAAAAAGCCGAAGACGCCGGTGCACCAGGTGGCCCAGCGGCTGGACGTGGAGGAGCTCTTCACCGAGGCGCAGGCGTGGGACAAGGGCCTGTCCCTCAAGGCACGGCAGGCGCCGGAGCCGGTCCGCTCCCTCCGGGCGATGGAGGTCTACCAGACCCTCGTGGACCGGTTCCCCACGCACCCCTACGCGATGGAGTCCCTCTGGCGCGTCGGCATCATCGCCCGGGAGCGGATGAACGACCTGGATACGGCGGAGGAGGCGTTCCAGCGCCTGCTGACCCAGTTCCCGAAGAGCCCGCACCGCGGCAGCGCCGCCCGCCAGATCAAGGGGATCCGGTGGCAGCGCGGCCGGCAGGAGGCGAAGGGGTTATCCGTCAAGGCCTCCACCGCGGCCAGGCCCCGGCGGAAGGAGCCGGAAACGCCGTTCGGTTTCCGGTAGCCGGCTTCCCGCGGCGATGGCCACCTTTCGCTACAAGGCCCGTGACAAGGCGGGGACAGCCACCGTCGCCTCCCTCGAGGGCGAAAGCCGCGACGCGGTGGCCCGCCAGCTCCGTGGCCAAGGCCTGCAGATCATCACCCTGGAGGAAGCCCAGGGAGCCGCGCTCGATTTGGAGCAGCTCCTCCAGCGGGTGCGCCGCGCCCCGCGGCCCCAGGAGGTGGTCCTTTTCACCCGCCAGCTCGCCCTCATGGTCCGCTCGGGACTGCCCCTCATTGAGGGGATCGAGGGGCTGGCCGGGCAGGCCTTCTCGCCCGCGTTCAAGCAGACGCTCGCCGCCTTGAGCGGGGATTTGCAGGGGGGAAAAAGCTTCTCCGAGGCGCTGGCGAGGGCCCCGGCCTGCTTCCCCACGTTCTACGTCAGCATGGTCAAGGCCGGCGAGACGGCGGGGATGCTGGACGAAGTGCTGGAGCGGCTGGCCTCGATCGGAGAATCGGAGATGGAGCTCAAGGGCCGGGTCCGGGCGGCGCTGGCCTATCCGGTCCTGCTCGTCTTCCTCTCCTTCGGCATCGTGACCTTCCTCCTCATCTTCATCCTCCCCCGCTTCATCGGGATCTTCGAGGAATCGGGCGTGGCCCTGCCTCTGCCGACGCGGATCCTGCTGGGGGTGAGCTTCCTCCTGCGCAAGTTCTGGTTCCTCCTGCCGCTGGGGCTGGGGGTGGGGGGGTTCTGGCTGGCCCGGTTCCGGCGCAGCCCGGAGGGCCGCCTCTGGATCCACCGGGCGATCCTCCGGACGCCCTACTTCGGTCCGCTGATCCTGAAGACGATCCTCGCCCGCGCCTTCCGGATCCTCTCCTCGCTGCTGCGCAGCGGCATCCCCGCGGTGCCGGCGCTGGCCGTGGCGGAGGAGCTCATGGGCAACCAGGTCCTCGCCCAGGCGGTCGCCCGGGTGCGGGAGCAGGTGATCGGTGGGAAATCGCTCGCGGAGCCGTTCCGGGCGGAGAAGGTCTTCCCGGGCACGATCGCCCAGCTCGTCACTGTCGGCGAGCGCACCGGCGCCCTCGATACGGTCTTCCTCCACTTGGCGGACTACTACGAGGGGGAGGTGGACCGGGCCCTGCGGGCGATGACCTCGGTGCTCGAGCCGGTCCTCCTGCTCAGCATGGGGCTGTTCGTCGGGTTCATCGCCCTTTCCGTTCTTCTGCCGATCTTCCAACTGATACGGGTCTTCCAACGCTAGGAGGCACGGATTCCATGTCCAGACGCGGATTCACCCTCATCGAGCTGCTGATCGTCATCTCCATCATCGCGATTCTCGCGGCGGCGATCATCCCCAACTTCATCGGCTTCGACGCCGAGGCCAAGGTGGCGGCGACGAAGAGCAACCTCGACACGCTCCGCTCCCGCGTGACCCTCTTCCGCGCCAAGGAAGGCCGCTACCCGGATTCGCTGGACGAGCTGGTGGAGAAAACCTACATCGACGCCGGGGTGAAGCGGCCGTACCTCAAGAAGATCCCGTCGGAGCTGGTCTCGGGAGGCAAGGGGAGCAGCGAGCACACCACGAAGAGCTCCGAGGATTCGCTCTCCAGCGAGGGTGGATGGGTCTACGTCACCGACACGGCGGAGGTGCTCATCAACCAGGAGGAGCCGCTGGACAAGGGATGGGGGGAGTATGCGGGGCAAGCGCCCAGCGAGTGGTAAGAGCCGGAGGGCGGAAGCCGGCGTCGCCCTCATCACGACGATCATCCTCCTCCTCATGCTGGGTTCCTTCGGCGCGGCCTTGAACGGCATGGTCCACTCCCGCCTGCTCTCGGCCACGCTGGAGGTGGACCGCCTGCAGGCGGCCTACCTGGCCGAGGCGGGCCTGGCCCGGGCGACCTACGAGATCTCGCACGACCGGGATTTCTTCGGCAAGGACGGCATCGGGATGATCCCGCCCACGCTGTTCGGGCCCGGGTACTTCCAGGTGGAGCACCGGCCGCAGGCCAAGGCGCTGGTGGCGCTGGGCGTGGTGGCGGACGTTCGGCGCGTCATCGTCTCCCGCTACGAGTGATAACGAACGCGCACCCCGCCGGAACAATTCGGATGACGGCCTGCGCGCCGGGCAACCCGGCGCGCAGGCCGGACAAGCGGATTTTCCGGCGGGGGTTCACGTTCGTCGAGATCCTGATCACGCTGGCGGTCCTCTCCATCGCGGTGCTGCCGCTGATGCAGCTCTTCGCCACGGCGGTCGAGCAGTCGGCCTACACCGACGACCTCACCACGGCGCTGGCTTTGGCACGCGAAGAGGTGGAGAAGCTCAAGAACCTGGCCCTCACGCCGGAGCAGATCAAGCAGATGGGCAACGTGGTCAATCCGCCGGTCCAGCTCCAGAAGGGCACGTGGTACACGGTGCGGGTGGTGGACCCGGAGGCAATGCCGCTGGAGTTCCAGGTCTACGTCTACCGGGGCAAGGTCGCCGGGACGCCCCTCGTGCGCCTCGTCGCCATCGTGAACAAATGAGCTCGTCCGCTGGTTCCCGCGCAGCTGTCCCCTCCGGCCTGACGCTCGTCGAGCTGCTGATCTCGGTGACGATCCTGGGGATCCTGGGCGGCATCAACGCGGCGGTCTTGGCCGCCGGCTTCGATTCCTGGACCCACGTGCAAGCCCGGCTGGATTTGCAGCAGGTGACTGAGGAGGTGATGGACGTCGTGCTCGAGGGCGGTTTCGACGAGGAGGGGCTCCGCGACGCCGTTCTGCTCACCCAGGCCGAGACCAACGCCATCGGGTTCGTCCCCCTCTGGACCGACCGCTCCCATCGCCCCAACTCCCTGCAGAACAAGCAGCAGCGGTTCACGCTGGAGAAACAATTCCGCAGCGGCGCCCAGGTGCCGATTGGCCAGGTGCGGGAGGGGGGCGGGGACGAGTGGGTGACCGTCCCGATCCGCTTCGAGTACGGCGGTGGGCAGGACAAGAACCATCCCGACGACGTGGTCACCTTCACGGACCCCATCCCGCTGGGGAGCGACCTCCGGATCCTTTACACCCCGGACGAGCGGGTGCACCCGGAGACGGTGATGCGCTTCTGGTACGACACCGAGCAAAGGCAGGTCTACCGCTCCTACGCCGGCGTGACGAAGCGGGTCCCCAAGCGGGCCCGCGGCGTCCGGGTGGAGCGGCTTGGCTTCCTCTACTACGACAACCTCAACCGGCCGTTTCCGGCGCACCGCTCCTACGCGCCGGACCAGATGCGCCGGATCACCGGGGTCAAGCTGTACCTGGCCTTAAGCCGCGGCAGGGAGCGGAAGGAGCACACCTCCTTCACCAACGTGCGCAACGTCCAGACGACCGGCGTCAGCATCTCCAAGGGCTCGCTGCTGCCCCTGCCCAGCCCGGAGGCGGTCCGGGCCTTCTCCCTGGGGGACCTCTCGGGCCTGAAGAGGCCGGCGAAGATCGAGCTGGAGGTCGGGGACAAGGCGCGGATCCGCTGGAAGGCCGTCCTGGAGTTCAAGCCGGCGGAGAGCGAGTCCCAGGTGCTTTTCCACAAGTTCCGGATGGAGTCGCCGCCGGGGACGCTGCGGACCAGCGGGATCGTCAACCAGGTCATCGCCCGGAACGAGTTCGTGGACCTCCTGGGGCTGGATCGGACGGGGATGTTCGATTACGACGACGATGCCGACATCGCGGACGCCGTCCCGAGCCCCGGGAGCTCCAACGTGGTGAGGGTCGGCGAGTGCGAGTTCGACGCGGCCTCGCTCTTTATCCGGCCGTGAGCGTAAGAGCCAGTCCGCTTCTTACAAACCCACTTCTCTTATGGCGAGCCGACCGTTTGAGCGAGAAGTGGGTTTGTAAGAAGCGGACTGCTTTTAAAGGAGGGTAACGATGCGACGGAGGGGATGGATGTTTGCGGTCGTCTTCATGTTGATCCTGGGCCTGGCGGGGCCGAGCGAGGCCTCCACGCCGTTCACGAAGCTCGGGCGGGGGATCGGGAACCTGCTCACCGGGTGGTTGGAGATCCCGGTGCAGATCATGCGGACGACGGAGTCGGAGGGGAGCTTCGCGGGCGTCGTGGTGGGACCGATCAAAGGGCTGGTCTTCGGGATCGGACGGACGGCGGTGGGGGTGCTGGAGACGGTGACGTTCATCCTGCCCAACCACGCCTCGGGGCCGGACGTCCAGGGGGAGGACTCCTACGGCCCGATCCTCTCACCGGAGTTCGTCACCTTTCGCTCGGCGGACAAGTAGCGCCCCGATACATCGGTATCGCGCACTGGGGACGCCCCCAAGCGTATACGGATGCACTTGTACAGAAAAGCAGTCATGCTGAAAATGTGGGGATCCTGACGACGTAAGATGGACGAACAGGAGCGTTTCCGGATCCCCCAGGAGCAGGAGCAGACCCTGCTCCTGCGGGCGCGGCGGGGAGATCGGGAGGCCTTCGTGGAGCTGCTCCAGCCGTACCAGGAGAGGGTGTACGGCGTGGCGCTCAAGCTCCTGGGCAACCGGGAGGACGCCGCGGAGGTGGCCCAGGAAGCGTTCCTGAGGACCTTCTGGAAGATCACCGGGTTCCGGGCGGAGGCGCACTTCTACACCTGGCTCTACCGGATCACGCTGAACCTCTGCCACGAGCGGCTGGCGCGGCGCAAGCGGGAGATGCCCCGCTACACGCCCCCAGAGCCGGAGGATTCCCCGGAGTCCTCCCCGGAGGCCCAGCTGGCGGACCCCGCCGCCTCTCCCCGGGAGCGGGCGGTTCAGAGCGAGCGGATCGCGCTGGTCCGGCAGGCGCTGGCCAAGCTGGACGAGGGGGATTTCCATCTGCTGATCCTCCGGGAGTTCGACCATCTCTCTTACGAGGAGCTGGCCATGGTGCTGGGGGTGCCGCAGGGGACGGTGATGTCCCGTCTCCACCGGGCCCGGCTGGCGCTCGCCGAGGAGCTGAAGAGGATGGGGGTCTCCGAGTAGCAATGGACATTTTGCACGCCGCTGGGAGCGTTTTTTTATGGAATATTTTCCCTCTTCCGCCCTCTAATCAGGGTGAAAGGGGAAGGAGGGCCTGAACATGGATGAGCGTGAGACGGAACAGATGCTGGCCCAGGTCGGCAAGGACCTGGAGCTCTTGAAGTCGGTCAAGGTGGGGGAGATCCCTCCGGGGCTCCTGGCCGGGATCAGCGCCCTGCCGGGCTGGCTCCTGTGGCTGGCCGTGGCGCGCCAGTGGCTGGTGCCCGCGGGGGTTGTGGCGGGAACGGCCGGGGCGGTGGCCCTTCTCCTTCACGTGTCGAACCCGCTGCCGGCCAGGCTGGCAGAGCAGGGGGCCGGCGAGCCGGCCCGCGTCCAGAGCGTGCGGGAGCTGACCGCCGGGACCACCCTGGTGGCCCGGCTGGGCCAGGCCGTGCAGCTCGAGGTCGCCGAAGGCCGGGGCAAGGTGCAGCTGGAAGGGCCGGGTGCCTTGGTGGTGCGCAAGGCCTCCGTTGGAAAATTTCGGGGCGACCACCGGATCCGCTTGGACATGCCCAGCGGGTCGGTGCGGATCCAGTTCGGGCCGGACGCGCCGCCGCACTCGCTGCTGCTCACCACGCCGCAGGCGATGATTGGGCTGACCGGGACAGACGTGCTCATCCAGGCGACGCCGGTGACCACCGTGGTGAGGGTGCTGGAGGGACGGGCGACGGTGAGCAACCCGGCGACCGGGGAGCGGGTCGTGGTGACGGCCGGCCGGATGGCGGAGATCCAGGCGGGCTGGCTGAGGACGATGGAGATCCCGCAGGGTGGGGAAATGGCTGCGCCTGAGCCGAGCAAGAAGCAAATTTGGATGGAGGTGGAGTGATGCTTCGGAAGGTGCCTTTCTGGGCGGTGGTGCTCACCGGCGCCCAGCTTGTCTTTGCGGGGCTCTCGGAGGCGGCCACCCGCACCTGGGACGGCGGGGGCGGCGCCGACACCAACTGGAACACCGCCGCCAACTGGAGCTCGAACTCGATCCCCGGCTCCGGCGACACCGCCCGCTTCAACAACACCAGCACGAACAACTGCACCATCAACGTGGCCGTGAATGTCCAAGGCATCGACATCCAGAGCACCTACACCGGCACCATCACCCAGGGATCCGGCAACAGCGTCACCGTGGGCACCAGTGATTTCGTCATGGCAGCCGGCACCTTCACCGGCGGCAATTCCACGATCGACTGCAACGACCGATTCACCCTGTCCGGCGGCACCTTCACCTCCACCACCGGCACACTCTCTGTGGAGGGGAACCTGACGATATCCGGTGGGACGTTCACTCACAACTCCGGCACGGTCACGCTGGACACCTCCGCCGCCACGATCGACATCGGCTTGAGGATCCTCAACCACCTCACCATCGCCAAGGGCGGCAACAACCTCGCCGTCACCGGCACCGTGGACGTGAACGGCAACCTCACCGTCACCACGGCGAACCAGATCAACACCGGCACGATCGCCGTGGCGGGGAACGTGACCACAAGCGACACCTCAGTCACCGGCTCGGCGACGGTCCGGTTTGACGGCACAGGGAACCAGACACTCGGGACCGGCAGCGGGACGGGCGAGCTGCCCAGGGTGACCATCGACAAGTCGGCCGGGACGCTGACGATCCAGGACACCATCGAGGTGACCGGCGACTGGACCTACACCGCCGGCACGGTGAACGCCGGCACCAGCACCGTGAAGTTCCAGACCAACTCCCTCACGGTGAACTCCGGCGCGATGTCGTTCAACCACGTGACGCTCGACATGGGCAACACCGACCTCACCGTCACCGGCACCATGGACGTGAACGGGGACCTCACCCTCACCACCGTCCGGAACATCTCCGGCACCATCGCCGTGGCCGGCAACGTCACCTCCGCGGACACCAGCGTTGGCGGGACCGGAGTGATCAAGCTGGACGGGACCGGCAGCCAGACCATCACCGCCAACTCCAGCGCCGACTTCCCCAACGGGAACTTCACCATCGACAAGGCCGGCGGGACCGCCTCTCTGGGAGGGGCCGTGACCTTCGGGAGCCTCCTCAAGGTCACGAATGGGACGTTCAGCCAGGGGACCGGCAGCAACCTGACCGCCAGCTCCGGCGTGACCGTGGATGCCGGCGGCACGTTTCTGAACACCGGCACCGGGGACCTGACGCTGGGCGGGAATGTCAGCAACAGCGGAACGATCCAGATGGACTCCAACGGCGCAAGCAGTGGGGGCGACGACATCCTGGTCCGCTCCACCAGCGGCGCCAACCGAACCTGGTCCGGCGCCGGAACGTTCACCCTGACCGACCTCGATGTGGCAAGGATGACGGCGGGGGCGACCCCCGGCGTCATCGAGGTGGTCTCCGGGACCGATTCCGGAAACAACGTGAACTGGCTGTTCACGACCCAGGACCCCGTCCTGCACCTGAAGATGGACGACGGCTCCGGCACCGCCGCCACCGATTCCAGCGCGAACGCCAACCACGGAACCCTGCTGGGCGGGACCACCTGGAGCACGGACCGCGCGCCGCTGACCGTCTCCAACCCCTACAGCAACTCCTTCGACGGAGTGGACGACAGCATCTCCGTGCCGAGCGCCTCGCCGCTGAACACCTCCCTCGCCTTCACGATCAGCGCTTGGATCAAGCCCAACGCTGTGGCGGCCGGCACCATCGTGGCCAAGTGGAGCGCCGCGGCCAACAAGCGGCAGTACGCCCTGCGGCTCTCCGGCGGCCAGCCGGTGCTGGAGGTCTCCACCAGCGGGCAGTCCGGCACGGTGAGAAGCGTGACCGCCAGCGGCTCCCTCACGGCCGGCGCCTGGTACCACGTGGCCGGCCGGTACTCCGGCGACGAGATGAAGGTCTACATCGATGCCGCGGGCACCTCCGCCTCCTTTTCGCTGGCCGGCGCGTTCACCAGCGACCCGGCCCTGCGGATCGGGCGGGACGAGGGCGGGACCTACTTCAACGGGCTCATCGACGAGGTGCGGCACTACAACCGGGCGCTGACCGATTCCGAGATCAGCACCCTGGCGCAGAGGGATTCCACGCCGCCGGCGGCGCCGACGGGGCTGGTGCTCACGGCCAACAGCGAGCACACGGACATCACCGCCGTGGTCACCGCGCCGGCGGACAGCGACGTGTCGGAGCTCATCTGGCGGTACAACTCGGCCGACGGGGACACGACGGTGAGCTACCCCTCCACCCACACCTCCGGCACGGCCTTCGGCGCGGGCACCACCTCCGGGGTCACGCCGTCGTCGGCCCAGCAGATCACGGCAAGCCCCCTGACCCAGCTCAAGACCTACGGGGTGGCGGTCTGGGCCAAGGACGCGGCCGGCAACGTGAGCGCGGCGGCGGCCAAGGCCTCCCTCTATCTGGGGCCGCTCAGCCCGCGGCTGGTGGTCACCGCCGCCAGCAGCGCGACCTCCGCTGAGGCGGCGACCTCCGTGGTCATCACCGTCACGGCGAAGGACGCCAACAGCAACGTGATCACCGGCTATGCGGGGCCCTACTCCCTCACCTGGACCCCCACCGGCGGGTCGGCGGCAACGCTGGTCAGCTCCAGCACGAGCGGCTGGTCCAGCGGTGTCACCACCGCTACGGTGGAGATCGGCGGCGCGCAGGCGGGGCCCGGCACCTTCCAGGCAACGGACAATTCCACGAACAACCTCACGGCGGGCTCGCTGACCTTCACCTGGTATCCGTCGAGCTTCGTGGTGAGCACGCCGACGCTGATCATGCCAGCCGGCCACCCGTTCCCGCTGACCGTGACCGCCAAGGACAAGAACGGGCTGACGGTCACCCGGTACGCCGGGACCGCGGCCCTCTCGGTGACCTACGAGGAGCCTTCCACGGGCACCCGCACGTTCCTCAAGACCTCCTTCCTGCCGGCGGAGTTCGTCAGCGGCGCCGCCCAAGCGGCGCTCCATTACCTCGACGCCGGCCGGATCAAGATCCATGTCAAGGACACCACCTACGTCTCCGGCAAAACCATCGCCGGCTCGAGCGAGGCCATCCTCTTCCTGCCGGCCCTCTTCAGCGTCAAAATCTCCGCGCCGCCGGCGCGGCTGACCAAGTTCTACGTGGACCAGCCCTTCGACGTGACCGTCCAGGCGCTGGCCGAGGACAAGGTGACCGTGACCCCGAACTACGCCGGGGCGATCACCCTCACCGGGACGGGCGCCAGCACCCCGTTGCTCACCTACACCTTTGTCCCTGCCACGGACCAGGGGGTCCACACCTTTGCGGGGCTCAAGGCCTCCAGCGCGGGGAGCCTGGTGATCAAGGCGCAGGGCGGCTCGGCGCAGGGCACCTCGGACCCGGTGGGGATCCGGGCCGCCGCCCTCGTGATCAACCCGGCCTCCGGCGCCCCGGGAACGCTCTCCTCCAGCGCCTTCATCCTCCTGGACACGGACGGCGCCCAGGTGGTCTCGGAGGACGACTCCACGCAGTTCCGGCTGATCCTGGAGAGCCCCAGCGCCGGGGTGGCGGCCTCCTCCGCGGCGGCCGACAGCCCGCTCACGGTGAAATCGGGTGTCGCTTCCTTTACCATCACCAAGGCCGATGCCGGCGACGTGGTGGTCCGCGCCGTCGTCCAAGGCTTCTCCATGCCGGTGCTGCCCGGCACCTTCCGTTGGATCACGGGGACCTCCCAGGCCGGCGGCAGATCGCTGAACCAGCTTCAGTTCGAGCAGAACGCCGCGGCCCGGTTCAGGCCGGTCTTCCCGGCGGGCCGGTTCAGGGAGGGCGGGGTCCTGCCGCCCGGCCTCCAGGGGTTGTCTGGGCGGGTCAAGGAAGGGACGTTCACCTTCGGGCCGCCGCCGGGTGCCCGTTTTGGGAAGAAGGGGACGCCTCCTCCCGGCGCCGAAGGTTTCTTCGGCCCCGGCGGATCTCTGGAGGGAGGAGCTTTCGGAGTTCCCAACTTCGGAGGAGACTTCTTCGGGGGAATGGGACCTGGCTTCTCCGCGCCGGAGGGGGGCGGGGCCTGGTTCATGGGGCCCAGCCCGGAAGGGGCCGCCGGCTCCTGGGGGCAGCAGCCGGAATCTTTCGAGTGGATGGTTCCGGACTGGAGCGCCCAGCAGGCCGGCCAGGGGGAGGAGGAGAGCTTGGACGCGCCGCCTCCCTGAGATATACTTCTTTCATGCCCTCCGCCCGTCCGATCGCGAAGCTCCTCGGGGAGCGCCTGGTGGCCAAGGGGATCATCACCCAGGAGCAGCTCCAGAAGGCCATCCAGAAGCAGAAGAGCGATCCCCGCCCGATCGGGGAGATCCTCCTGGCCGATGGGCTGGCCACGGAAAACCAGCTCGTGGAAACGCTCAGCGAGCAGTTGGGCATCCCCTTCATGGACGTCGAGTTCTACGAGGTGGACAAGGGGGTCTTAGACCTCTTTCCCCGGGATTTCCTCTCCGAGAACCTGGCCATCCCGCTCTTCCGCGTGCAGAACACCGTGACCGTGGCGATGGCCGACCCCCTGGACATCCGCGTCGCGGACCGCCTGCGGGCGCTCTCCAAGTGCGAGGTTGACCCGGTCTTCGCCACCCCCTCCGGGATCACCAAACTGCTGGACAGCCTCTTCGGGGCGGGGGATTCACTGGAGCGTGTGATCGAGGAGGTCGGCCGGCAGGCGGCCCAGACGCTGGGCCCGGCCTCCGCCCGCGCCCCGGGAAAACCCGGTGCCCGGTCCGGACAACCGGGAGCGGAGCAAGCCGAGCGTCTCGCGGCCGCCGCCGAGCAGGCCCCCATCGTGAAGCTGGTGGACACGGTCCTCCGCCAGGCGGTGACGAGCCGCGCCAGCGACATCCACATCGAGCCGGACGAGGAGGTCTGCCGGCTCCGCTACCGGGTGGACGGCGTCCTCTACGAGGCGGCGCCCCCTCCCAAGCGGCTGGAGGCGGCGGTGATCTCGAGGCTGAAGATCATGGCGGGCCTGGACATCGCCGAGCGGCGGCTCCCCCAAGACGGGCGGATCCAGATGAAGCTCGGCGACCGGGAGGTGGACTTCCGCATCTCCACCTTCCCGACGATCCACGGGGAGAACGTGGTGATCCGCGTCCTCGACAAGAGCAGCGACCTCCTCTCCCTGGAGCAGATCGGCCTGCAGGCGGAACCGCTGAAGGGATTCAAGCAGCTCGTGGCCCGCCCGCACGGGATCCTGCTGGTGACCGGCCCCACCGGCTGCGGCAAGACCACGACCCTCTACTCCGTGCTGCGCACCGTGGACGCCGTCCAGCGCAACGTCATCACCCTGGAGGACCCGGTCGAGTATCGGATCCAGCGGATCCGGCAGTCGCAGATCGACGTCAAGTCCGGGCTCACCTTCGCCTCGGGGCTCCGCTCCATCGTGCGCCAGGATCCCGACGTGATCATGGTCGGCGAGATCCGTGATTTGGAGACGGCCGAGATCGCCATCCACGCCGCCCTCACCGGCCACCTGGTCTTCTCCACGCTCCACACCAACGACGCGCCCGGCGCCATCACCCGCCTCATGGATATGGGGGTGGAGCCGTTCCTCATCTCCTCCTCCGTGATCGGTGTGATGGCCCAGCGCCTCGTGCGGACCCTGTGCCCCAAGTGCAAGAAGCCGCAACCGGCCTCCCCGGAGCTCCTGGCCTCGCTGGGGCTCAAAAGCCTGCCGCCCAAAGCGGGGGTCTTCCGCACGGGCGCCTGCGAGGAGTGCAAGCAGTCCGGCTACCGCGGGCGGACGGGGATCTTCGAGCTCCTGGAGATGTCGGAGCCGCTGCGGGCCCTGACCGTGAAGAAGTCCTCCTCCAGTGAGCTCCGCGCCGAGGCGCTCAAGGCGGGGATGACCTCCCTCCGCCAGTCGGGCGTGGCCAAGGTGCTGGACGGGGTGACGACGATCGAGGAAATCCTGCGCGTCACCGAGTACGCGCTGGGAGAGTAGCGCAACGCAGGGGGCGCCCGGATGCTGGCGAGCCGTATCGGGCCCCTGAGCTGGTACCGGGCACTCTGGTACGCATAGAGAGAGAGGGCTAAAATGAGAGACCTTCGGACCACCAACTGGCTGCTTCTGGGGATCCTGCTGGCCCTGCTCGGGCACCTGGCCTTGAGGGTCGGGGCCGGGCCCGCGCTGGCGGAGACCTTCGCGCTGGACTCCTGCATCACGCAGATGTCCCGCGAGAAGCCGGCCTCCTACCTTCACGTCGTCACGCACAACCCCGCCGGCTAAGGCAGCCGCTGAAGGCGGCCCGGGAATTTCTTTTTCCCCTCTTGTCCGTTCCCCTTTTTATCAGCCATACTCTAATTAGAAACACGACAACCAGACCGCGGGGACCTGTTCAAGGGCACACCCGCCGCAAGGCGGGGCCGCAAAGCTAAAGGGTCCCGCGTTCCCGTCGGGAGCGTGGGACAGCCAGTTGCCAGGTCGAACCCAAACCAGGCCCTCGCGCGTACAACGCGGAGGGAATTTTCATGCTTCGTTCTTTCAGGCTTTTGAGCGTGTCGCTGGCGCTGATTGGCTCTTTCCTGCTTCCTCTTCCGTACGGCTACACGGAAACCAACCTCGTTGTCCCCGTGGTCGTCCCGGTGCGTTCGCGCAACGCCGCCGAGGCGGGCGCGGTGCATGAGGTGGCGGTGGGGTTGGCCGAGACGGCGGGTGTTCCTCACCGGGTCCTGCCGGCCCGCGCCGCTCAGCCGGCCGCGATCCAGGTGATGGAGCCGTCGCGGCGTTTCACGCTGGAGGAGCTGCGCCGCAGCATGGTCCTGTATCCGGACCACGACCTGGCGGGGCGCCTGTGGGAGATCGGTACCCAGCGGCCCCCGCTGTTCGGCGAGGACGAATAGCCCGGCCGCCTGCCTCCCTGAAAGCGAAGGTCCGCGATGCAGCTCCACAGGGCGAAACCCGCCGCGTGGCTCCTCCTTGCCGGCTCTCTCTCTCTCGGGATGACGCCGGCGGCCGGCCCGGAAACCGCCGCCTCCTCCCCCGGCCTGGCGGCGATCGCCCGCCTCTATCCCACGCCTGACGCGCTGGGGTCCTTCTTGGAGAGGGAGATCACCTTCCGGGAGGACCGCGACCTCTTTGGGCGCTCCGACTATTGGCAGCCGCCGGAGGAGTTCCTCCGGCGCCGCCAGGGCGACTGCGAGGATTACGCCCTGCTGGCCCAGGCGGTGCTGAAGCGCCACGGGAAGGAGAGCCTGGTTTTCTCGCTCTACGGCCCCGGGTACGCCCACACCGTGTGCATCTTCCGGGACCAGGGCCTCTTCCATGTCCTCAACCAGGACAAGGTGATCCGATGCGCGGCCTCCTCCCTCGAAGAGGCCGCCTCCTTCCTTTATCCCCGCTGGACATGGGGCGCCGTCGCCCGGCGGTTCGGCCGGCGGGGGATGGCCGTCCGCCGCGTCCGCAACCCGGTTGCTTTTTAGGCCAGACTGCGCTATAGATACCAGCGGTGAACAGCTCCATGCGATGGGATCTTTTTGTCCGCTTGGGTTTGGCGGGAGCGCTGGCCTTCCAGTGCGGGCTCCGGCCCGCGCTGGCCGCCGCCGTGACGACCGTCTCTTCCGAGATCGGCTCTCAGCTCTTCACCAGCACGATCAGTTGGCCGGCCGCGCGGCGGATCTACGTCGTCGCCCACATGACTCTGCCCACCGACGTGGAGCGGGTCTGGGCGGTCCTCACCGACTACGACAACCTCGCGGAGTTCATGCCTCACCTGGACAAGTCGGAGGTCCTTGAGCGCGAAGAGGACCGCCTGACGCTCCGGCAGGAGGGGAGCGTCTGGTTCCCCATGAAGAGGCTCAGGTCCGTGGCGACGATGGAGGTGCGGGAGAGCCCCCCGCAGGCGATCAATTTCAGGGCCACCGAGGGGGACTACGTGATATACCAGGGGCGGTGGCGGCTGGAGCCCCGCCCGGAAGGGACAGACCTCTTCTACGAGGCGGTTATCGAGCCGAGCTTCTGGGTCCCGAGGTGGATGCTCGGCGCCCTGGAGAGGAAGATACTGAAGGGAACCTTCGAGGCCGTCCTCGTGCGGAGCTCCGAGCCCGGAGAGATTATCCTCGTCAAGAAGCGGAAGTTCTGACCCGCCCTAGCTGCAGCCGGACGTTTCCCCGCAGTTGAAGCACTTGTAGCAGTTCCCCGAGCGGATCATCATCGCCCCGCAGCTGTGGCAGGGCGGGGCGTCCACCTGCCCCTGGAAGGCCTGCCGCGTCGGCGTGATCGTGGAGCCGGTCCCCTCCGTCGGCTTAGGCTGGGTGATGTCCGCCTCCTTGGCCGCGAGGTCCGTGACCGTCGCCGGTGGGCTGGGCTGGACCTCCGTCGGGAGGAACTTCAGCGACATCCAGCGGAAGACGTAGTCGAGGATCGACTGGGCGCACCGGATCTGGGGGTTCGAGGTGATCCCGGCCGGCTCGACCCGCATGTGGCTGCAGTTCTTGACCCATGCCTCCAGCGGGACCCCGTA
>CAYJUA010000014.1:0-23033 GCA_964373295.1 uncultured Planctomycetia bacterium
ACACCACGACCTCGGCCCCCGCCTTGAACTCCTCCACAACCATCCCGATGGGCCCACCCGGATGCTGGCGCTGGGCGATCTCTTTCCGGAGCCCCTCGTCCTGCCCTGCGGCGGAGATAGAGGCGGCCCAGGCCGGATCCAGCTTGGTGAGGATGTGGTGGAGGAGGTCCACCTGACCGACCGCATACTCCTCCAGCGTCTGCTTCTCCTGTTCTGTGACAGCCGGGCCGGAGTCAACCGGCTCGTGCACGACCTGAAGCGGCAGATCGGCAACCCTCTCTTCCGGCGAGAGATCCCGCAGCTCGTTCCGCACACCGAAGAGATCCTCCATGGGGACGGCGATCCAAACGCGCACCAGGTGCGCGGCGCGCCCGTCCCTGACCAGCTCGGCCACCAGCTGGCAGATGAGGAGATCATCCGGCAGGACCCGGCTGGGGTCCAAGGGAACCCAAGGGAGGGTCAGCCCGCCGGACAGGAAGACCTCCATCTCCCCCTGCTGGTGCATCCCCCACGCGTGCGGCTCCCGCCCCTCGATGATGTCGAGCGAGCTCTCGAATCGAATCTCACGGAACGCCGCCGACTGCTCGGGAGTGAGCGTTTCGATGATCCGAATGCTGGGATCGTCGGGATCGAACCGCGGCGTGAGACTGACCAGCCGGCCGCCCACCCGGACGGCGAAATCAAGGCCCCAGACGCGGCTGTCCAGCGACACCATCCGGGCGTCATGCCCACGATCGATCAGCCGCTGGAGCAGCCAGTCGTTGCACTCGTAGCAGTCGTAGCCGGGGCGGCGCCGGCCATCGTCCATGCGGGGCCGCGCCACCTCGAGCTTCAGCGTGGGAACCTCGACGCTCCTTCCTTTAAAGAGGCTCGTCTCGGAGTGCGGCGCCACCCGCGCGTTGGGATCGCGGATCGCTTCCGTCCACCCGTACTCATCCTCCGGGAAGATCCTGCGGCCCTCCTCCATCAGCTCCCGGATATCCGCATCCAGCTTCTCGTCCTCATCTCGTCCGGCCGCAGGGGAATCCTCCTCCTGGCCAGCGGGCGCCGAGCGCAGTTCCTTCAGCAGGGAGGCCACCGTGACCCGGCGGTCCAGCGCGGCCCAGCGTCCTGCCCAGTCATTGGCTTCCACCCGCACCACGTCCTTCCCCGCTGCCGCCCTGTAGAAGCGCAGGATCCCCAGCCCGCCGTCGGGAAGTCTCCTGTACCGGATCTCGGAGAGATTCCAACCGTGCGTCCCGGGAATCCAACGCTCTCCTGGTTTCTCCTGGCCCCGCCTCCAGATTCGCAGCTGGACACAGGGCAAGATTGAGTGGGGCGTGTGCTCCGGCAGAGGAACACCGAATTCAACCAGCTTGCCGGTCCGGGGGCCGTACACGAATCTTCTCGCGGGTCCCCGCAGGGCGCTGGCAGAGCGTGCAAGGTCGGTCGCCACATTGAAATCGGATCCAGATGGAGCGGCCGTCCTCCGGTCGTGACTGTGAATCTCAAAATCCAGCGAGAGCCGGCGCCAGAACGAGTACGCCACCGCGTAGACACGGAACTGCACGCCGGTCATCATGTCGCGCCTGCCGATCTCCGCCAGGAGGAGCGACGCGCCATCCAGCCGGCAGCCGTACACCGCCCGCTCCCGGCGCCGTGAGCGCAGGAATCGCTCAACCTGGGCCGCGGTGGGCATCCGCCGGATCCGGTAGAGCATCCCCTCTGCGTTCGGGTCGAGGTCAGCGATGGTGTCGACGGGAGTGGCGATCCCGCGGAACAGCTCCTCGGCGGGATCGGCCTCGGCCCGGCCGGCGGCCGGAGAAAGAGACTCCTCCATCCCGCTCAGGAGGGGCGCGCTGTCTTTGGGCTGCGGGCCGCGCAGGGCGTGGGCCGGCGCGGGCGGAGTAAGCTCCAGCGCCAGAAACAGCGATAGAATTCGAGTGACCCATCTTCTTTTCATGGTTAGAGTAGTGCTTGATACAAGCTTACTTGATGGGGAGGGGGAAAGTGTAGAAAAATATCTGACTATGGATTACAACTAATCTGGGACGGAGCGGCGGATCAGGGTGACGGTGACGGGGCCGATGCGGGAGCGGATCTTCGCCATGAGGGGGATCCGCTGGTCGTCGGCGGAGAGCCAGACACGGGCCTTCGCCCCGTGGAAGAAGGGGACCGGGTAGGCCAGCTCGGCGCGCCCCTCCACGGCGGGGATCTCTCCCATCCTGCCGATCCGGACGACGCTGGCCCGGGCCACCTCGGCCTTCAGATCCCAGTTCCTTCCGTCGGCGGTGACGGTGAGCGGGATCGTTTTCCCCAGCTCGAGGGGGATCGTCCGGATGTAGTAGAGCATGCTGAGCCCGTCCTGCGTGTTCGGGGGGATGCGCACCTCCACCCGCCTGCCCTCGGAGAGCTCGTGCACGCAGATCCCCGACGCCGGATCGAACACGAGGAGACTCTGGTGCAGGCGCCACTGGCGCTTCAGGTAGCTCTGGAAACGGCGCGGGGAGCCGGCCTGCGGGTCGAAGTGGCTGATCAGCACCGCCCGCACCGGGTAGAGGGCCCGGAGGTACCAGTTGGTGCGGGCCTGGAAGTCGAGGCGGACCAGCCCGCTGTACCCCTTCTCCTCGGACCGGGAGGTGATGAGCACCGCGTTGCCCACGGGGATGCCCCACCAGACGATGGAGTACTCCAGGCGCTCTCCCACCGGGACCGCCTGCAGGGGCGGCGCCACGGAGACCGGGGCGCCGCGCTTCGCCGCGCGCGAGTCACCCAGGGCGGCCGCTCCCGCCCGCGCGCAGCCGGCCGGAAGCGAGGCGATGAGCAGACAAAGACAGGTAAAAACCCAACGGTGCTTCATCCGGTACCTTTCTCCATCAGGTAGTCCGCCGCGGCCGTCACTTCCTCAACGGTGACCGCTTCAAGGCATTTGAAGCCGATCGTGCAGTTGTGCGCCAGGCACGGCCGGCAGCCAATGTCATGGTGCAGGGTGACGCTGGCGGGGCCCGTCGGCCCCCAGCGGGTGGGGCTCAAGCCCCCGCCCCACCGGCCGAAGATCGAAACCACCGGCGTCCCGACCGCGCAGGCCAGGTGCACCGGCCCGCTGTCGTTGGAGACGAGCAGGCGCGCCCTTTTCAGGAGAGAGGCCGTCTCGCCCAACCCGAAGGCCCCCAGCATCCCGATCGCCGGCTCCCGCATGCGGGCCAGCACCGCCCGGCCTCGCTCCTCCTCGCCCGGGCCGGTGAGGACCGCCACTTTCGTCCCGGGCCGGGCGGCGAGGTGATCGCCGACCTGCGCGAACCGCTCCGCCGGCCAGCGCTTGGACGGGCAGCTCGCCCCGGGATGGAGCACCACCAGCGGGGCGCCTCCGGCGGCGGCCCCGTGCCGGCGGAGGAACTCCTCCACCCGGCTGTCCTGATCGGGCCTCGTCGGGACGAACAGCTCCCGCCCCTTGGGCTCCGCGCCGATCCGCCGGGCGAGATCAAGATTATACTCCAGTTCGTGCCTCTCCCCCTCCCGCTTGATGTAAGGAATTCGTTCGGTCAGCAGCCACCCCAGCCGGCGGGCATAGCCCACCCGACGGCGGATCCCGGCCAGCCAGGTCACGAGGACCACGCGGTGGGTCGAGTGCAGGATGAGCGCGGTGCCGAACCGGTGCTCCCGCAGGCGCCGCGCGAACCGGAGGCTGCCGAGCAGGCCCTTTTCCGCGCCCCGCTTGTCGTAGAGGATCACGGCGTCGAGGCCTGGGTTCCCTTCCACCAGATCCCCGTGCCCCGGCCGCACCATCATCCCCAGGTACGCCTGCGGGAAGGCAGCGCGCAGAGCCGCGATCACCGGCGTGGAGAGGATCACGTCCCCCATCCTGTCGGTCCGGACGATCAGGACGCGGGGAGAATCTCTCAGATGATCCTGCCGGCCCACAGCCCCTCCAGGAAATCCCGCCAGGGGAGAATCCGGAGATTCCCAGACAGCCGCGGCTCCTTCTCATTGCAGACGAGCAGCGCCTTCTTCGGCCGCAGTTCCTCGACAAAGGCCCTCAACGGCTTCATGTCCGGCGCATCGACACGCCTGGCCCCCTTGATTTCCAACGCGACTTCCGCGTCGCCGAGGACAAAATCCACCTCCAGGCCGGTTTTCGTGCGCCAGAAATGAATTGGGAAATCCGATTCCGAATAGGAACGGTACGCGAGGATCTCCATGAAGAGGAAGTGCTCGAACGCCTTTCCAAAGGTCTCACCCCGTTCCTCCTTGATGCTCCTCCTCGTGATGGCGCCGGCCACTCCCACGTCAAAGAGGTAGAATTTGGGGGTCTTTCCCAGGACCCGCCGGTGCTGCCTCCTCCTGAAAGGCTCCACGAAGGTTCCCAGAAGGGTGTCCACCAGAATCTGGTAGTACTCCCGCACGGTCTTCGAGTCCACACCACAATCCCGAGCGATGTTGGAGTAATTGGTGAGCTCACCGTGGGAGTAGCCCATGGCGTCGAAGAACCTGGAGAAGGCAGGGATGTTGCGGGTCAACCCCTCCGCAAAGACTTCTTCCCGGAGGTAGTCCTGCACGTACGAACGGAGGGATTTTTCGGGGTTCTGCGTCTCCACGTAATGACTCGGGATCAGGCCCTGGTTCAGGGCCCTCAGAAGTTCCAGCCTGGAGGTCCCGATCTCCGGGCTGACCAACGGGAACATCTCGTAGCGCCAGGCCCGGCCGCCCAGCAGATTGGCCTGGCCGCGCTTGAGCTTCCGGGGGCTCGATCCGCAAAGGATGAATTGGAGCCCCTTGCTCTCGATCATCCCATGGACTTCGTCCAGGACCTGAGGGACCTTCTGCACCTCATCTAGAATAATCGGGCGGTTCAGAAATCGCTTCTCCGCTCCCAGGATGCGCTCGCGCAGGCGCCACGGGCTCTTGGAAAACTCCAGGAACAGGTCTCCTCTCAGGAAGTCGTAGACGAGACTGTCCCGGAAACGCTGCCTCAGGTACGTGGTCTTGCCGGTCTTTCGCGGGCCCCACAGGAACGCGGATTTCCCTCGGGGCAGAGGCATTTTTAGGCGGCGGACGAAATTGTCCAACTTGGGCATCACTCCGAAATAGTCATCCTATTATGGAGTATATACCGATCCCCCCGCTCCCGTCAAGTGACAGCGGCTGGGCCTGCCGCGAGGACAGGCTCCTCGCCGAGGCGCGCCCCGAGGATCCTTGCCGCCTGCGGGTACACCTCGTCCGGCGCGATCATCTGCATGCACTCGTGGTGGTAAGGACACAGCGCTCGCTCGCAGGGGGCGCAGACGAGCGGGCGCCGGACCACGGCGGAACGGGGGCCGCGCGGGCCGTACTTCCGCTCATCGGTGGGGCCGAAGATCGCGACGCTGGGCACGCCCATCACCTCGGCGGCGTGCAGGGCGGCGGAGTCGTTGGTGATCACCAGCGCGGCGCGGGCCAGCAGGGCGGCCAGCTCGCGCAGGGTGGTGGAGCCGGCCAGGTCGGCCGCCGGCTGCTTCATGGCCCGCTTCACCTTCTCCGTGATCGCCCGCTCCTCCGCGTCACCCACCAGCAGGACCTGCGCCTGGTGCTCGGCCGCCAGCCGGTCCGCCACCTGCGCGTACCGCTCGGCCGCCCAGCGCTTGAGGTGGCTGCGGGACCCGGGCGCGACGAGGACCACCGGCCGGCCCGGCTCCACCCAGCGGGCCGCCTGCGCCTCCTCCGCCGGCCCGTAGGGGAGCGGATGCACGTTGGCCGGCGCCGGGATCCCCAGCGCGGTCACCAGGCCGAGGTGCGCCTGCGCCCGATGCGCCGGGCCCGGGGAGCAGCGCAGGAGCGGCGTGCGGCGCGTGAAGAGGAACAGCGGGATCAGCGAGTTCCGGAAATCCACCACCAGGTCGAACCTCTCCCTGAAGAGCCGCGCGATGAGCGCCGCCTGGCTCCAGAGGGGGGCGCGCTTCTCCCACAGCCAGAGCCGGCGGATCCGCGGGTCCGCGTCGAACAGCGGCAGGGCCCGCGGGCCGGCCAGGACGTGCATCTTCGCGCCGGGGTACCGCTCCCACAGCGCCGACAGCGCCGGATACGTGAGGATCGCGTCCCCCAGGTTCGACAGCTCGATCACGAGGATTTTCATTCCGCGAGTTCCGTGGAGCGTGGCGGGTGCGGGGATTCGCGACGCGGCCATCCTCGGCCGGCTGCTCGGCACTCCGCGGCGGAGTCCTCGGTGATCAAGGACGTCAATAAAAACCGCTTCCTGGTACTGCAGGCCGTCACCGTCTCCACCGCTGCGTACCTGCGCGCCGAATTCGCCTCGGATGTCAATGCGTTGCTCACCCCGCGCCCGCTCCGCTCCATGCAACTCATGTAAGAAATTTCCTGGCGGCGTCGAGGACCTGCTCGACGCTGATCTGGCCCATGCAGAGGTTCGCCGGGCAGTGGAGCCGGTAGCAGGGAACGGGGCAGCCGATCGAGCCGAACAGGGTGACCGCCTTCGAGCCCTCCGGCGGGCCGGTGAGCTCCGGCTTGGTGGGCCCGAACAGGGCGACGACCGGGACGCCAGCGGCGACCCCCATGTGGAGCGGCCCGGAGTCGTTCGAGATCAGCAGGCGGGTCCGGGCCAGCAGGGCGCCCATCTGCCGGAAGGTGGTGCGGCCGGCCGCGACGAGCGGCTCGGTGCGCATCCGCCCGGCGATGCCCCGGATGAGCGGCAGGTCGTCCGGCCCACCAATGAAGAGGACGCGGGCGCCGAACTTCTCGGCCAGGCCGTCCGCCAGCTGGGCGAAATGGCCTGGCGGCCAGCGCTTCAGGCGCCAATTGGCGCCGGCGTGCAGGGCGACGACCGGCTCGCCGGCGGCCACCTTCAACTCCCGGATCAGGTCCTCCGCGTGCCGCTCGTCCTCAGGGAGGATCCCCGCGTCGTACTGCATCCCCGCCGGCACGATCCCGGCCGCGCCGGCCACTCGCAGGAACCATTCCGCCTTGTGCACGGAGTCTTTCGCGGGCGGCTCCACGGAGGCGGTGAGCAGCCAGCTTCGTTTCCACGTGCGGTAGCCGACGCGGGTGGGGATCCCGGCGAGCCACGCGGCCAGCGTCCGGCTGAAGGAGCGGTGGAAAAGGAAGGCGGTGTCGAACCGCCCGGCGCGCAGGCGGCGGGCCAGCGGGAAGATCTTGAGCCATCCGCCGATCCCCCGCCCTTCCTCCCACGCGATCACCTCGTCCAGGTGCGGGTTCCCCGCCAGCAGGTCCAGCCCGCGCGGCGCGACCTGGCAGGCGTTGTGGGCGTCGGGGTGGGCCCGCCGGATCGAGCGGATCGGCGGGGTCATGAAGTGGAGGTCCCCCAGCCAGTTGACCGCGACGATCAGGACCCGGGGAGGGCTCATTTCCCGTTCACCGATTTCGACGCCCAGCGGCCGTACACCTGCTCCACCTGCCGGATCACCCGCTTCATGTCGAACTCGCCGCGGGCCCGCTCGCGGGCGGCAGCGACCACCCTCTCCCGCAGGGGCCGGTCGGTGAGGAGGGCCCGGATCGCCCGGCCGATCGATTCGTGGTCAGCCGTCGGCACCAGGAACCCGCTCCTGCCGTCCTCGATGATCTGAGAGGGGCCGCCCACGGCCGCGGCGATCACCGGCACGCCCGCGGCCATCGCCTCGACGATGGAGAGCCCGAACCCCTCCTCCAGGGCCGGGGCCACGAACACCTGCAGGGCGGCCAGCGGGACCCGCGTGTCCTCGATCGGGTGCGAGATCACGACATGGTCGGCGATGCCCAGCTCATACGACAGCCTCACCAGCTCGGCCCGTTCCGGGCCGTCGCCGACGAGGAGCACCTGCAGGCGCGGGAACTCCTTCAGGAGGCCCGGCACGGCGCGCAGAAGGAAATGCAGCCCCTTCACCGGGCTCAGGCGGGCGATGCCGCCGATGACCGGGTCGCCCCTCAGCCCGTTGGTCTGACGGAACCACTCCACCTTCTCCGCCGGCGGCGGCTGGGTGAAATGCTCCACGTCGATCCCGTTCCAGATCAGGGCCACCTGGTGCGGGGGAGCCAGCTTGTACTGCTTGACGAGCCGCTGCATGCTGGGCTCCGAGATCGCCATCACCGACCCGCCCCAGCAGCGGAAGATCCGCCGGCCGATCCGGTACTTGTAGAGCCCGTGGCAGGTGGTGACCAGCGGGACCCGGGTCACCAGGCTCGCCACCCAGCCGAGCACCTGGGTGACGCGGGTGTGCGCGTGCAGGAGCTGAGGCCGCTCCTCGCGGATCGCCCGCAGGAGGCGCGGGAAGACCTTGAGCCAGAGTTTTGGGTTGAGCTCGCTGGAGGTGCGGCAGGAGACCACGATGTGCGGGACCCCCTCTTCGGTGAGCCGCTTTTCCATCCACCCGCCGTTGGACAGCACCAGGGGGTCGTGCCCCTGGCGCTTGAGCCCTCGGGCGAGGGAGACCACGTACACCGAGATGCCGCCGGTGTCCAGGTGCGTGGTGAGGAGGAGTACCTTCATCTTTACGCGTACCCAGTGCCCGATACCAATGGCCGGGGCGCTCCAGCTCGCAAGTAAGAGAGCGCCGCGCCGGCCACCTCATCCACGGTGATGAGCCGCATGCACTCCATCCGGCCGGAGCCGGGCCGGGGGCAGCGGGCCCGGTAGCAGGGGCTGCAGGGAATCTCCGACCGGAGGAGCCGCAGCTGCGGGCTGGGCGGCAGGTGGCGCGCGGGGTCCGTGGGCCCGAAGATCGCCACCAGCGGGGTGCCGACCGCCGCGGCGATGTGCAGGGGGGCCGTGTCCCCGCCGATGAAGACCCGGCAGCGGCGCAGGAGGGCCGCCATCTCGTTCAGGGTGGTCTGCCCCGCGGCCACGACCGGCTTGGATTGGGCCTTCTGCTGGATCCGGCCGCAGAGGGGGCGGTCCTCCTCCGAGCCGGTGAGCACCACGCGCGCCTTCGCCTCGGCCGCCAGGCGGTCCACCAGCTCGGCGTAGCGCTCCTCCGGCCAGCGCTTGGAGGCCCAGCCGGCGCCGGGGTGCACCGCCACGAGCGGCTGGCTCTCGGCTATCCACGCCTGCCCCAGCAGGTTGTCCACCCCCCGCTCGTCCGACGGGCCGGGCCACAGCTCCAGGTGATCGGGCGCCCCCTGGATGCCGAGCAGCTGCAGCAGGCGGAGCTGGTGCTCCACCGGCGGCATCGGCCCGGACGGGTGGACCGCCCGGTGCGTGAGCAGGCCGCTCCATCGCCGGCCGGCGTAGCCGTACCTCTGCGGGGCCCCGCTGAGCCAGCCCAGCCAGTGGCTGATCCGGCTGTTCTGGAAATCCACGACGAGGTCCACCTCGGCGGCGCGCAGGCGCCGGCCCAGGCGCAGGAGGCCCGAGAGGGTCCCGTCTCGGCTCCGGTCGAACACGGCGAGGTCGTCCAGGTACGGGCAGCGGTTCAGCAGGTCCCGGTTCTCGCGGCCCACCAGCACGGTGATGTGCGCCCTCGGGAAGCGCTGGCGCAGCGCCCGGATGGACGGGGTGGCCAGCACCACGTCCCCCGAGGCGCTGATCTTCATCACAAGGATCCTCAGCCGCTCGGAGGCCTCCTGGTAGACCTCCAGCGTCTCGGCGATCATCCGGGTCACCGGGTAGACGCTCTCGATCCGGCGCCGGTTCTGGCGCGCCAGCTCGCTCGCCAGCGCCCGGTCCTTCAGGAGCGACGTCATCGCCGCGGCGAGGGCCACCGGGTCTTCCGGCGGGACGAGCAGGCCGGTCTTGCGGTCCGAGATCACCTCGGGGATGCCTCCCACCCGCGTGGCGGCGACCGGCACGCCGCAGGCGCCCGCCTCGATGAGGACCCGGCCGAACGCCTCCTCGCCCGAGGAGGAGAGCACCGCGAGGTCCGTCTCGGCGAGCAGGCGCGGCACGTCCGGCTCGAACCCGGTGAACTCCACGCGGTCCTCCAGCCCCAGCTGGGAGACCAGCCCTTTCAGCTCATCGAGGTACCGCTGGTGCCGGGGCGAGCAGCCGCCCACGACGCGCAGGCGGGCGCGGGGGAAGGATTTCGCGGTGATGGCGAAGGCGCGCAGGAGGTCCCGGTGGCCCTTGAGCGGGGTGATCCTGCCGATGCTGCCGACCACCCATTCCCCCCGGGGCGACTCCCGGCGCGGCTCGCGCCAGGTGAAGCGGGACAGGTCCACCCCCCGCGGGATGAACCGGATCCGCTCCGGCGGGACGCCGAAGTCGTCCATCATGTGGCGGGCGATCCGCTCGGAGTTGGCGATGACGAAGCGGCCCCAGCTCATCACGCGGCTGAACGGCTGCCGGGAGTAGTGGCCGTGCGCGGTGGTGATGAAGCAGGGGATCCGCCGGCGGTCCCCCAGCCGGAAGCTGGCCCTGGCCGCCACCTGCCTCCAGGCGAGGTAGCCGACGATCGCCGGCGCCCGGCTGCGGGCGTGGATCACATCCACGCCGTGGGACTCCACCACCTCGGCCACGCGCCTGGCGAGGGGGAGCATGGCCCAGGGGACCTTGCGGTGGATGGGCAGCGTGTAATGGATGGCGCCGGCCTGCTCCAGCTCCTTCACCATCGGGCCTCCGGAAGAGATCACGAGGGCGCGGTGCCCGCGGGCGACAAGGTCGCGGGCCAAGTCCACCGTACCGGTCTCCACCCCGCCCCCCCTCAGGGCGGGAAGCAGCTGCAGGACGGTCAAAGCCATCGCTTGAGGAACTCCACGATGGGGTCCGGCCCCTGCCGGGCAGCGGCCGCCTTCGCCGCAGGAGACGAACGCTCGCCGTCGCGCAGGGCCGCGGCCACGGCCTTCTTCACCTGGGGCGGATCCGCCACCTCCAGCCGGCCCTGCCCACCCATCTGCCGGAGGAACCGGTGGTACTTCGTGTCCGGCTCTCCCCTCCGGGGCTCGCGCAGGGGGCGCGGCGGGAAGCTGATCACCGGCTTCCCGGTGGCCATCGCCTCGGAGATCATCGAGATGGAATCGCCGGAGACCACCAGCGTGTGGGAGAGGCCGAAGATGCAGGGGACCGCCTCGTCCGTGCCGCCCAGGCGGCCGGCGTCGCGGCGGTTCACGAGAGCCAGCAGGCGGCAGCGGGGATGCCGGCCCAGCGCCTGCGCGAGCCACGTCTCGACGGAGAGCGGGGTCCGGCGCGAGCTGGTCACCAGGAGCTCGGCGTCCAGCTCCCCGGCGGCCGAGAGCAGGCCGCCCACCGCCTGCTGCACGTCGGCCAGCGCCATCTCCACCCCCTTCGCCGGCCCGCCGAGCAGGAGGCCGATCTGCCGCCCCCTCGAGAGCCGCAGGCGCTCGCGCCACTGCTCCACCCGGCCCTCGTCCGGCGGCCGGCTCGCCGCCAGCGCCCCATCGATCGCCAGCACCTTCCCGTCCTTCGGCAGCCGCCGGAGATCGTGCCGGGGGATGACCGCCAGGTCGAACCGCCGCCAGGAAGGCAGCGCCGGGCGGGTGATGTGCGCGCTCTTCGCGCGGACCGCCCAGGACCAGATGAGGTTCACTGCGGCGGTGGAGCTGCCGCAGGAGATTGTGACGTCGGCGGAGGAGGAGGCCAGCATCTGCCAGCTCTCCGGGTCCAGGGCCCAGCGCAGCCAGCATTCCGCGTTCGAAAAACGCCGCGGCAGGACCGCCGCCACGGCCTGCAGGACCGGCTTCCATGCCGGGTGCCGGTACTTCACGAGAATCGTCTTCCTCCAGACGAGCGGCTTGTCGACGCCGGCCAGCCGCTTGTCGCCGGCCGCGCGGGCCTCCCACGCGGTCTTGATTTTCTCAATCAGCCCCAGGCACTGCGCCAGGTGCCCCGCCTTTCCGTCGCTCAAGATCGCCACGTGCCGCTCCGGGCAGGACTTCCAGCGCCGGTGCAGCCAGAGCCAGTGGTCCGGGTAACGGCGGACGTATTTTTCCAGGACCGCCATGTACGCAGCCACTCCCGCCTTGACCCGGCTGTCCAGGTCGCCCTGCTCCGGGATGGAGAGCGGCTCCTCCAGGATCAGCGAATGGGTCGGCCCCTCGACCCGGACCATGAAGACCGGGATGACCGGCGCGCCGGTGTTGATGCCCAGCGCGATCGGCCCCGGCGCGGTCGAGGCCAGCCGGCCGAAGAGCGGGGCCAGCACGCCGTTCGGGCCGCCGTCCTGGTCGGCCAGGATCCCGATGATACTCCCTTCCTTCAAGCCCCGGATCAGGTCCCGGACCGGGAAGCCCTTGGTCACGACGCGGCAGCCCTTCGACTCCCGGTACTGCGTCAGCAGCCGGTTGAGCCGCGGCCAGCCCTGCTCGCGGGCCAGCACCTGCGTGGGGTAGCCGTGCAGGGCGCCGGTCAGGCTGATCAGCTCCCAGTTCCCGAAATGCCCGGTGACGAAGATCACCCCGCGTCCCTTGGCCAGCGCCGCCTCCAGCCGCTCCCGGCTGCCCGGGGCCACCTGCACGTACTGGTCCACGTAGGCCCGGTCGATCCTTGGGATGGCGGCGACTTCGAGGAGCGTCCGGCCGAGGTTCCGGTAGAGGGAGAGGAGGATCTCATCGTACTTCTCCGCCGTGTAGGTGTCGCCGAAGGCCGCGCGGAGGTTGCCCATGGCCACCGCGCGCCGCTTGCCGGCCGCATGGTAGAGCGCATCCCCCACGCCCGCGCCGATGCGGGCGTTCCACTCCGGCGAGGCCCTCTGCGCGAGGTTGCTAACCCCGCGGGCCAGCCAGTAAAGAACCGATTCGGTGAAGAAGCTCGCTTTCATTGGGCTCGAATGTTGGCTCGATCTCCAGAACCAGAATCTCCATCCCCTTGAGGCCGGGGCCGACGGCGTCGGGCAGCATCCGGGGCAGGCGCACGGCGTCCTTGGCGGTCGTCACGATCGTCCCGATGCCGTTCCGCCCGCAGCGGATGAAGGCGCTGAGCAGCTCGCCGGCCGCGTAGACGTGGTGGTCGCGGAAGCGGTACCGGAGCTGGACCTGCGCCCCCATCTGGCCCACCAGGGACTCAAATCCCGTCGGCAGGCCGATCGCCGCCAGGGTGCAGACCTTCCGGCCCTTCAGCCGCGTGGGCGGCACCGCCTCCCCGCCCGGCCACGACCACAGCGAAGTGGGCCGGTAGTCCATGAGGAAGACCGGCGCCCGCGGGTTGCGCGCCTGCAGCTGCGCCCGGGCCTTCTCGATCTGGCCCGGCGCGCAGCCTACCGTCTTCAGCACGATGAGGTCCGCGCGGGCCGCGCTCTCCGCCGGCTCCCGCAGGTTCCCCCGCGGGATCAGATGCCCGTTGCCGAACGGCTCGGCGGCGTCCGCCGCCAGGATCTCAACGTCCTTCTCCAGCCGCCACTGTTGGTAGCCGTCGTCCAGAAGGAGGAGGTCGGCGCCGGCCTCGCGGATCGCCCGGGCCCCGCTGGCCACCCGGTCGGGCCCCACGAAGACCGGGATCTCGCTCAGGCGCTGGGCCAGCACCTGCTGCTCGTCCCCGCCGTAGCCCCGGGTCAGCACGGCGACCCGGCGCCCCTGCCGGCGCAGCGCCTGCGCCAGGAAAACCACCAGGGGGGTCTTCCCGGTCCCGCCCCACGTCAGGTTCCCCACGCTGATCACCGGGGCGGCCAGGCGATGCGTCTTCAGGATCCGGCGGCTGTACCCCTGCTGGATCCCCCACCACCCGGCGCGGTACAGGCCCTCGCCGGCGGTGGCCAAAAGTTTCACAGGATTTTCCCCCAGCGCAGGGCGATCAGATCCGCGGTGCGGGCGGCCGCGCCCCGGTTCTGCCGGAAGACCGCGTGGGCCCGCCGGCCCAGCTCGGCCCGCGCCGCCGGGTCCTTCAGGAGCCGGCGCACCACCTGCTCCAAATCCCTCGGCGACTTCACCACGGCCATGCCCCCCGCCTGCCCCAGCGCCTCCGCGACCGCCTGGAAGTTGTGCGTGTGCGGCCCGGTGATGATCGCCCGGGACAGCGCCGCCGGCTCCACCAGGTTGTGCCCACCGTGCGGGACGAGCGACCCTCCCACGAACACCACGTCGCTGATCCGGTAGATATCGGCCAGCTGTCCCACCGTGTCCAGCACGGTCACGGGCGAATCGGTACCGGGTACCGATTCTCGCAGCTGCGAGGTACCCGGTACCGGGTTCCGGAGCTCCGACCAGCGGACCGGCTTCATGCCGAGCGCTCGGATCTCCTCCTCCACCGCGACGACCCGTTCCGGGTGCCGCGGGGCCAGCACGAGCCGGAGACCTGGGAAACCCGGTTTCAACCGGCCGTACGTTTGAAGGATCGCCTGCTCCTCGCCCTCGTGCGTCGAGCCGGCGGTCCACAGGAGCGCTCCGGGCGCCAGCCCCAGCGCCGCGCGCAGGTCCGCCCCCGCGCCGTTGGAATCCGCGGGCGCCGGCTGGTCCCATTTCAGGTTCCCGGTCACCGCGATCCGGTCCTTGGCCGCGCCGATCCCGGCGAACCTGCGCGCGTCCTGCGGGCTCTGCGCGAAGAAGATCCCCACCGGCAGGAGGGCCCGCTCCATCAGCGGCCGGACCCAGAGGTAGCGCCGGTAGGCGGAGGGTGAGATCCGCCCGTTCACTACCGCCGCCGGGACACCTGCGCGGCCCAGCTCGCGGAACAGCACCGGCCACAGCTCTGTCTCGAACGAGAGGAAGAGCCGCGGGCGGATCGCGCGCAGGGCGCGGCGGACCACCGGCCCCAGGTCCCACGGCAAATAGAGGAGGTGGTCCTTCCCCTCGCGGACCAGCCGCCGGGCCACGGAGCGGCCGGTGGGCGTGACCGTGGTGACAACCCACGGCGTCTCCGGGAACCGGCGGCGCAGCTCCTCCACGAGGGGCCGGGCCGCCAGCGCCTCTCCCACGCTGACCAGGTGCAGCCAGACCGGCTTCTCCCCGGAGGCAAGCTCTTGTCTTTTCCCATCCGAGTAGCGGGCCAGCCGCTCATCCAAGCCGGACAGCGGCCGCCCGCGGGCGGTCCGCGCCAGCAGGTAGACCGCCCCGAACGCCATCAGCATGACCTGATAGAGCGCAAAAAGGGCAGACCAAGGCAGTCCGCTTCTCCCAAACCCACTTCTCTCCCCTACACCGCGAGTTACGGATGAGAAGTGGGTTTGGGAGAAGCGGACTGGTTCTTTATGCTCTCGGGTGAGCGGACTCATAGACCTTCTTCAGGCGCTCCGTGGTGACGTGCGTGTAAATCTGCGTCGTGGTGAGCGAGCTGTGTCCCAGCAGCTCCTGCACCGACCGCAGGTCCGCCCCGCGGTCCAGCAGATGCGTGGCGAAGGAATGCCGCAGGGCGTGCGGCGAGATCTTCAGCGTCACGCTCACCTGCGCCAGGTACCGGTTCAGGACCCGCCGGACCGAGCGGTCGGTCAGCCGGCCGCGCAGGCGGTTCTGGAAGAGCGGCTTCTCCGGCTCGCTCTGCTCGGGCGAGAGCGCCGCCAGGTACTTCCGGATCGCCTGGACGCTGTAGGAGCCCACCGGCACCAGCCGCTCCTTGCGCCCCTTCCCCATCGCCCGCAGGGTCCCGCCGATCAGGTCCACGTCCCGGACCCTCAAGCCCACCAGCTCGCTCACGCGCAAGCCGGCGGAGTACAGCGTCTCGAGGATGGCGCGGTCCCGCGCCCCGGCGAAGTGGTCCCCCTTCGGCGCCTCGACCAGGCGCCTCGCCTCCTCCACGCTGAGGAAGGCCGGCAGGTGCCGGTCCAGCTTGGGGCGGGTCAGCCCCAGCGCCGGGTTGGCGCCGACGAACCCCTCCCGGTGCAGGAACCGGAAGAAGGAGCGGATCGCCGCCACGCGCCGGGCGATCGTCACCTTGGAGAGCCCCCCCGTCCGCTGGTCCGCCACGAACTGCCGGAGCGAGAGGAGGTCCGCCTTCTCCCAGGGCACTTCCTTCAGCGACTCCCGGAGCAGGGAGAGGTCCTTCGCGTAGTTGCGCAGGGTGTGCGCGGAAGCATTGCGCTCCACCCTCAGGTAGTTGAGGAACCTCTTGACCGAACGGTCCACTGTACGCGTACCAGAGTGGCCGATACCCATTGAGGGGGCCGATACAGCTTGCTGTCTCACGACACCTCTTGCGTTTACGCTACTTTAAGAGCCAGTGGCTTCCTGCGGCGGCTGCGGCAGCTGGCGCGAGATGTGCCGGCACGCGGGGAACTTGGAGCAGCCGAAGAACGGCCCGCGGCGCGACCGCCGCTGGACCAGCTCTCCTTCGCACCCGGGCTCCGGGCATTTGACGCCGGTGGTGATCGGCTTGGCGAACTTGCAGTCGGGGAAGCCGGAACAGCTCAGGAACTTCCCGTTGCGGCCCCACTTGATCACAATCACCTTGCCGCACTGGGGGCAGTTCTCGTCGGTCGGCACCGGGTTCTGCTTCATGCTCTGCATCTCGGCGGCGGCGGTCTTCAACGCCTCGGCGAACGGCTCGTAGAACTCCTTCACGCAGTCGGCCCAGGCCTGCTTCCCCTCCTCCACCTCGTCCAGCTCCTCCTCCACGCGGGCGGTGAACTTGACGTCCAGCACCTGCGGGAAATGCTGGGACAGCAAATCGGTCACGGTCTCCCCGAGCTCCGCCGGCACCAGCGCCCGGCCCAGCCGGTGCACGTAGCCCCGGTTGGAGATCGTCATGATCGTGGGGGCGTAGGTGGAGGGCCGCCCGATCCCCAGCTCCTCCATCGTCCGCACCAGCGACGCCTCGGTGTAGCGGGGCGGCGGCTTGGTGAAGTGCTGGGAGGGCTCCACCTTCAGCGCCTTGAGCTTCTCCCCCTTGGCCAGCGCCGGCAGCAGCTGGCTCTCGGCCTTCTCCTCGGTCTCCTCCTTCTCCGCGTCCGCGGCCTCGGCCTTGCGCCTCCGGGCGTGGGCCTCCTCGGTCCGGGAAATCTGGAGGAACCCGGGGAAGACCACCCGCGTGCCGGTGGCGCGGAACCCGCACCGGCCGGCCGCGATCTCCACCGCCGTCACCTCCATCCGGGCGGAGGCCATCCGGCTGGCCAGGAAGCGGCCCCAGATCAGCGCGTACAGCTTGGCCTGCTCCGTCGTGAGGAAGGAATGCACCGCGTCGGGCGTCCGGGAGACCGAGGTCGGACGGATCGCCTCGTGCGCCTCCTGCGCGCCCCGGCGCGACTTGTACCTGCGCGGGGCCTCCGGCAGGAATTGCTTGCCGTAGCTCTTCTCGATGAAGGACTTGGCCTGGCCCACCGCCTCGGCCGCCACCTGCACCGAGTCGGTTCGCATGTAGGTGATGAAACCCACCGGCCCCTCGGCCCCCAGCTCGATGCCTTCGTAGAGCTGCTGGGCGATCCGCATGGTGCGGCCGGCGGTGAAGCCGAGCTTGTTGAAGGCGTCCTGCTGGAGGGTGCTGGTGGTGAAGGGGGGCGAGGGATGCCGCTGGGTCTGCTTTTGGGTGATGTTGGACACCTCGAAGGGCTTGCCCTCGAGCTCCTTCACCAGCCCATGCGCCCGATCGCCGTCCTTGAGCTCCGCCTTCTTGCCGTTCACCGTCTCCAGCATCGCGGTGAAGCTGGGCGGCCGATCCTCTGACCCGGTACCAGGTACCGATTCGTGCTTGGCCAGCGTGGCGACGACCTGCCAGTACTCCTGCGGCTTGAACGCCCGGATCTCCCGCTCCCGGTCTACGATGAGCTTGAGCGCCACCGACTGCACGCGTCCGGCGGAGAGCCCCGAGCCCACCTTCTTCCAGAGAAGCGGCGAGAGGGAGTAGCCGAGGATCCGGTCCAGGATCCGGCGGGCCTGCTGCGCCTCCACCTTGTGCTCATTGATGCCGCGGGGGTGCTGGAAGGCGTGCTTCACCGCCTCCGGCGTGATCTCGTGGAAGACGGCGCGGTGGACCTTCTTGTCCTTCCCCAGCACCGTGGCCAGGTGGGCGGAGATCGCCTCCCCTTCCCGGTCGGGGTCGGTGGCCAGGTAAAGCACCTTGTACGGGGCGGCCTCCAGCTTGAGCTCCTTGACGATCCGGCGCTTCTTGAAGATCACGATGTATTTGGGCGTGAAGTTGTTCTCGAGGTCCACGCCGAACTGGCTGGAGGGGAGGTCCATCACGTGCCCCTGCGAGGCGAGGACCTTGTAGCCGGAGCCGAGGAACCGATCCAGCGTCCTCGCCTTGGTCGGAGATTCGACGATCACCAGCGCCCCGGACTTCATAGGCCTTTTGACTCCGGCTTTCTTCTTCGGCTTCGCTTTTGCTTTCACGTCCGCTGGCTTCTCCGACTCCGCCGGTTTCTCCGTGCCGCCGCCCACGAAATGGACGATCTCCACCTGGTCCCCTTCCTTCAGCGCCGTGCGGGGCAGATCCTCCCGCTTCAGGATGTTGAGGTTCAGCTCGACCACGACGAGCTCGGGCCTCAGCTTCACCTGCTCCAGCAGGGCCGCGACCGTCGCCCCGTCGGGCAAATCCATCGGATCCCCGTTGACCATCAGCTTCATCGGGATCGCGTGAACCCTCTTCCCGGCATCCGCCGCACCAGTCCCTTGATCTCGAGCCCCGTCAGGATCGGCAGCAGCTGTCCCGCCGGCAGCTCCGTGGCCGCCGCCAGCGCGTCCACCGTGGCAGCGTCCGCCGCCGGAACCTGCGCAAACACCCGCTCTTCATCGCCCAGCAATCCCACACCGGTACCGGGTATCACGTACCCGGTACCCACGTGTCCCTCCCGGGCGCCGGCGTCCTGGTTTGGCACCCGGTGCCGGGCGAGGTGCTCGCCCAGGGGAGTCGCCAGCGCATGGAGGATGTCCTCGGCGCCGGTGACCACGCCGGCGCCGTCCCGGAGGAGCGCGTTGACGCCCGCGCTGGCCCGCGAGGTGATGGGGCCCGGCACGCCGAAGACCTCCCGGCCCTGCTCCGCCGCTTCCCGCGCCGTGATCAGCGCCCCGCTCTTCTCCGGCGCCTCCACGACCACCACCCCCAGCGAGAGGCCCGCGATCACCCGGTTGCGCCGGGGGAAATTCATCTGCGCCGGCGGCATCCACATCGGGAACTCGGAGAGCACCGCCCCCGAGCCGGCGATCCGCTCCGCCAGCTTCACGTGGCGGGCGGGATAGAGGGTGGAGAGCCCGTGCCCCACCACGGCGATCGTGCGTCCGCCGCCCTCCAGCGCGCCCTCGTGGCCGGCGGCGTCGATCCCCTCGGCGAGCCCCGAGACCACGGTGACCCCGGCGCGCGCCAGCGCGGCGGCCAGCTCCCGCGCCGCTGAGAGCCCGTACGGCGTGGCCGCGCGGGTTCCCACCATCGCGACCGCGGCGCCATCCTCCTCGGCCAGCGTGCCGCGCGCGTACAGGACCGGCGGCGGGTCGGAAATCTGCCGCAGGAGAGCCGGGTAATCGGCGTCCAGCAAGGTCAGGATCCGGGCGTCCCGCCTGCGCGCGCGCTCCAGCTCTTCGGCGAGGCCCTCTCCCTGCCCCGCCCGGCGCAGCCCCTCCATCACCTCGTCGGTGGCGAAGTGGCCCAGAACCTCTTTCCACGCCGCGGGCGAAGCGCCCAGGACCGCCTCGGCGGATCCCAATGTGGAGAGCAGGCGGTGGATTGTGACCGATCCCAAACCGCGTACCTGGTTGAGTTGGATCAGCGCTTCGCGGCTATCCATTCCAAAACCTCCTCCACGATCTCCTTCACCGGCCGGTCCGACGTCTCCACCGCCACATCCGCCCGCGCGTAGAACGGCGCCCGCAGCTTCAGCAGGGCCTCGATCCGCTCGCGCGGCTCCCCGCCACTGAGGAGCGGGCGGTTGTGCAGCCCGGGAACCGTCCTCCGCAGGATCACGTCAGGGTTCGCCGTAAGGCAAACGAGCCAGCCCGACCCCTTCAGCAGCCGGACATTCTCCTCATCCATCATCACGCCGCCGCCCGTGGCGACCACGCAGCCCTCCAGGGCGGCCGCCTGCCGCACCGCCTCCCGCTCCCGCTTCCGGAAGCCGGCCTCACCCTCTTCCGCGAAGATCTGCGCGACGGCGCGCCCGACGTCCTTCTCGATCTTTCGGTCCAGATCCACGAACGGCCGGCCCAAGCGCTCGGCCAGGAGCTTCCCCACGGCCGACTTGCCGGTCCCCATGAACCCCACAAGCACGATGTTTCTCAAAATCTCTCGACCTGCCTCAGGTAGCCTCGGAGGTTGCGCTTGACCTCGGCCAGGCTGTCGCCGCCGGTCTTCTCCAGCAGGGCGTTGGCCAGCTCGAAGGCCGCCACCGCCTCGCCCACCACGCCAGCCGCCGGCACCGCGCTCACGTCGGAGCGCTCCACCGTGGCGGCGAACGGCTTCTTCGTGCGGATGTCCACGCTCATCATCGGCTTCCTCAGCGTGGAGAGCGGCTTCATGTGGATCCGGACGATCACCGGCCCGCCGACCGTCATGCCGCCCTCGATCCCGCCGGCCCGGTGGGTCTTCCGGAAGAACCCTTTCCCCTTCGAGTAGTAGATCTGGTCGTGGAGCTGGGAGCCGAACACCCGGGAGACGTTGACCCCGTCGCCCACCTCCACCGCCTTGATCGCCTGGATCGACATCAGCGCCCCGGCCAGCCGGCCGTCCAGCTTCCGGTCGAACTGCACGTGCGAGCCCAGCCCCACGGGGACGTTCAGCGCCACGATCTCGATGGAGCCGCCCACCGTGTCGCCGGCCTTCTTGGCCCTGTCCACCAGCTGGATCATCTTCTCCTCGGCCTTCGGGTCGGCGCAGCGCAGGGGCGAGACCTCCGCCCGCTGGCGGATCCTCGGGAAGCTGAGCCCCTCCAGCCGCGCGTCCACGCCGCCCATCCGCACCACATGGCTGAAGAGATCGATGCCGAACTCCTCCAGAAGCCGCCGGGCCACCGACCCGACCGCCACGCGGGCCGCCGTCTCGCGGGCGGAGGCCCGCTCCAGGATGCTCCGGATGTCCTCGTGCCCGTACTTGAGCGCCCCGGCCAGGTCGGCGTGGCCGGGCCGCGGCCGCGTCACCTTGGGGAGCTTATCGATCGAGGTATCCCTGTTGCTGATGAGGAGCGCGATCGGCGAGCCCATGGTCCTGCCGGCGCGGACGCCGGAGAGGATCTGGACCCTGTCCGTCTCGATGGAGGTCATCCGGGCGCCGCGCCCGTAGCCGAGCTGGCGCCGCCGGAGCTGCTCGTCGATGAAGCCGGGCGAGAGGGCCAGCCCCGCGGGCATCCCCTCCAGCACCGCGACCAGGCCCACCCCGTGCGATTCACCCGCCGTCAGGTAACGAAGCATGGTTTAGACTCCCATCCAGAACAGGTTACGGTACCAGGCGATGATGCCGTCCCCCCAGAAGATCGCGGCCAGCGTCCCCAGCGCCAGGAACGGGCCGTACGGGATCGGGATCAGCGCCTGCCTCTTCCGAAGCAGGACGACGATCCCGACGACCGAGCCCAGCACCGGCGCCAGTATGAAGTCCACCAGCAGCACCTTCCACGGCCCGATCACCGCCCCCACCATCGCCATGAGCTTCACGTCCCCCAGCCCCATGGCCTCCTTCTTAAAGAACCAGGTGCCGACCGTCCGGATCGCCAGCAGGACGCCGGCGCCCACCGCCGCCCCGGCCAGCCCCCTCATCAGTCCCTGCCAGCGGCTGTCGGCCAGGTGCAGGCATGGCACCAGGAAGCTCAGCGCGATCCCAATCGGGATCCCCGGCACGGTGATCTCGTCCGGAAGGATCATCTCCTTCAGGTCGATCACCGTCAGCACGATCAGCGCCGCTCCCAGCGCCGCGTAGATGAGCGCCGCCCATGAGAGCTGGAACCGCGCCGCGAGCGCGGCGAAGAGGAGCCCCGTGGCCAGCTCCACCGCCGGGTAGCTCCAGGAGATCGGCGCCCTGCAGTGCCGGCATTTTCCGCCCAACGCCAGGAAGCTCATCAGCGGAACGTTGTCGTGCCACGCGATCGTCTTGCCGCACTTCCGGCAGTGCGACCGGCCCCGCACGATCTCCTCCTCCGCCGGGATCCTCCAGATGCAGACGTTGAGGAACGACCCCACCATCAACCCGAACACGAAGACCCCGACCAGCACGAACCACGCGTCCAGCTGCCCGCTCGCCAGGGCATCCATGCTCATCCGCTCACCGGGCCCCGGCCTGCTCGGCGAAATGTTTTTCCAGCGCCTGCTTCATGACTTTCAGAATCGGCGTGCCATCCCGAGCAACATTCTTTCCCGTCCAGACCTTGAAAGCGGCCGCCCCCTGCCCCGCCAGCATCCCATCCCCCGTGATCACCGCGCAGCCCGCTTTTCTGGCTGCCAGGACCAATCGGGTCTCCTTGGGTTCATAGACAATGTCATAAACCACCTGCCGGCGGTGAAGGCGACCCATCACCGCCCACGGCACATCACCCTCGCCTGACATTCCCAACGGAGTAGCGTTGATCACCATCTGGCACTTTTCCACCGGGAAAGAGCCCAAATCCCTTACCGCTTCCGAGAGGATCCGCCGATTCCCTCCTCCAACCTTTTGCAATTCCTCGGCCAGCCCTTGGGCCGACTCGAACGTACGGCTCCAGATAGCGACGTGCCTGGCTATCTCTCTCATCTCGAGCACAGCCACGATGGCTCGCGCCGCCCCCCCCGCTCCCAACAGAAGGACCTGCCATTTCACCAGGAGCGGCCTGCGCTTTCCCATGGCAGTCCAAAAACCCTCTCCGTCGGTGTTGTAGCCGACGAAACGCCCATCCCGGACCGCCACCGTGTTGACCGCCCCGATGGCGCGAACAAGCTGAGGAGACGGCTGCCCGAATTCCCCCTGCCTGCTGACGTGCTCCCACACCGCCTGCTTATGCGGCATCGTCACGTTGAAGCCGTCGAGCTGCGGGGCCTCCGCAGCCAGCCACTTTTCGAGCTCCTCCGGCTTGACCTTGATCTCGCGGTACTCGCCCTTGAGCCCCGCCGCCGCCAGCGCCGCCGTGTGCATCAGGGGCGAGAGCGAGTACCCCAGCGGCCAGCCGATGATGCCGAGCTTCCAATACTTGTCACCCATGCAAGCGCGCTTCAGTCGCCCAAGGCTCTTTCAAGCTGGGAAATCAGCGGCGGGAGATCATCCTTCACCGTATCCCAAACCCGATCCAGATCCACATCAAAGTACGCATGGACCAGCCGGTTCCGCATCCCGACGATGACCGGCCAGGGAATCTCGGGATGCGCTGCCT
>CAYJUA010000015.1:0-22812 GCA_964373295.1 uncultured Planctomycetia bacterium
TTCGGGCCACTTCGACTGCGGCCTCCGCATCCTCCCGCGTGATCGGTTCCCAATCACCGGGATAACGCCCTTCAATGGCATAGCGATTCACTGTGGCCACATCGGTTGGCTCAAGCCCCAAAGCAATCGTTTTCGGAACAAGTGGCAACAGCTCAAGCAAATCGTGGATCATTGGAAACAAAAGGAAAGAATTTCAGGCGGCACGGTCATACATTACCTTCCCCTCTCTCACAGCAGGATAGACGATCGTTCCGATAACATCTCTGGCTCGCGCCATTTCTTCAGGTGTCACAACGATAATGTCCTTGGGTAAACCCATGCCAGCCAACGCAAGGTCGATCTCCACAGCTATCCTGCGTTTGGAACCGGAAACTGGCATCACAACAAGGAGATCCACATCGCTGTCCGGCCCAGCCTGCCCGCGAGCGTAAGATCCGAAGAGAACGATCTGATCCGGATGGAACCGCTCAACGATCCGCCGAACCATCTCCTCAATCTTTTTCTGGACAGCTAACTCTGACATCCGCGCCTACCTCTCTCTACGCCCCGCCCTGCTAGGAAGTTGGCGGCTTCTTCGCCGCGGCCACGCGCTGGATCCCAAGGACCAGCGCCCAGATCCAGACGCCGGCGATCAGGAGGGCGCCGACGCCGACCGCGGAGAGCATGCCGCCCACCAGGAACAGCACCAGCTGGATGGTGCCGGTCTTGCTCTCGCCCCAGATGATCGTCCCCACGCCCGGGATCACGAGGTTGATCAGCAGCCCCACGATGTTCTTCATCTCTTGGTTCATTCGCTCTCCCCCCTTGTTACAAGACCAAATACGGCCTGAAAAATCTACTCGGATTTGAGCTCCCGGAGCATCAGGTCGTGCACCGCCTGCTGAGGCGCCTTGCCCTCGTGGAGCACCCGGTAGACCTCGGCCGTGATCGGCATCTCCACCCTGTGCTTCCGCGCCAGCGCGTGCGCCGACTTGGCCGTGGTCAGCCCCTCGGCCACCTGCTCGGTGCCGCGCATCGCGTCCGCCAGGGCAACCCCCTTGCCCAGCTGCTCTCCGAGCCGGCGGTTCCGGCTGTGGGGGCTGAAGCAGGTGGTCACCAGGTCCCCCAAACCGCTCAGGCCCGAGAAAGTCTCGGCCTGCGCTCCCATCGCCGCTCCCAGCCGGGCCATCTCCGCCAGCCCGCGGGTCACCAGGGCCGCCTTCGAGTTCGCGCCGAACCCCAGCCCGTCCGCGGCCCCGCAGGCGATGGCGATGACGTTCTTCAGGGAGCCGCCCAGCTCCACCCCCACCACGTCCGACGACGTGTAGACGCGGAGCCGGTCCGTCGTGAAAAGCTCCTGGACCTGCCGCGCCAGCGAGCCGTCCTCCGCGGCGGCCACCACCGTCGTGGGCAGCCCGCGCGCCACCTCGTAAGAGATCGAGGGGCCGGAAAGGACCGCCAGCCGGCGCACCGGCAGGACCGACCGGATGAGTTCCGACATCCGCAGGAGGGTCTCCGGCTCGATCCCCTTGACCACGCTCACCACGGCGGTCCGGTCCCATGGCCCGACGGCGCAGCGCTGGAGGACGGACCGCAGGTACTGGGAGGGGACGGCGATCACCGTAACCTCCGGTCTCTCCAGAGCTTGCCGCAGGTCCGAGGTCAGCTCCACCACGGGAGGGATGGGGACGTCGGGCAGGAATTTGACGTTTTCCCGGGTCCTGCGGACCTGGTCGACGTACTCGGGAAAGGCCCCCCACAGGGTAACCCGGTGCCCTTGGGTCCCCAGCAGGATGGCGAGACAGGATCCCCACCCCCCGTCTCCAAGAACCGTCACCCGACGGGCTTGAACCATGGAGGGGTATGCTACCACGCCGGAGCGGGAGAGGGCAACGACCGGGGCCGGCCGGGCCGGCCGCCGCGGGGCGGATCCGTGCTACCGGAAGAGGGAACCGATCTGGAGATAGTCGCCCAGCGGGCGGAGGGTGTAGGATTCGATCTGCCGGAGCAGGGATCCTTCCCCCGCCGTCTCCGCCAGGATCTCGAACTGCTCGTGAAGCAGGATGAAGGCGCTCACCGCCAGGAGGCCGACCAGCACGCCGGTGGCCAGCACCAGCCCGTTGCGGAGGAGGATCGTCAGCCGCCGGACCGCCTCGATCAGGTCCAGCGTGGTCTCCCGGACGAGCAGGCCCAGCATCTCCGGGAGCCGGCCGCAGGAATCGCCCACGGAGATGAGGGCCCGGCCCATCGGAGGGATCGTGGACAGCGCCTCCAGCGCCTCGGGCACCGGCAGGCCCTCCCGCAGGTTCCTGTAGGCCTGGATCAGCTCCCGGCGGACCACGGGGTGCGGGACGCTCTGGCTGAGGGCCCAGACCGCGTTGGCTATGGGGATACCGGCGTCGAGCTGGAGGCGCAGCTCCGAGCAGACCGTGATGACATGCATCTTGACCACCAGCGGCCCCAGCACGGGCACCCCGTGGGGGATCCGGATCTGGATGAACCCCATCGTCTGGTCGGCCCGGGAGGAGCGCAGGGTGATGAACGTCATCAGGAGGAGTGCCAGGAGGAATCCCAGGATGCAGGCGAGGATCCCGCCGGAATGCATCCACAGCGCGTTGGCCGCGGGCACGGAGCCGCCCAGCTCCGCGACGAACGCCAGCACCGAGGGGACCACGTTCTCCAGGTAGACCCACACCCAGACGATCGCCAGGACCAGGACCACGCACGGCATCAGCAGCATGGAGGAGAGCTCCTCCTTGATCCGGCGCATCCCGCGGGAATGCTGGATCATCCGCTCCAGGGGGGTGAAGAAGTCCCCGCGCCGCTCTCCCAGCTCCACGAGGGAAACCCACGAAGGGGGCAGCAGCCGGCTCGCCCGGACGGCCTGCGCGAGGGTGGCTCCCCGGTCAATGCACTGCTGCATTTCGAGGAGGGCCCGCTTGACGGCGGGGCGGCGGGTGGTCTTGCGGAGCTGGGTGAGGGCCGACTGGATGGGGAAACCGGAGCGGACCAGCGCGGCCCAGGATTCCAGCAGGGCGTGCCGCTCCGCGCTGGGCATGCAGACCCAGGCGCTGCGCAGGACCCTGCGCCGGCCCGCGGATTCGGGCTGCATCGAAGTGATGTAGACCCCGGCCTCCTGAAGCAGACCCGTGGCTTCATCAAAATCGAGCGCGATGACATCACCGCGCACCTTCTTGCCGGCAGCGTCGCGGGCGCGGTACTCGTAGCGTTTCATGACAATGCAAGTCTACCCGGCAAAAGGGCAAAAGTGGAATTTTGGAGAAACAAATTACTGAGGAAGTATTCCTACTAACTCCGGCCGATCCGGTTCTCCTCGCCGTGGAGGAGACGGAGCAGGTTCGGCCGGTGCCGGGCGATGATGGCCAGCGCCACCGCGATCGCCCCGAGGGTCCAGGAGGTGGGCAGGCCCAGGAGGGATATAAGGAAGGGAGCGCAGAAGGCCGCGGAGACGGAGGCGACCGACACGTACCGCGTGAGCAGGGCCACGCCGATCCAGATCGCCAGGCAGATCAGGCCCACCCGGGGGTCCAGCCCGAGGAGGACCCCCAGGGCCGTGGCCACCCCCTTCCCTCCCTTGAACTGGAGGAACGGGTTCCAGATGTGCCCGCCGACGGCGGCCACGCCCAGCAGGATCTTCACTCCGGCGGCGGGGAGGCCCGCTCCGAGGGCGGCGACCGGATCGGCCGCCAGCGCGACCGGCGCCCAGCCCTTGAGGAGGTCCACGACCAGCACGAACAGGCCCGGGAGCTTCCCGGACACCCGGTAGACGTTGGTGGCGCCCACGTTGCCGCTGCCCTGTCGGCGGACATCGGTGCCCCGGGTGAGGCGGACCACGAGGACACCCGTGGGGATGCTGCCCAGCAGGTAGGCCGCGCAGAGCGCGGTGAGAAGGATCACTCTCTCCTCCCCCCAGGTTTCGACAGGATCCGGAACCGGACCGGGACGCCCTGGAACCCGTGCTCCCGGCGGAACACCCGCTCCAGGTACGCGATGTCCGAATCCTTGAACGGCCTCCTCACCCGGGCCAGCAGCTGGAAGCGCGGGGGGCCGACCTCCACCTGCGTGATGTAGATCAGCTGGGCGTTGCGCACGCCGGCGGGCGCGCGGGAGTCCTGCCGCACCCTCTCGAGCACCGCCTTCCTCTGCTGCGAGGTAAGCTTCTTCTTGGCTTCGGCCGCCACCTCGGCGATCTTATCGAGGAGCGGGAGGATGTGGAACCCGGTCTTCGCGGAGACGCTGATGACCGGGGCGAACCGGACGAACGGCGCCCGGCGGGCGATCCCCTGCTCCGCCGTCTTGGGGTCGGTGGAGCGGGGCAGAAGGTCCCACTTGTTCACCGCCAGGATCAGGGGCCGGGCGGCCGTGACCACGGCGTCCAGCAGCTTGAGGTCATCCCGCACGATCCCCAGCGAAGCGTCGATGACGCCGACGCAGACGTCGGCCCCCCTCAGCGCCTCCAGCGCCTTTAGGCGGGCCACGGCATCCATGCGGGTTTTCAAAGTCCTCTGGGAGCGGATGCCGGCGGTGTCGACCAGGCGGTACGCCCGGTCCCGGTACGAGAACCGCGCCTCCACCGGGTCCCTCGTGGTCCCGGGCTCCTCGTCCACCAACACGCGCTCCTCCCCGAGGATCCGGTTGATCAGGGAGGACTTCCCCACGTTCGGGCGCCCCACGAAAGCGACCCCGAGGCCCGGTACCTGGCACCGATCGGCCGTTTGGCACCTGGTACCGGAAGGGCTTTCGGTACCTGCTACCGATTTAGATACCGCTCTGAGCCGCTCCACGACGGCGTCCAGCAGGTCGCCGATCCCGCGGCCGTGCAGGGCGGAGATGGGATGCGCCGGCCCCAGGCCCAGCTCGGAGAACTCGTGGGCGGCGAGCAGCTCCTTCTCGGTGTCCGCCTTGTTGGCCACGAGGAGGACCGGTTTCCCCCAGCGGCGGATCCAGGAGCAGACCCCCCGGTCCAGCGGCATCAGCCCCTGCCGGCTGTCGACGACGAAGAGTGCCGCCGACGCCTCCTCCATCGCCCGCGTGACCTGGGCGGCGATCGGCGCGGTCATCCGGTCCTTTCCGGAAAGCTGCAGCCCGCCGGTGTCCACGACCTGGAACTCCATGCCCCGCCAGGTGACGTCGCCGTAGAGGCGGTCGCGGGTCAGCCCCGGCGTGGCGTCCACCAGCGCCTGCCGCCGGCCGATCAGCCGGTTGAAGAGGGCCGATTTCCCCACATTGGGCCGGCCGATGATCGTGACGATCACCCGTTGAGGACCCGGTTCCCGTAGCGGATGTAGCCGATCCCGGAGAGCACGGTGAGCGCCATGGCGATCCAGAGGACCGGCCGGGTGATGGCCCATCCCATCAGGACGCTGAGGAGGGTGAGCATCTGGAAGAAGGTCGTGGCCTTGCCCAGCCGGGAGGGCACCGCCTGCAGGTCCCCCGTGACCAGGACGATGAGGAGCCACCCGCAGACGATGAGGAGGTCCCGGCTGATCACGAGGATCGGCACCCAGGGCGGCAGGCGCATGGAAGGAGGCAGGGTGGAGACGAGGGCGAGCGACAGGAACCCGGTCACCAGGAACAGCTTGTCCGCCGCCGGATCCAGGATGGCGCCCAGCCGGCTGGCCTGCCGCTCGGCCCGGGCCACGTAGCCGTCCACCGCGTCGGTGATGACCCCGACAACGAAGAAGGCGGCGGCCAGGCACCGCAGCCATTCCGACTCCCCCGCCCGGTAATAGAGCAAGCAGGCGACGAACGCCGGCACCAGCAGGATCCGGAACAGGGAGAGCTTGTTGGCGAGGCTCACCCCCGCTGCCCCCGCCTCAAGCCGGCTCTTACTTCTTCGACTTCAGGGCCGTGCCATCTTCGGAGCAGTAGGTGGCGTTCTCGGCGTAGCTCTTGCCGCAGTCCGAGCAGAACTTGGGCAGATCGGCCTGCGCGCCCTGCTGCTGCTCCGCCTGCGGGGGCGCCCCCTTGGTTCTCAGGGGCGTGCCGTCCAGCGCGCAGTGGGTCTGGTCGCCGAAGCTGTCCCGTCCGCAGGTGGGGCAAAACTTCGTCGCCGCTGCGTCACCGATGAGCGCGCCGCCTAAGCCGCCGGCCGCCGCGCCGATCAGGGCGCCCTTGCCGGTGTCGCCGGACTGGTGCCCGATGATCGCCCCGAGCCCGGCGCCGATCGCCGAACCAGCCACCGCCCCCTTCTGCGTCGGGGTGGCCGTGGCGCATCCTGTGACCAAAAAGCCAAGCAGTGCAACCGCCATTGTGTTCTTCATTTGTGGGGTAACCTCCTCCCTATGGGATATCACAGCGTGCAGCCGAAAATCAACCTCACTTGAGCCCGCGGACCCTCCTCGGCGGCCAGTAGATGACGAACGCCCGGCCGATGACGTTCGACTCCGGGAGGAACCCCCAGTACCGGGAATCCCGGGAGCTGGCCGAGTTGTCCCCGAGGAAGAAGTAATGCCCCGCCGGGACCTTGGTCGGGTGGCCCTCCTGGCCGAAGGTCCCCCGGTTGTAGTAGACCATCTCCCGGAACATGCTGGGCTCGGTCAGCGGCCGGCCGTTGATCCAGAGCCGCAGGTCCCGGATCTCCAGCGTGTCCCCGCCCACGGCCGCCAGCCGCTTGATGAAATCCCGGCGCGGGTCGTCCACCGCCCGGAAGACCACCAGGTCCCCCCGCCGCGGGGGGCGGATGTCCGGCAGGCGCCAGGAGGTGAGCGGGATCTTGATCCCGTACGTGACCTTGTCGACGAGGATCCGGTCCCCTTCGAGCAGCGTGGGGCGCATCGAGCCGGTGGGGATCTTGAAGGCCTGGACGAAGAAGGTCCGCACGACCAGCGCCAGGAGGACGGCGACGACCAGCGATTCCGCGTACTCGCGGAAGGCCGATTTGGGCTTCGGCGCCGGCGTCGCGGCCTCTTCCGTCACGACACCTTGAGGATCGCCATGAACGCCTCCTGGGGCAGCTGCACCTTCCCGAACGTCTTCATCCGCTTCTTCCCTTCCTTCTGTTTTTCCCACAGCTTCCTCTTCCGGGTGATGTCGCCGCCGTAGCATTTCGCCGTGACGTTCTTGCCCTGGGGCCGCACCGTCTCGCGGGCGATCACCCTCGCCCCGACCGCCGCCTGGATCGCCACCTCGTAGAGCTGCTGGGGGATCACCTCCTTGAGCTTCTCCACCAGCTCCTTCCCTTTCGGGTACGCCTTCTCCTTGGGGACGATGCAGGCCAGCGGGTCGCAGGGGGCGCCGTTGAGCAAAATCTCCAGCTTGACCAACTCCGCTTCCCGGTAGCCGAATAGCTCGTAGTCCATCGACCCGTATCCCTTCGTGGCCGACTTCAGCCGGTCGTGGAAGTCCACCAGCACCTCCGACAGGGGAAGCTCGTAGACCAGCATCGCCCGGTCCGGCCCCAGGTACTCAGTGGAGCGGTAGACTCCCCGGCGGCCGGTGGCCAGCTGCATCACCGCCCCCAGCGCCCAGGAAGGGGCGATGAGGAAGGCCTTGATCAGCGGCTCCTCGATCCGCCGGATGGAGCCGAGCGGGGGCAGCTTCGTCGGGTTCTCGATCTCCTGCGTCTCGCCGTTGTTGAGGACCACCCGGTAGACGACGCTGGGGGTGGTCGCCACCAGGCTGAGGCCGAACTCCCGCTCCAGCCGCTCCTGGATGATCTCCATGTGGAGGAGGCCGAGGAAGCCGCAGCGGTAGCCCATCCCGAAGGAGCTGGAGTTCTCGATCTGCGCCTCGAAGGAGGCGTCGGAGAGCTGGAGCTTGGGGATGCAGTCCCGCAGCAGCTCGAAGTCGGCCGGGTTGACCGGGTAGATCCCGCAGAAGACCAGCGGCCGCGCCGGCCGGTAGCCCGGCAGGGGCTCGGCCGCCGGCCGGTTCTCGTGGGTGACCGTCTCGCCGGCGTGGACGTGGCGCGGGTCCTTGATGTTGCAGGTGAGGTACCCCACCTCCCCGCAGGAGAGGGAATCCTGCTTCTGCGCCTTGGGGGCGAAGATCCCCACCTCCTGCACCTCGTACGAATCCTTCTGGCGCATCAGGCGGATCGTGTCGCCCGGCCGGATCGAGCCGTTGAAGAGCCGGACGTAGACAACCACTCCGCGATACGGATCGAAGACCGAGTCGAAGACCAGCGCCTGCAGAGGGGCATCCACGGAACCGCCGGGAGGGGGCAGATCCCGGACGATCCTCTCCAGCAGGTCCTCCACGCCGGTCCCCTCCTTGGCGCTGGCCAGGGCCGGCTCGTCGGTGACCTGCAGGGTCGCCTTCAGCTCCTCCTTGACCCGGTCGATCTGCGCGGTGGGCAGGTCGATCTTGTTGATGACCGGGATCATCTTGAGCCCCACCTCCCGCGCCTGGTACAGGTTGGCCACGGTCTGCGCCTCCACCCCCTGCGCGGCGTCCACGACGAGCAGGCCCCCTTCGCAGGCGCGGAGGGACTTGGCGACCTCATAGGAGAAGTCCACGTGGCCGGGGGTGTCGATGAGGTTCAGCATGTAGGCGGCGCCGTCCTTGGCGGTGTAGGCCATCCGGACCGCGGAGGCCTTGATGGTGATGCCCCGCTCCCGCTCGAGGTCCATGTCGTCGAGCATCTGGACGCGGAACTCCCGCTGGGTGATGGCCCCGGTAAAGAGGAGGAGCCGGTCGGCCAGGGTGGATTTCCCGTGGTCGATGTGCGCGATGATGCAGAGGTTCCGGATATGCCGCTGGTCCATGCTCCCGCCGGTCCTATCGCCCGTCGGCCATGATCCGGCGACCGACCTCCCGGCCGGCGCGGATCATCCGCCGGAGCCGGGCCTCGGTGGCCGCCTCGGAGTAGATCCGCAGGAGCGGCTCGGTGCCGGAAGGCCGCAGGAGCAGCCAGCTCCCGTCCTGGAGGATGATCTTGGCCCCGTCCATCGTCAGCACCTCCCGGGCGCGGTTGCCGCCCACCCGGAGGTCCTTCCTGTTCCGCGCGGCCCAGCGGGTCAGCCGGTCCATCGCCAGCGGCCGGTCGAGCTCGAGGTCCACCCGCTCGAAATGCCAGCGGCCGAAGCGAGCCCGCATCTCCCGGAGGATCCGGCCGAGGTCCTTGCGGCGCATCGCCATCATCTCGAGGAGCAGGAGCCCGGCCAGCAGGCCGTCCCTCTCCGGCACGCATCCGCGGAAGCCGAACCCGCCCGACTCCTCCCCGCCGAAGAGCACCTTCTCCGTGCGCATGAGCCGGGCGATGTGCTTGAAGCCGACCGGCGTGCGCCGCAGGGGCACGCCGTACGCACCGGTGATCCGCTCCAGCAGGTTGGTGCCGGAGACGGTCGAGACCACCATGCCCCGCCAGCCCCGGTCCTCCAGCAGGTGCCACAGGAGCAGGGCCATCGTCTCCTGCGAGCTGATGAATTTTCCGTCCGGGCCGACCACCCCGAGGCGGTCGGCGTCGCCGTCGGTGGCCAGCCCCACGTCGCACCGGGCCGAGCGGACCAGCCGGGAAAGCTCCCGGAGGTGCTCCCCCACCGGCTCCGGCCGGTAGCTGCTGCGCAGGAGCGCCTCGTGCGGGACCGGCAGGATCTCCAGCCGGCTGCCGGCGACGCACCTCTGCAGGAGGTCCTGCCCCGCGCCCCGCATCGGCTCGTACGCGATCCGGAACCTGGCCCGCTTGATCACCGGCAACCGGACGTAGCCCTTGAGGAAGCTCATGTACTTCGGCGCCAGGTCGATCATCCTCACATTCCCCTTGGCCAGCGCCTCCTCCAGCGGGACACGGCGGACCGGCTCGCGGAAGAGGCGGCCCTCGATCCAACGGGTCATCTCCGGCTCGGCCGGTCCGCCGTAGAACGGCTTGAACTTGAAGCCGTTGTACGTGAAGGGATTGTGGCTGGCCGTGACCACGACGCCGCCCTGCAGCTTGAATTCCCGGATCGAGTTGCTGATCGCCGGCGTGGGCACCGGCGTCCGGGTGAGCAGGACCTTGAAGCCGTTGCCTGCGAGCACCTCGGCCACCGCCTCGGCGAACCGGTCCCCCAGGGGCCGGGTGTCGTAGCCCACAATCACCGCGCGGGCGCGGCCCTTCGCAGGGTGTCTCTTCAGATACGACGCGGTCGCCTGCGTCACCGCCCGCACGTTGGGCAGCGTGAAATCCTCCGCCACCAGCGAGCGCCACCCGTCGGTCCCGAACTTTATGGGGACAGGCCTGCCTATCATGGGGACAGGTCTCCGACCTGTCCCCGGAGGGCCGCGACCGCCTGGCGGGGATCCGCGGCGCGGAAGAGGTAGGTGCCGGCCACCATCACATCCGCTCCGGCGGAGCGCGTGGAGGCGGCCGTTTCCCGGTTGATCCCGCCGTCCACTTGGATGTGCTTCGCGTAGAGCTTCCGGAGCTGCTCGATCTTGGGGAGCACCTCCGGCATGAACTCCTGCCCGCCGAAGCCGGGGTTCACCGTCATGAGGAGGGCCAGGTCGATCTCCTCCAGCACCGGACGGAGCGCCTCAATCCCGGTCTGCGGCCGGAGGGCGATCCCCACCTTCGCCCCGAGCTCCCGGATTTGCCGGACCACCGGCCTCGCGTCCTTCACCGCCTCGGCGTGGAAGGTGATCCGGTTGGCGCCGGCCTTCACGAAGAGAGGGATGTATCGGCCCGGGTTCTCGATCATGAGGTGCACGTCCAGCGGGAGCTTCGTCACCGGGCGCAGGGCCTGCACCACCTGCGGTCCGATGGTGAGGTTCGGAACGAAGTGGCCGTCCATCACGTCCAGGTGGATCCAGTCGGCGCCGGCCTGCTCCATCCGGCGGGTCTCCTCCCCCAGCCGCCCGAAATCGCCCGCCAGGATCGAAGGGGCGACGAGGACCGGGAGCGCCGCGCTTATCATGCCGCCAGCAGGCGCTCGACCTGCCGGAGGGCCGGCGGCTTGACCGGCCCGATCACCGCCAGCGACAGGTGCTCCGGCCGGATCAGGGCGCGGGCCGCCCGGGTCAGATCCGAGCGCTTCACCTGGGCGATCTGGTCCAGGATCACCTCCACCGGCTCCACCCGGCCGAGAAGCATCTCCGATTCGCCCATCCAGCACATGTGCTCCATCGTGTCCTCCAGCGCGAAGAGGATCTGCCCGGTCAGGTACTCCGCGGTCTGGTCGAACTCCTTCGGCGAGACCGGCTCCCGGCGGAGGCGCTGGAGCTCCCGCAGGACGACCCGCAGGCAAGGCGCCAGCTGCTTGTGCTCCACCCCAGCGCTGACGCCGAAGAGGCCGGTGTCCCGGTAGCGCTTCACCTGGGATCCGATCTCGTACGCCAGGCCCCGGTCCTCCCGGACCCGCTGGAACAGCCGGGAGGACATGTTCCCTCCCAGCGCCACGTTGAGCAGCGAAAGGGCGTGCACCTGCGGGTGGTCCCGCGGGAAGGCGTGGAACCCCAGCGAGAAATGGGTCTGCTCGGTCTCCTTGGCCTCCACCCGCAGGCGCGGCTTGCGCTGGCGCTGGACCGCCCGCCGGAAGGCCGGGCGGGTCCCCGGCGGCACCTTCTCCCACAGGCGAGTGACCTGCTCGACCAGGGCCCGGTGGCTCAGCCGGCCGCAGGCCGCCACCACGATGTTGCGCGGGGCGTAGAAACGCCTCTGGAAGCCGACCAGGTCCCGCCGGCGGATCCGGCGCAGGGATTCCGGCGTGCCGGCCACGTCCCGCCCGAGCGGGTGGTTGGGCCAAAGGAGCTTGTTCAGCATCTCCTGCACGAACTGCGCCGGCAGGTCCCGGTACATCCGGATCTCCTCCAGCACGACCGACCGCTCCCGCTCGATCTCCTTCGGGTCCAGCGACGGCTGGCGGACCATGTCGCTTAAGATCTCCGCCGCCAGCTCCAGGTTCTTCGGCTGGACCTTGGCCAGGGCGCAGGTGAACTCCTCATCGGTGAAGGCGTTGATGGAGCCGCCCGACCCCTCGATCGCCTCCTTGATCTGGCGGGAGGAGCGGCTGCGCGTCCCCTTGAAGAGGAGGTGCTCCATGAAATGGGAGATGCCGCTCAGGCGGGCGCTCTCGTACCGCCCGCCGACCCCGACCCAGAACCCGATGGAGACCGACTCCGCCTCCGGCCTCGGGGCGCTCAAGATCCGCAGGCCGTTGGCCAACTCCGTCCGGTGGTAGGCCTGCCGGCCGATCCGCGGGAGCGGCGCTCTCGTCACAGCACCCGCTTCCAGCGGGGCGAGGCGGCCAGCTGAGCCACGATCTTCCGCACCGCCTGCGCCTGCGTCTTGTGGCAGACCAGGGTGGCATCCGGCGTGTGGACGATGATCATGTCCTTCACCCCGGCCGTGGCCACCAGGTGGTCCGGCTCGCCGACCACGATCGAGCCGGCGGTCTCAAGCCCCAGGTGGGCACCGAGCACCACGTTGCCGGCCGGATCCGCGCCGTGGAGGAAGCCGAGGCTGTTCCACGAGCCGACGTCGTCCCACGAGAAATCGGCGGGGACCACCCAGGCGTTGCGCGACCTCTCCATGACGCCGACGTCAATCGAGATGCTGGGCAGGCGGGCGTACAGCTCCTGGAGCCGCACCCCGCTTCCCGGCGCGCCGGCCTTCCGCCGGATCGCCTCCAATCCGCTGTGGAGGGCCGGCAGCCACTGCCGGATCGCCGCCATGATCGTCCGCCCACGCCAGCAGAAGATGCCGCCGTTCCAGTAGATCCTGGGCCGGCGGACCAGCCGCTTGGCCGCCTTCAGCTCCGGCTTCTCGATGAAGCGCCCCACCCGGTAGCCGCCGGGGCCGACCAGCGCCCCCGTCGGCTGGATGTAGCCGAAGCCGGTGGCCGGGTAGGTCGGCTTGACGCCTAAGCAGACCAGCCCCTCCCGCGCCACGGCCAGCGCCGCCGCCTTGCGGATCGTGCGGTGGAATTTCTCCTCCGGCCGGATCACGTGGTCCGCGGGGACCGTCACGATCACAGCGTCCGGGTCTTCCTCGAGGATCGTGACGGTGCCCAGGCCCACCGCCGCCGCCGTGTTGCGGGAGGCCGGCTCCACGAGGAAATGCCTCTCCCGGATGCCGGGGAGCTGGTCCCGGACCAGGGCCGCCTGGTTCTTCGTGGTCACCACCACCGTCCGATGGGGCGGGACGATCTCGCGCAGGCGGTCCGCGGTCACCTGGAGCAGAGAGCGCGCGTACCCCAGCCGGAGCGTCTGCTTGGGGTGGCTCCGCCGGGACAGCGGCCACAGGCGCTCGCCGCTGCCGCCCGCCATGATGATCGCCCACAGCTTCGGTGTCACCGGCATGCCCTCTTCAACCCCCGCACGAAATCCCTCACCTTGGCCGATGCGGTCCCGCCCGACCGGCCGACGCGGTCCAGCAGCGCCGAGCCGACGATGACGCCGTCCGCGAAACCGGCCAGCTCCTTCACCTGCTCCGCGCGCGATACCCCGAAGCCCACGCAGACCGGCAGCCGGGTCATCCGCCGGATGGCCCGGACCTGCCCCCTCACCTCCCTGGGCAGCTTTCTGCGGGCCCCGGTCACGCCGGTCAAAGAGACATAATAGACGAAACCGCTGGAAGAGCGGACGATCCTTTTCAGGCGCTCCCGCGAGCTGGTCGGCGCGGCCAGGAAGACCGTGGCCAGCCCCGCCGGGTGGGCCGCGGACAGAAGCTCCGCCGCCTCCTCCGGCGGCAGGTCCGGGACGATGACCCCGTCCACCCCGCTGGCGGCGCTCTCCCGGCAGAAGCGCTCAAGGCCATAGCGCAGGACCGGATTGTAGTACGTCATCAGAAGGATGGGCAGCTCCACCCCGCGCTGCCTCAAATTCCGCACCTCGCGCAGGACCCGCGCCGGCGTCACCCCCTGGGCCAGCGCGCGTTGTGAGGCCGCCTGGATCGTGGGGCCGTCCGCCAACGGGTCGGAGAAGGGGATCCCCAGCTCCAGCAGGTCCATGCCGCCCTCCACGCAGCCGGCCACCAGCGCCGGGAGCATCTTCAGCGTCGGGAAGCCGACCGTGAGGTACCCGATGAGGGCCTTCTCCCTCCGCCGGGCAAGGAGGGCGAACGCGGCCTGAATCCGGCAGCTCATTTTCGCAACAGCGCCCGGGCGACCACCTCCACGTCCTTGTCGCCCCGGCCCGACAGGCAGACCAGCACCACGGATCCCCGCGGGATCCGCGCGGCCGAATGGGCCAGCCACCCGATGGCGTGCGCCGGCTCCAGCGCCGGCAGGATCCCCTCGGTCCGGGCCAGGAGCCGGAAACCCTCCAGCGCCGTCCCGTCGGTCACCGCGTGGTACTCGGCCCGGCCGGTCAGCCGGTAGAAGGAGTGCTCCGGCCCGACGCCGGGATAATCCAGCCCGGCCGAGATGGAGTGGGTCTCGGCCACCTGGCCGGCGCTGTCCTGCAGGAGGTACGACTTGGCCCCGTGCAGGACGCCCGGCGTCCCGCGGCACAGGGTCGCCGCGTGTCGGCCGGTGTTCAGCCCCTCGCCCGCGGCCTCGACCCCGACCAGCCGCACGGCGCGGTCCCCGCGGAAAGGGTGGAAGATCCCCATGGCGTTGGAGCCGCCCCCCACGCAGGCTACGATGAGGCCGGGCAGGCGCTTGGCCTGCCGCCGGATCTGCCGGCGGGCCTCGGTCCCGATCACCGACTGGAAGTCCCGCACCATCATCGGGTAGGGGTGCGGGCCCACCACCGACCCGAGGATGTAATGCGTGCCCCGGACGTTCGTGACCCAGTCGCGGATCGCCTCGTTGCAGGCGTCCTTGAGCGTCTTCGTGCCGCTGGCGACCGGGAGGACCCGGGCTCCCAGCATCCGCATCCGGAAGACGTTCAGCCGCTGGCGCTCCATGTCGGTGGTACCCATGTAGACGTCGCACTGCAGGCCCAGCAGCGCCGCCACGGTCGCGGCCGCCACCCCGTGCTGGCCCGCGCCGGTCTCGGCGATCACGCGCGGCTTGCCCATCCTCTTCGCCAGCAGGCCCTGCCCCAGCGTGTTGTTGATCTTGTGGGCCCCGGTGTGGAGCAGGTCCTCCCGCTTCAGGTAGACGCGGAGCCCCCGGCCCAGGCGCCGGCTCAACCCGCGCGCCGCGTACAGGGGCGTGGGCCGGCCGGCGTAGTCGGCGAGCAGCGTCCCCAGCTCCCGCCGGAACCGGCGGTCCCGTCGGGCCGCGCGGTATTCCTGCTCCAGCTCGGCCAGCGCCGCCATCAGCGTCTCCGGCACGAACTGCCCGCCGAACGGCCCGAACCGGCCGCGCCGATCCGGCAAGCGGGCATGGCCGTTCAGCGAGTGAACACGGGCGCGATGAAACGACTGCCTTGGCATTGGAAAAATCAGTTTATCACAACAAACTGCGGGTTTACTTCTGTCTCCACCACGTCAAGAACTCGCTGGGGGTCTTGACGGCAATCCCCCGGGTCTGGGGGAGACGAAAGTGCCGCACATTGCCGGTGATCAACGCCTCCGCTTGCCCAGCCAGGGCAACCTCAACGAAAGCCCGGTCCGAATCGTCCGGGAATCTGCCTGAAACTGGTGTCGGCAAGACCTGCTGGGCCTCTTCCAAAAGCGACCCCAGGAACATCCCCGTTAACCGGGGCGGAAATCCGAACTTTCCCCGCGTGAGGACCTCTCGGTACTCGTCCACAATGCGGCCGTCCACGCAAAGCTGAAGATCTCCGCGCAGAACCATCTGAACCACTTGGTGGGCCAATCCACCCGGAGTAAGGACAGCCGAAACCAGCACGTTGGTGTCCAGAACAACCCGCATCAGGCGGGCGGCCCGGCCCGTTTCCCCGCTCGAATCCGGCGGATCTCCGCATCAATCCGGGCGGAACTCAGCCGGTCCAGGCCCTTTTTCTTCGCCTCCTCCTGAAGCTCGGCCAAGGCCTCCATCCCACGGGCCTGGCGCCAGACCCGCAGCGTCCTCTCGAAGTTGGCCTCGTCCAGCGGGGTCAGCAGTCCCACCGGCTTGCCCCTGGAGGTCAGCACCAGCTCCTGCTCGTCCTTGAGCTTCTTCCATACCTCCCCCGGATGCAGGCGGAATTCCCGTACTGGCACGAATTTCATCGGCACCCTCCTTTCCTACGATAAGTCTACATTACTGCTACACAGAAGTCAACCTCAAGACGGCGAATCCAGGCAGGAGTCGGAAGCGAGGGGGGCTTACGCTTGCGCAGCCTCGTACAGCGCCTTCAGGACGCGATTGTCTAAGGCGCCGTTCTGCAGGGTGAATCCAAACGATTTCAGCAGGGCCTCCAGCTGGAGGCCGAACTCCGAAAGCACTTCGGAAAGCCGGAAAACAAGGAGCGGCTCAAACTCATCCTCACTTTGGCCAAGAAGCGTGGCGATCCGGGCCTTTGCCACTTGGGTTGCCCGTTCCACCACGTCACCTCGAATCTCCGGATTGTAGGGAACGACGTATTGGTCCTCCCACGCCTCAATCTCGTCCCGCGAGAAACCGGCGCTCGCTGCGATGGCCCGCAGCTGCTCCAAACGGAGGGGATCCACCACCGCAACGTTGGGGGAACGCAGATCCGGCACGTGAAGGAAGAACAGGGCGGCCAACGTGGCATCGTTGTAGAGGATGTGCCCCTGAACGGTCTCTTTCACGCTGCTCACCTGCACAGAACCCAGGGCCCATCCGCCCCGCGCCAGTCGCTCATCCACCGCCGGCTCTTCCATTTCAGGCGGCAGCTCCGCCACGGCCACCGCTCCCGCACCAACCTCAGCCAGGCCGGCGGTTGCACGATCCCGAGCTGTAGGCACGGAGGCTCGCGCCAAGAGCTCGGGGTCCGCGGGTCGCTGGGCCGCCAGGAACGCCGGTGAGCTGGGACCCACATGCACCATCGGGCCGCGGGAGGAGGTGAGGTTATAGAAGATGCTGTCCACCGCAGGGCGGAATGCCAGGCGGTCGGTTGCGGTTACCTTCTTCTCCTCGTCGATCAGGAAGACTCGGACGGCGTGGTCGTTGACCGCCCGGTACCCCTCCGTCTCGTATGCCTTGAGGAACTCCTCGGCCTTCTTTGCGCTTTCGAAGACCGCCACAGCGCGGCCGACGGTTTTGCCTCCGATGAACGGGGATCGGCTTGCGTTGGTCGTCAAGGTCACCTGCCCGTTCTTTCTGCTGACCTTCTTTATCGCGTCAGCCGGCCTGAGGGAGGGCTGCGGATACCAGATGTCTGTTTTGACGAACGCGATGGCCACCAGGGACTTGCCCTGCAAATCCTCGGGGATGTCCAGCTGGAGTGTCAGAGTGCCGGCCTTGAGGTCCCCCACGACGGCGGCGCCCAGCTCCGCTGGGGCCTCCGGCTTGGGTTCGACCTCCGGCTTCGGCTTGGGCAGGGGCTTTGCGCCCGGCGGTGCGGCCTCGCCCGATTTCCGGCCCTGGAAGGTGAAATCCGCTGGCGGATCGGCCCCGATCAGGTCCACGCGCGCACCCTGGGCTCGGGCCGAGACGACGGCCGTGCTTCCCTCAGCGGCCATCCCCTGAAGGGTGCTCATGAGATCGGGAATGTAGCGGGTGGCGTACGGCAGACCGCCGTAGATCTCGCGAAGGATCTTGAGTGTTTCGGTGATCAGCTCTGCCCGGCGCAGGGCCTCCTCACGCCGTTCGGGATCCTGGGTGGTCAGCGCCACACGGATCAGCAGATCCCGATACCCCTCGGTGGCTTCCGGCTGGATCAGCTCCACCAACTTGTGCCGCCGGTCCGCGGGAACGTCCACGTACGGGTCCTTGAAATCCTGCCCGAAGAAGTAAACCGCCGCAATCTCTTTGTCCGCGTGCTTCCGAAGCGCCGCATGGCCTGTCGCCGGCACGTCATCCAGGACCAGGTCCCCGGCCCGTTGGGCCACGTTCCCATCCCGGCCGCGCGTTCGAAACTCATTCCACACGTAGTCAATGGACTCCCAGACCCGATCCTCATCGTACGGCAGGAAAACGCCTGCGACCCAGGTGTTATTGTCAATGGCCACGGAGGTGTTCAGGGTCCCGTCTGGCTCCATGGCGGTGACAAAGTGGTCCCCAACCCAGCCTTTTTCCCAGAGGGCATTCAAGACCCGCTCGTGCCGCTCGGGGAGCTTGTCTCGGAATTCCCGCTTGAACCGGGCGCTTCGGAAGCGCTCATCCACCGTGCCGGCGAGGTCGTTGACCTGGGCGGCGTTTCGGTACACATCGACGAGGTCGGCGTTGTGCTCGAAGATCGCGTGCTCGCCCTTTCGGTTGATCTGACCTTCGTAGGGCCGATAGCCCGCATCGTCCAGGGACATCCCTTCGTCGATCAGGCTGTTGTAGACCATGTTCCGGATCAAGCCATCCCTGGGATCCGCCGGGTCCATCACCTGCATGGAGAAAACCAGCCGCTGGACAAGGTTGTTCACCCATGCCAGGTGGGCCAACGCCTCCCGCCGAAGCTCTGCATCCTCGCTCGAGCCCAGCACGAAACCGACGTACCCGTAGATGGCGTTGATCCCCCACAGGGTGCTCCCCATCGGCGCGCGGGGGTCCATCCAGTTGTCGCCGTCGGTGTTGTAGGAGAAGTGCCATCCTCCCTCGAAGCCCAGGGCCTCCTCATCTTTGCCCAGCTCCACCAGGGCCTTCACCGCGGCGCGCACCTGCTGGAGACGCCGGCCCGCCGCCTGGCTGCGCTTCGCCGCCGAGTCCACCTGGATGGCTCCAATGTCCGCCTTGATCCCCAGGGACGTGTCGTAGATCCATACCCTCCCATACTGGGCGATGGGGGCCGCCCCCTCGGGCCCTTCCCAGTGCGGGTTGCTGGGATCGGGCCGGTAGCTCTGATACAGCCCATTGAGATCGAATCCTCTGAACTCCATTCCGCGCGCCCTCCGGTAGCCCGCCCGCTTCGCTTCCGGGATTGCTCCTCCGGGCTTTACGCGGGGCCGCCCAGCAATGCGCTGGCGGTCCACAAACTGGACTGCCCCGTTGTAATACGTCTGATCCACCATGCCGCGGACACGCGCCGCCGCGGCCGCCTTGGCTGGGTCCTTCTCGGCCTGGGCCAACACGGACGGCGGGCCCAGCGCGAGGCCCAGCCCGATCCCGCCGACCGTCCCCAGAAAGTCCCGCCGCGTGGATCCATCCGGGGAATCCCCTTCCCGCCCGGCTTTCAGGATCTCGCCCTCGTCCTCCGCGGTGATCTCGATCACCACGATGCCGGTATCCTTCACAAAATCCCTGTCTCCTAAAATGACGTTGAGGATGTCGTTGTTGTTGAAGGCCGTCTGTTCGGTTTCACGCCGCAGGCGTCCGATAAAGGCCTCCATGGCCTTGTCATCCTTTACAATGACCACGCGGACGTGGCCTGATCGGAAGGCGCGATCGCCTCCCCGAGAATTCTCCAAGACGACCTTCCCGTTCTTGACCCCGAATGTGTCATAGGCCCTCGGCTGGATGTACCAGACGTGCGCCTCATCGTTCAAGTCGTTCTCCACCCAAGCGCTGGCCAAGGCGCCGTCAGGGACTCCCTCGAGCGTGAGCGAAAGCTTCCCGTCGTCCGCTCGAAGCTCCACCTTCCGCAGAGTCACCGCTGGCCCCTGAGGGGCCTCAACGTCGGGAGAACCCGGCCGTGAGGCGCGCGCCGGCGTCCCGGTCATCTTTCGCAGGCCCGCATCCGCCTCCTTCACGGAGCCGAAGTGGAGAATCAGCCCAGCGGCATCCGCCTGTTGTTTGCAAACTCCCAGCAGGATGCTGGGTGCCAGTCTTTCTTGCCCGTGGAACGTCAGCTGAGATCCTCCCACCCGACTCGCGGGCTGGAACTCGACCGTGAACATGTGCCTCGTCCCCGTCCCCTCCTCCTGGGCCCGGTCCCGGAACCTCTGAGCACCGGCCTCAATGGCCGAGCCGGTGTCGTGATAAGTCATCCCGGCCAGGGTGGTGTGGTCCGGCGGCGCATCCCCCGGCTTGGCCCTGTACGACTCCGGCTCGAAACGGTACAGCCAGGTGCCCACCACCGGGTTCCGGCCGTATCTTTTCGTCGCCGCCTTAGAGAAACCGATGATCTGCGGAATAATCGCCCTGTTCAGGAGATCGAAGTAGGGGCCTAGCTTACCATTCCAATCGCGGCGGGTATGCATCTCCACGTCAGTGACAAACTGAAACTCCAGGTCGCCGACGTCTTCCGCGTTCAGCTCGAGGAGCCGGGAGGTCAGCCGCCGGTAGAACTCCTTGACCTCCGCCGGCTTGGCGGGCCACGAAGGATCCCCGTCGATGAAGCCGATCGCGCGCAGGCCGGCCTCGCGCGCATCCTTCAACACTTCCTTCCGCTCTCTCTCCGTCAGATCGTTGAGAAACACCGAGCCGCTGAACCAAACGGCCGTCGCCCCCGCCTTCTTGACGGCCAGCTCAAAAAATCCGGGATAGTTCCGGAACTCCCGCGGATCCCATACCACCACCGGCATCTGCCACCTTCTCCTCGCCACCTCCCCCGCAAGGGGCTCCATCAGGTTCACCGGCGCCTCCGCCTCTTCCATCTCCGACGGCGCAGGCGCGGGCTCCGGTTCGGCTTCCGGCAAGGTCCCACGGACTACGCGCACCTCGTACCCTTCTCCCTCGGCGCGCTTCACAATATCCAGCTCAACCAAGGCATCCCGCAGGCCCCCGCGAGCATCCTCCGGATCCCGGAAGATGGCCACCTTACGGCCCCTGGCCTTCACCCAGCCGGGCCGCTGGGGAGGTGAGACCGGCACGGAAAATTGCACCACGCCGCCTTCCGGAATCTCCACCGCCTCCTGCTCATACCAGGCGTCTGTCTTCATGTAGGAGACCGCATAACCCTTCATGCCCCCCGGCAAGGTCACCTCCAGCGTGTCATCGGTCACCTCCACGGGGATGCGAACCACTGTTGGTTTGGCTTCTTTTGGTTCCGGCTTGGGCTGCACGGGAGGCGCAGCGGGCTCATCCTTCGCGGCGCCGCGGCGGATGACCGTGACGGGCGCCCTGCCCTTGTAGTTGGGTTTGCCCACCTCCAACACCAGGATCGCCCCCTTCCCATCGGGCTCGATGAGCTTCCGGTCGTCGTACAGGTAGATCAGGGTCCGGTCCGCCTCATCCCAGGCCTTCCACCTGTCAAAGGAAACCCTTCCATCCTCGGGGACCACCTTCTGTGATTGGGGTGACAGCTTTCCGCCCTTCTCGAGGACCGCAACCGCCGTCATATCGGTCGCCTTCATCTCCTCCGGGAACGTGTACGAGAGGGTATCTTCCGACACATCGGCGTCGATCGGGAGCACCTCGGGACCCTCGGGTTCCTCCTTCGGAGCGGGCTGTTCTCCCTCCTTCGGCGGAGCCCGCCGGACCGGCTTCCGGGGCTCCTCGGGGGCCGCCCAGACCGCGGCCTGCCCTCCCACCCGCATGTCCGGGTGCGGGAGGACGTTCAGGTAGTCGTCCGCCGGCGCGCCGCCGGCCAGCATGTCCTCCACCACGATTCCCTGGTGACCATTGGAGGCAACGGAGAGCATGGTGTTGAAAAATCCCTCGATATCCTTGGTCGCGTACGGCGAACCCCCGTAGAGCTTTGCCAACCGGAGCATCGAGTCCATCAGCTTCGCCGCTAGTACACCCGACCATGAATTCTCAGCGGGTTTTTCATGCTGCACACAGCGCTGGTTTTTGATGAGTCGCCGATGAAAAGTGTTTGCGGAGCATGGCGGAGGTGTAACTCCACTGAATCGGTTTGGGTTTCACGTTGCGTTCGGCGAAGTAAGCCATGACCCTGCTTTCAAGCTCATGGAGATCGGCAAAATGAGTGGGCGTAAACACCTTGCGCTCCAGCGGGGAGAAGACAATCTCTACTTGATCCAGCCAGGAGGCGTTGACCGGCAACCAGTGGATGCGGACTTTGAAGGGAAGCTTCAGCGACCGAACCCATCTGCGGATCTGCTTGGGCGCATGGGTGGAACCATTGTCCAGGATCAGATGCAGGACACGGATGCGCTTGATCCAGAGGCTATGGAAAATCATCTGAAGGAACGTCTGGAACTCCACGAACCGCTTGCGAGGCAAGCAACACGCTATCGTCTCTCCGGTGTGGACGAGCAGCCCCGCGAACAGATGCAGAACTCCCTTGCGCACGTAACGGGCTCCATGACGTACCGGCTTGCCGGGTTGAGCGGGATCGACGCCGCCGGTGAGGGTCAACACCTGCATGCAGGTTTTTTCATCCGCGCAGACAACGATCTCTCCCCGTTGAGCCAGGTCATGAGCCCTCTCGTAGAGATTCAGCGCAACGGTTGCCTTCTTGAGGAACTCCGGGTCGGTCGACTTCTGCCAAGAATGGCGCTGCCAGGGCTTGATCTTCTCCTCCCGGAGCCATCTGCGAACGGTGGAGGCCGCCATGTCTGAGGCAATGCCTCGCCGGACCGCCTCGCGGGCCAACTCCGAAGACGACCATCGGGACAGCGGTCGGCCGGATTCAACCGGGAGGGTGCACGCCAGGGCGGTGATCTGGGCTCGCTGCGCTGAGGGAAAAAAAGCGTGGTCCGCCAGGCCGAGGGGCTTCCTCCACACAAGGACCATCTCGGCTGGATGCGCGCCATTTTCGGACCGTAGAGGCATCGCAACCACACCTTCGAGCGATGAGGCCGTTGTCCCAGTCCGGATGCTCATAGGCCAACACCAGAATCTTGGCCCGCACAACCTGCGAGTGGGGCGCTTTGCGCAAACGGGCGATGTGTCGAAGGCGGGCGTATTCTTCTGCGGTCAACCGAACTGGGTGACTCGGTTTGGGTCCCCGTGCCATGAGACAATCCCTCCCCTGGTTGGGGAGTACTGCCATTGTACCAGAGATTCATCGTCTGAAAACCCGCTGAGAATTCATGGTCGGGTGTACTAGAGGGGGAGCCGTTCGCTCTGTACCTTCAAGCGGGGCACGAGGTGCCGAATC
>CAYJUA010000016.1:0-22272 GCA_964373295.1 uncultured Planctomycetia bacterium
TCGATGGGGTCCTCGATGGTGACGACGTGGCACCGCCGGTGCTCGTTGATCCAGCCGACCATTGAGGCCAGGGTGGTGGACTTTCCGCTGCCCGTGGCCCCGGTGATCAGGGCCAGCCCCTTCTTCCTCTGGCAGACCCCCTCCATGATCTTGACCGGGAGGCCGCACTCCTCGAAGTTCCGGATGTGGGAGGGCAGCAAGCGGACGGCGACGCCGATGCTCCCGCGCTGGAGGAAGACGTTGACGCGGAAACGGCCGAAACCGTCCATCCCGAAGGACATGTCCATCTCCCTCTCCCGCTCGAAAGTGGCGATCTGCTGGGGGCTGAGGATGCTGTACGCCATGACCTTCGTGTCCTCGGGCCTGAGCGGCGGCAGCTCCATGGGAATCAGGTCCTCGTCCACCCGGAAGGCGGGCGGAGACCCTACCGTGAGATGCAGGTCAGAGGCGTTCCTCTCCACCATCTGGCGGAGCATCCGGTCGACCCGTTCGTCCTTCACCTGCGTCATGGTTTTGGCCCTTTGCGCTCTAGGCTGCGATGACCCGGTTCTTCCCCTGCCTCTTCGCCTGCTCCAGCGCCGAGACGGCCTTGGCCAGCAGGTCCCGCCCCGTGGCCCCGTCGATCGGGTTCTCGCTGACGCCCGCCGACACCGTCAGGGTGTGGCTGGATGCCCGGGGACCCGCGGCGGCGCGCATCTCGGCGATCTGCGCCCGGATCTCCTCGGCCAGCTCGATCGCCTCCCGCTTGTTCTGCTCCGGCAGGATCATGGCGAACTCGTCCTGGCCGGTCCTGCCCACCCGGTCCACCTCCGTGGCGCGGGCGGCGAGGAGATCCCCCACCTGCCGCAGGAGCTTCTCGTCGGCGGCCGCCCCCCCCTGGGCCCCCTGGAGCTCCGGGAATTCGTCGATCTTCAAGAGGATGAAGGCGACCGACCGGTTGTACCGCACGGCCCGGGAGACCTCTTCGTTCAACCGGCTGCGGATGTAGGCGCCGTTGTACAGCCCGGTCAGCTCGTCCTTGACTTCCAGCATCGCGGCCCGCTTGGACAGGAAGTCGTTCTCGATGGCGATCATCATCTGCTTGGCGAATACCCTCAGGAGATTCAGGGTCTCCTCCTCAAAGACAAAGGCGGGCCTGCGGTTGGCGGAGACCAGGAGGGCGACCGGCTTCCCCATGCAGGTCAGCGGCTGGCAGAAGATGTTCTGCATGCCCAAAAGGTTCTCCAGGAACTCCTTGTCCACGGGGGAGGAGCCGGCGCGGTCGTCGATCACCAGGGGCCGGCGCTCGCGCAGCGAATGGGCCAGCCACGGGGCCACCACCTTGCGATTCAGGAGGAGCTCGACCCGGACCTGGTCCTTGCCTGCGGCCGCCCGGATGAGGAACGTTTCCTCCTGCCCGGGCAGAGGCTCGAGAACGCAGTTCAGCTCGGCCTCCTCCATCTGGCTGAGCTTTTCCAGGATGAACGACCGGACCTCCGGGAGCTTCACCGATTGGGTGATCAGGTTGCTCGCCTGCAGCACATAGGACAGGGCCAGGACCCGCTCGTTGATCTCCATGTTGAGATGCTTCGCCTGTTCCCCGTACGCCTTGAGCTGGGCCATGTTCTCCCGGGCCCAATCGGTCATACGGTTCAAGGCCGTCCCCAGCTCGCCGAGCTCACCCTCCTCCTTGACCTCGACATGCCTCTCGGTGTCCCCCGAGGCGATCGCCTGTGCATCCGAGGCCAAACGGATGACCGGGAAGACAAGCTTCGTGGCGACCATGAAGCCGAGCAGGGCGAGCAGCAGGGCTACCCCGATGAGGACCGAGAGATCGACCCAGCTGTCCACCGCTGGGACGGCGTAGCCGGACACCACGTAGCCCAGCACCAGAAGGGGAAGCACCGACATCAGGGCGAAGGCCACCATGAGCCTCTCCCGCAGGCCGCCCGGCATGAGGGTCGCTCTTTTCAGGCCGGAGGCTGGGGCGCCCGGTACCGATCTCTTGTCCATTGCTCGATCTCCTCCTTGTTGAACCGCCATTGCCGGCCGACCTTGGTCGCGGGGATCAACTGGTCCTTGGCCAGCCGGTAGACGGTGAACCGACTGACCCGCAGGCACTGCGCGACCTCCTCAATAGTCATCAACCGATCCATCAAGAGTCCTCCTACGGAAAGTATGGCTGACTTCTGCTCACTTCTGCAAGATGGTGGCGACAAGTGCACATTGGGCAGATGCACGGTGGAGATAGCGGAAAGGGGTATTTCTGAGGAGAGCGGGTGCTGCTTAAGAGATCGGGCGGCGCACGCTGACGGACAGGCAGATCCCGACGGCGGTGAGGCAGGTCAGCAGCCAGGACCCGCCGTAGCTCATGAAGGGCAGCGGCAGCCCCACCACCGGCATCAGCCCCAGCGTCATCCCGGTGTTCACGATGGTGTGCATGGCCAGCATGGTGATGAGCCCCACCACGAGCAGGCGGCCGTAAGGATCCCGCGTTTGAGCCGCGATGAGGAAGCCCCGGTGGAAGACCAGGGCGAAGAGCGCCAGTGCGAAGCTGGTCCCGAGGATCCCCCACTCCTCCCCGATCACCGAGAAGATGAAGTCGGTGTGCCTCTCCGGAAGAAAGTTCAGCTGGTTCTGGGTGCCGGCCAGCCAGCCCTTGCCCCATAGCCCCCCGGAACCCACGGCGATCTTCGACTGGATCACCGTGTAGCCGGCCCCCAGGGGGTCCAGGTTGGGATTCATGAAGACCAGGAGCCGGGACCGCTGGTAGTCCGCGAGGAACAGCCACAGCAGGGGCGCGGCCAGCAGCCCCAGCCCCAGCAGGGCCGCCACGGCCCGCCAGGGGACGCCCCAGGTGACCAGCATGGCCAGCCCGATGCCGAAGAAGATGGTGGCTGTGCCCAGGTTCGGCTCCCGCAGGATCAGGACCGCCGGCGCCAGCAAAAGCCCGAGTGACCCCAGGATCGCCTGCCACCCCGGGCCCTCGGAGCGCTTGCGCGAGCCGAGGAAGCGGGCGAGGGCGAGGATCGTGGTGATCTTGGCGAACTCCGACGGCTGGACGGTGAACCCGCCGATGGTCAGCCAGCGCTGGGCCCCGCCGCGGACGACGCCCATCTCCAGCACGAGGACCAGCAGGACGAGGTTGACCCCGTACAGCAGGTACGCCCCCTCCAGCCAGCGGTGGTAGTCGACGGCGACCAGGACGACCGCCAGCAGGGCGCCGAACACCGCCCACGTGAGCTGCCGCTGGAGATAGCTGATCCCGGTCTCCTGCGCTCTCTGGAAGGCCGCGCTGTAGAGAGAGAGGAGCCCCAGCCCAAGAAGGAGGAGGGCGCTGAGGAGGAAGATCCCGTCCAGGCCCCGGAGGCGCGCGCGGTCCCACATGGGCTAAAGGTAATCCATCTCTTTCATGTAGGCGAGCAGGCTCCCCGCGAGGCGCGCCGCCTGCAGGCCTCCCTTGCCCCCATGCTCCAGGAAGACAACAAAGCTGATCTTGGGACGGTCCGCCGGCGCGTAGCCGCAGAACCAGGCGTGCGGCGGCCCGCTGGGGACCTGAGCGGTCCCGGTCTTCCCCGCCACCCGGACTCCGGGCAGCTGGGCCAGGCGGCCGGTCCCAGTCTCGCTGTTGACGACCCGCTCGAGGCCGTCCTTCACGGCGCCCAGCGCGCGCGCGTCCAGCGCGATATCTTTACGCGTACCAGAGTGCCCGGTACCAACGGAGCGGCCCGATACAGCTTGCAAATGAGAGGACGCCCCTTGCTTATGCGTACCCAGCTCTTCTTCCACATGTAGCAGGAGATGCGGCCGGGGGGCGCTGCCTCCCGTGGCGATCGCGGCGAACATCCTCAGCATCTGCAGCGGCGTCACCGAAAGGGCGCTCTGCCCAATCGCGAAGGAAACGGTGTCCCCCTCCTGCCAGGGCTGGCGGTGGGCACGGAGCATCCATTCCGGGTCCGGGACGAACCCGGCCGCCTCCCGGGGCAGATCAACGCCCGTGGGCCTGTCCAGGAGGAACCGGCGGGCCGCCTGTCCGATCCCCACCGCGCCCAGCCGCCGCCCCGTGTTGTAGAAGAAGACGTTGCAGGAATGCTGGAGCGCCTCGGGCGCGGTCTGGGCGCCGTGCCCCTCCTCCCGCCAGCAGCGGAAGGTCGAGCTTCCCAGCTGAAAATGGCCGGGACAGGTGAACGCGGTCCCGCGGTCGATCTTCCCTTCCCTCAGCGCCTCGTACGCCACCGCCGCCTTGAACGTGGAGCCCGGGGGCACCATCGCCCGCGTGGCCCGGTTGAACATCGGCCGGTCCGGGCCGCGCAGGAAAGCGCGCACCTCGGCGTGGCGGGTGGAATCGACGAAGGCGTTCGGGTCGAAGCTGGGCTCGCTCACCAGGGCCAGGAGGTCGCCGGTGGCGATCTCCATGACCGCCACCGTCCCCCGGCCGCCGTGGAGCAGATCATGGCAGATCTTCTGCAGCCGGCTGTCCACGGAGACGGTGATCCGCTTCCCCCGCTGGGGCGGCCGGTACCCCATCTGCTGGACCAGGCGGCCCTGGGCGTTGACCTCCACGTAGAGGCCCCCGTCCTTCCCGCGCAGGGCGGAGTCGTAAATTTGCTCCAGCCCATCCTTCCCCACACGGTCCCGGAAGGTGTAGCCGTAGGGCTTCAGGCGGGTCAGCTCCTCGGGGGCGATGAGCCCCAGGTAGCCGGTCACCGGACCGACGGCGGCTCCCAACGGGTAGCGCCGGCGCGGCACGGGCCGGACGACGATGCCGGGGAGCAGGTTGCGCTCCTCCTCCAGCCGGAAGGCCAGCTCCGGCCGGAGGTCCCGGATCAGGGCCACCGGCGAAAACCTTGCGTGGAACCCGCGCCGGTAGCGGGCCGCCAGCTCCTCGGCCGGCAAGCCGACCAACCCCGCGAGCCGCTCCCACGTCGACCGCGGGTCCTTCAGCTCCTGCGGGAGCACCGCCAGCTCGAAGGAGACCTCGTCGCTCGCGAGGGGGATGCCGTTGCGGTCGAGGATCTGCCCGCGGGCGGCCGGCAGGTGGATCAGCCGCACGCGGTTCTTCTCCGACTTCTCGCGGTACTTGGGGCCGTCCACCACCTGCGCCCTGAACAGCCCCAGCCAGATGACGAGGAGCCCCGCGAGGACCAGCCGTTGAAGGACCCGGATCTGCACGCTAGGGGACGGCGGGGCGGACCCGCAGGAGACGCCGCAGGCGGGGGAACCCCCAGACCGCCAGCGCCCCATGCGCCGCCATGGAAAAGGGCAGCCACAGCCACGGGAGATGGAACCCCTGCAGGAACGGGTCGGCCAGGGAGAGGAGCAGCGCGTAGGCCGCCGTGGTCAGCCCGGCGAGGACCCCCACCCAGATGCCCACGACCAGAGGGTCCTCCATCTCAACCCAGCGGCTCCCCGCCGTCAGGAGCGCGGCGACCCCTCCGAAGGTGCAGGCCCATCCGCCAAAGAGGGCGCCGGTGGAGAGGTCCTTGAGGAGGCCCAGCCCGATCCCCTGGAGCCAGAGGAACCGGTGCGGCGAGGGGCGGAACCCGAGGAACGCCAGCAGGAAAAAGAGCGGATCCACCAGCAGGCGGGCGGATGGCAGGAGCGCCATCAGCAGGAGATCGGTCCCCCAGAAGAGGAGGACCCAGAAAAGGATGCTGCGGCGGATCAATCCCGTTCCGGAGGGGAGAGGACGACCAGCACTTCTTCAACCCTGCCTAGGGGGGCGGCCGGCTCGATGCGGGCCGTCTGGAACATCTCCGAGGGGTCCTTCCAGACGCGGTCCACGAGCCCAAGCGGGATGCCCTCCGGGCAGAAGCTCTTGCCCCCTGCAGTCAGCACCGGCTCTCCCACCTCAAGCTCCAGGTCCAGCGGCAGGTAGGTGAGCAGGCACTGGCCGCCGCCGCCCATGACCAGGCCCGGCAGCCGCCGCCGGGAGAGCGTGGCCGTGATGCGGAAGTGGGCGTCGGTGAGGAGCACCGCGCGGCTGGAGTCGGGGCCCGCCTCCGAGATCCGGCCCACCAGCCCCTTGGGTGCCACCACCGCCATCCCCGCCCGGATCCCGTCCTTCGTGCCCCGGTCCAGGAGGATGCCGCGCGACCAGGGGCCCAGCTCCCGCCCGATCACCTCGGCGGACCGCAGCCGCCAGGGCGCCTGCAAGCGGAACTGGATGAGGTCCCGGAGCCGGACATTCTCATCGAGGAGCTCGCGGTGGGTCTCCTCATGGGCGCGCAGGGCCTGGAGCTGGGCGCGCAGGAGCCGGTTCTCCTCCCGGATGCTGAACAGCTCCAGGAAACCGGTGAAGAGCCCCCCGAACCCCTCCCGGATCGACCCGGCGCCGTAGAGGCCCGGCTTGATCCAGCTGGTCACCGTGCCGCGGAGCGAGCCGCTCCAGGGAGAAGGGATCGCGGGGAGCCAAAACGGGGAGGCGGCGAGGACGATCAGCACGGCGGTCCGCTCAAACTTCCGAACCATCAAAAACCCAGGTTGTTAGTCTACGACTCGTTCCAGTGCGACACCGGCGTGGTGGTGATCTTCCGGAGCGTCTTCAGATCGCTCAGGTACTTGCCGGTCCCCAGCGCGACCGCCGTGATCGGGTCGTCCGCGAGGTGGAACGGCAGGCCGGTCTCCTCGGAGAGGAGGCGGTCGATCCCCTTGAGGAGCGACCCGCCGCCGGCCAGCACCACGCCCCGCTCGATCAGGTCCGCCGAGAGCTCGGGCGGGGTCCGCTCCAGCGTCAGGCGGACCGCCTCCACGATCTGGGCGATCGGCTCGGCCAGCGCCTCGCGGGTCTCCTCGGACGAGAGGGTGACCGTCTTGGGGAGCCCCGCCACCAGGTCCCGCCCGCGCACCTCCATCGTGACCTCCTGCTCCAGGGGGTAGGCAGATCCCATCTTCACCTTGATCTCCTCGGCGGTGCGCTCGCCGATCATGAGGTTGTACGTCTTCTTCATGTGCTGGATGATGGCGTCGTCCATCTCGTCGCCGCCGACGCGGATCGACTTGGAGAAGACGATGTCGGAGAGGGAGATGACGGCCATCTCGGTGGTGCCGCCGCCGATGTCCACGATCATGTTGCCAGCCGGCTCGTGGATCGGCAGCCCCACCCCGATCGCCGCGGCCACGGGCTCGGGCACCAGGTGCACCTCGCGCGCCCCGGCATGGAGCGCGGAGTCGCGCACGGCCCGGCGCTCCACCTCGGTGATGCCGGAGGGGATCGCGATCACCATGCGGGGGCGGACCAGGACGCGGTGGCTGTTGACCTTCTTGATGAAGTAGCGCAGCATCGCCTCGGTGATCTCGAAATCGGCGATGACCCCGTCCTTCATGGGGCGGATGGCGAGGATGGAGCCGGGCGTGCGGCCCAGCATCCTCTTCGCCTCCTCCCCGACGGCCAGCACCCCGCCGGAGCCGCGGTGGATGGCCACGACCGAGGGCTCGCAGAGGACGATCCCCTGTCCCTTCACGTAAACGAGGGTGTTGGCCGTCCCGAGGTCGATCCCGAGATCGTTGGAGAAAAGGCCGAGAGCGCCGCCGATCATTTCGCTGCCCCAGTGACCGTTCGTGTCTGCCATCGGAGGGAGAAAGGGTCCTTGGTTAGTTGAGGTTGTGGGTTCAAGGTATAGTAGCAACCACGCAGAGGCGTGTCAACCTTCAGAAGGGGTCGGGTCGACCTGGCACCTTTTCCCGGAGGCGCTCGAGGAGCTGGGCGAACTCCGGGAAGGAGATGCCGACCCACTCGCTCCCCTCCACCGAGGTCTCCCCTTCCGCGGTGAGCCCCGCCACCGCCAGGGCCATCGCCGTGCGGTGGTCGGCGAAGGAGCTCACGCGCGCGCCGCGCAGGCGGGCGGGCCCTTCCACGAAAACGCTGTCCCCCTCGGCCCGGATCCGGGCCCCCATCGCGGTGAGCCCCTGCACCATCGATTGGATCCGGTCGGTCTCCTTCACGCGGAGCTCGTCGAGCCCCTTCATCCGGCTCACCCCCGCCGCTTGGGTGGCGGCGACCATCAGGATCGGGAGCTCGTCGATCACGCCCGGCACAGCGGAGGGCTCCAGGGTGACCGAGCGGAGCGGCCCATGGACCATGGTGACATCTCCGCGGGGCTCCCACCCGGAATCCGGCGCCGGGGTCACGGCCACCTGGGCGCCCATCGCGCGCAGGATATCGAGGAAGCCGGTGCGGGCCGGGTTCAGCCCGACTCCCCGGACGGTGACCGAGGAGCCCGGCACGATCGCCGCCGCCGCCAGGAAGAAAGCGGCGCTGGAGATGTCGCCGGGGATGTCGAGCTCCCTGGCCTGAAGCCGCGCCCCCGGCTCGACGGTCACCTCGGTCCCGGCTGTCCGGACGCGGGCGCCCAGGTGCCTCAGCATCCGCTCCGTGTGGTCGCGCGTCGGGACCGGCTCCACGACGGTGGTGGGCCCGTCCGCCGAGAGACCGGCGAGCAGCACCGCGGACTTCACCTGCGCGCTGGCCACGGGAAGCGAGTACCGGATCCCCCGCAGCGCCCCGCCCCGCACGGTCAGCGGGAGATGGTCCGCGCCCTCGAACGAGGCCCCCATCCTCTCTAACGGCTCGGTGACGCGGCGCATCGGCCGCTTCGAGAGGGACTCGTCCCCGATCAGGGTTGCCTGGATGGGCCGGCCCGCCAGGATCCCCAGGAGGAGGCGCGCCGTGGTGCCGGAGTTCCCCATCTCGAGGGGGCGGGAGGGAGCGCGCAGGGCCTCGGGCCCGCGCCCCTCCACCAGGACGGCCCCTCCTTCATCGCGGATCGGGACGCCCAGCTCCTCCATCGCCTTGCGGGACCGCCCCACGTCGTCCGACCGGAGAAGGTGGGTGATCCGCGCGGTGCCGCGGCAGAGGGAGCCCAGGAGGATGGCGCGGTGCGAGATCGATTTATCGCCGGGGAGGGTCAGACTGCCTTGCAGGGATTTCGCGGGACGAACGAGGAGATCAGACAGGGGCGGTCAGGAGATCAGGCGGACCTCGTCTCCCTCTTTGATGTCCTGCCTCTTCTCTTCCTGCAGAAGGTTCGCCGCGGACATGTTGTCGTAGATCTTCTCCACCTCCGCGGTGGCGATCCGCTGGCCCCCGCGCAGGATCTCGAAGCGGGACCCCGCCCGGATGCCATCCCGGGCGCCGAGGTTGGCCACGACGAAGTTGAACTCCCGGTTGACCACGAGCACCTTGCCGGTGAGGGCCCTCGGCGCCGGAGGGGCGGCCGCCGGGGCTGACAGCGCCGGCGGCGGGGTCACCACGATCCGCTCCGCCTCCTTGGCCCGCGCGGCCAGCATCTCCTTCACCCGCTTCTCCAGCGCCTCCTTGGCCTGGCGCAGGGTGGTGAGCTCGTTGCTGAGGGCCTGGTAGCTCTGCTTGGCCTTGGCGAGGTCTTCGGTGAGGGTGAGCTTCTCCCGACGCTCCCGGTCCATCTGCTCCTTGGCCTCCTCACCCTGCTCGCGGGCGTCCGCCAGCTCCGCGGTCAGCGCCTCGCGGGCCCGCTTCTCCTGGGCCAGCTCATCGGCGACCGTCTTGGCCTGGGTGCTGGCGTCGGTGAGCTGCTGCTCCAGCCCCTGCTTGGCGCTGGCCAGCTCGTCCCGCTCCTTCTCCAGCGCCTCCTTGGCGCGGGTGATCCGCTGGAGCTGGTCCTCCGCCCAGACCCGCTTGGCCCGCTCGGCGTTGCGGCCCACGAAGAAGTTGAGGGCGGCCACGACCGACAGGACCAGCGAGATGACGAGGACGAGGGTGCTTACCTTGGGCTTCGGCATTGGGTGCAATCTAGCACAGCCTCAAACGATTTGCAAGATCCCGGGCGGCGGTGGGAAGCGCGCTTCAGAGGAAAGAATATTCCGCCAACGCTTTATCACCCGTTTTCCTGAGCAGGCCGCGCTTAACCGCGCGGGAGAGATCGCGGCTGGCGGTTGCCGTTGAGATCGCCTTATGGAATTGGACGTAGTCCTTTCGTGAAAACGACCTCCTGCGGAAGTGCGCCCCGGCCTTTTGAATCCTGGACTCAGGGGTCTCAGCGGCGGGACGGAGCTCCGGCAGCAGCGCCTCCAGCGATTCCCGGATCGTTCCCAGCATGAAAAGGACAAACGCGGTGGATTGGCCCCTCTTGTCTGAGAGCTCAAGGGCCTTGTAATAGGCGCCCCGGTTCTTCTTGATCAGCGACTCGACGGGGGTGAATTCAAAGATGGGGTGGTAATGAAGAAGGAGGGCGGACTGCCAAAGCCTGCCGACGCGGCCGTTGCCGTCCGAGAAGGGATGGATGAACTCGAATTCGTAATGAAAGACGCAGGACCGGATCAGCGCGTGAACGCTCTCATCGCCCTTCACGAAAGCGAAAAGCCCCCGCATCAGGCCGGGGACCTGGGACGGCTTGGGAGCGACATGGGAGACGCGGCTCCCTTTGAGGATCCCCACGTTTCCCGACCGCAGGCGCCCCGCGTCGGGAACAAGCCCCTGCATCATGATCCTGTGGGCCTCCAGAAGCGAGTCCAGCCGATAGACCTTGTACCGGGGGAGTTTCTCATACGCGCGGATGGCGTTTCGGACCTCAAGGATATCCCGGGCCGGCCCTACAACCGGCTTGCGGTCCAGGATCGCCGTCACCTGGTTCTCGCTCAGGCGGTTCCCCTCGATTGCAAGGCTGGACTGGATGGTTCGGATGCGGTTCCGCCGGATCAGCATCGGCTCCGGCCTGGGAAGCTGGATGCCCTCGTACTGGCCCAGAAGGCGGGAGATCGCCATGCACAGCTCCAGCATGGCCTCGGTCAGCTCCAACGGCGGTCGCACACATTGATAGTATCACATGATACTATCACCTGTCAACCCGTGCGGAGCTGGTCGATCTGGCGCTTGAGGTCGGCCGGAAGCGGCGAGACGAACTCGACCCACTGCTCCGCGCCGGGGTGGCGGAAGCCCAGGCGGTGGGCGTGCAGCGCCTGCCGGGTGAACCCGCCCCGCACCCCGTACTCGGCGTCGCCGAGGATCGGGTGGCCCAGGTGGGCCAGGTGGACGCGGATCTGGTGCATCCGGCCGGTCTGGGGCTTGAGCTCGAGCAGCGTGGCGCCGGCCTTGGGGAAGCGCTCCAGCACGCGCCAGCGGGTCAGCGAGTCCCTGCCCCCGCCGTAGCGCACCGCCATCCGCTTGCGCTCCTGCGGGTGCCGGCCGATCGGCGCCTCCACGGTCCCCGCGTCCGGCTGGACCACGCCCCGCACCGCGGCGAGGTACACGCGCAGGACCGTCCGCCCGGCGAACTGGTCGGCCAGCGACTGGTGGGTGGCATCGTCCTTCGCCACCACCAGGAGCCCGGAGGTCTCCTTGTCCAGCCGGTGCACCAGGCCTAGGCGCTCCGGCCCTCCGCGCCGGGACAGCTTCGAGGCGTGGCCCAGCAGGGCGTTGACCAGCGTCCCGCTGGCGTGGCCAGCCCCCGGGTGCACCACCATCCCGGCCGGCTTGTCGATCACCATGAGGAAGTCGTCCTCGTGGAGGATCTCCAGCGGGATCCGCTCCGGCTTGAGCTCCGGCAGGGAGGCCGGCGGGATCTCGATTGTATACTCCTCCCCGGCGCTGACCCGGTGCGAGGACTTGAGCTTCTGCCGGCCCATCCGCACGCGGCCTTCCTCTATATGGCGCTGCATGGCGGAGCGGGAGGCGCCCGGCACCACCGCGGCGAGGTACCGGTCCAGCCGGTCCGGGACCGCCCGCGCCGGGACGGTGTGGCGGATCAGCTTTGCCGCGGGCGCCGGCGCCAGAGGAGGAGAAGGCACGCGCAGAAAAGGGCCAGCGGCAGGCTGGCCAGCTGGAAGCCGGTCAGTCCCAGCAGGACCGGCGGGTTGTCCCCGCGAAGGAACTCCGCGAGGAAGCGCCATGAGCCATAGAGGAGCCCGTACGTGAGGAAGACCGTGCCCGCGGGGAGAGGCAGGGTGCGGGAGGGGGCACCCGGCAGCCCCTTCTTCTTCAGCCGGGTAAGGAGCAGGAAGATGACGGCCAGCGCCGCGGCCTCGTAGAGCTGCGTGGGATGGCGGTACAGGATGTCCGCCGGGAAGACTACGCCCCACGGCAGCGCTGTCGGCTTGCCATAGCAGCAGCCGTTCAGGAAGCAGCCGATCCGGCCGACCGCGTGGGCCAGGACCAGCGGCGGCATGAGCAGGTCCAGGGTGGCCAGCACCGGCATCTTCATCGCCCGCATCGCCGCCGTCCCGGCCAGCACCCCGGCGGCGAGCCCGCCGTAGAAAACGAGCCCGCCGTGGTCCAGCCGGAGGATCTCCAGCGGGGCGGAGCGGTACAGCCCCCAGTTCAGGAAGACGAACGCCACCCTGCCCCCGGCCAGCCCCGCCAGGAAACCGATCAGGGCGATCCGCTGGACGCGGGCCGGGTCGATGCCGGCGGCCCGGGCCCGGCGCGCGGCCATCGACGCCGCCAGGAGGAAGCCGACGGCGATCGCCAGCCCGTAGCTGTACAGCGTGACCGGCCCGACCCGCAGCAGCACCGGGTGCATCAGCGCCTCCTCATGCGTACTCAGTGCCCGATACCAACAAGGGGGGCGTTACAGCACGCCTCATCAGCGGTGCCTCTTACTTAGAAGCTGCAGCGCCACCAGCGCCGCGCCCACCGTGATGCAGGAATCGGCCAGGTTGAAGACCGGCCAGACCCGGAAGTCCAGGAAATCCACCACAGCCCCCAGCCGGGCCCGGTCCGCCAGGTTGCCCAGCGCCCCGCCGAGGATCAGCCCCACTCCCAGCACCGTCCACCGGCTGGGCCGCTGCCGCGTGCCGTGCAGAGCGGACCAGCCGAGCCCCGCGAGCACCGCCAGCGTCGCCAGGGTCACCGCGAGCCCCTGCCCGCGGAACAGCCCAAAGGCCACGCCGGTGTTCTCCACCAGCGTCAGGTGGAAAACGCCGGGAAGAACGGGGACGGTCGGGACGGAGGAGAGGAACCGCAGGGCCAGCGCCTTCGTGATCTGGTCGGCCAGCAAAACCAGCAGGCCGGTGAGGACGAGTTGCCTATTCAGCGGCGGAGGACAGCGGGCCGGCCCCGGGCCCGGGGCCGATGCGGCGCCGGGTGGTCTCTTCCTTGGATTGGCAGGCGATGCAGAGCGAAGCATAAGGGATGGCGGTCAGCCGCTTTTTCGGGATCGGCTTCTCGCAGGTCTGGCAGTCGCCGAAGCACTTCTCCTTCACCCGCTTCAGGGCCTCGTCGATCTCGTAGAGGATCCTCTGCCCGTTGGAGGCCAGGCCCAGCGAGAACTCCCGGTCGTAGCTGTCCGTGGCGACGTCGGCCATGTGCAGGGCGTAGCCGGACAGGTCCCCGGAGGAGTCCCGCTGGGAGCGGCTCAGCGTGTCCTGCTCGATGTGCTTCACCGCCCGCAGGATCTCCTCCTTCTTCTTCAGAAGGAGCTTTTTGTATTTGTCCAAATCTTGCTTGACCATTTGAAGCCCTCGATTATACCTCGGCCCTTGGGCCGATTAAAGCTTATCACCAACCTGAAGTTTTTGCAGGACGGCCAGGCAGCGGCCGCACAGGCCCGGGCGCTCCGGCGAGGTCCCGACGGTGGAGAGCCGCATCCAGCAGCGCTGGCACTTGGCGCCGCCCGCCTTCTTCACCCGCATCTCCACCGGGGGATCCTTCCCCTCGCCGCGGACGATGCGGAGCCCGGAGACGATGCAGGCCGCCTCGAAATCCTTCTGACGGGGGCTGAGGAACTTCCAGAGCCCCTCTTCGCGGACCACCACCTCCAGGTCCGCCTCCAGGGCCTCCCCGATGAGGCCGGATTCCCTGGCCTGCTCCAGCCGTTTCATCGCCGCGTCCCGGAGGTCCAGCAGGGCCTTCCATTCCTCCTGCAGGGCCCGGTCCTCCGGGAGATCCTCCGCCCGCGGCCACAGCTCCCGGTGCACGGAGCGGAACCCCGTACCTGGCGCCAACGCGGCCCAGGCCTCCTCGGCCGTCACCGGCAGGACCGGAGCCAGCACGCGGATCAGCGCCCGGGCGATCTCCCACAGCGCCCGCTGGATCGCCAGCCGCCGGGGGTCCCGCGGATGCGCGGTGTAGAGCCGGTCCTTCACCACGTCGAGGTAGAAGTTGGAGAGCCGGACCGTGCAGAACTCGTGGACCCGCTTGACCACCCGGTGGAAGGCGCAGCCGTCGTAGGAGAGGGTCACCTCCTGCACGAGGTCCCTCAGTTCGCAGAGGATCCATCGGTCCAGCCCCTGCAGCGCCGACGCCGGCGTCTCCTCCGGCCGGAAATCGGAGACGTTGGCCAGCAGGTAGCGCAGCGTGTTGCGGATCTTCCGGTAGGTCTCCGAGACCTGCTCCAGGATCACCGGCGAGATCCGCACGTCCTCCGCGTAGTCCGAGGAGGCCACCCAGAGCCGGAGCACCTCCGCCCCCCGCGAGGAGATCACCTCCTGGGGCGCGATCACGTTGCCCAGCGACTTGGACATCTTCCTGCCGTCGCCATCCACCACGAAGCCGTGGGTGAGGACCCCGCGGTACGGCGGCTTCCCCTGCAGGGCGACGCCGGTGATCAGCGAGACCTGGAACCAGCCCCGGTGCTGGTCCGAGCCCTCGAGGTACAGGTCGGCCGGCCGCGCCAGCTCCTTGCGCCGGGCCAGGACCCCCTGGTGGCTCACGCCGGAGTCGAACCAGACGTCGAGGATGTCGGTGCCCGGGTCGAACTGGTTCGACCCGCACCGGCAGGCGAACCGCTCCGGCAGCCACCGGCTGACCCGCTCGCTGAACCAGCGGTCGCTCCCCTCGGGGTCGCTCTCGCACGCGGCGGCGAACTTCTCGATCACCCGAGGGTCCAGCGCCGCCTCGCCGCACGATGCGCAGATCACCGCCGGGATCGGGATCCCCCAGAGCCGCTGGCGCGAGAGGCACCAGTCCGGCCGGGTCCGGACCATGCCGGTGATCCGCTCCCGCCCGGCCGGCGGGATCCACTCCACATCGCTCTCGATCGCCCCGAGGAGCTTCTCCCGCAGGTCGTTGTGCTCGATCTTGAGGAACCACTGGGCGGTGGCCCGGAAGATGATGGGCTCACGGCACCGCCAGCAGTGCGGGTACGGGTGCTTCACCTTCGCCTCCTTGACGAGGGCGCCGTCCCTGCGGAGGCGCTCGACGATCGCCGGGTTCGCCTCCTGCACCTGCGTGCCGTTCAGGGAGGCGAGCCCCTCGCGCAGGCCGGCGAACCGCCCCTGGGAATCCACCGGCGCCAGGACCTCCAGCCCGTACTGCCTGCCGGTCGCGTAGTCCTCCGCGCCGAAGCCGGGCGCGGTGTGTACCAGGCCGGTGCCGTCCTCGGCGGAAACGTAGTCGGCCAGGACCACCACCCCCTTCTTCAACCCCAGGGGATGCCGGTACGAGAAGCCGGCCAGGTCCTTCCCGCGGACCTTCTTCATCGGCGGGTGCGTGGAATCGCTCACACCCATCTCCTTCCGGCCGGCCTCCGGCAGATGGGCCAGCGTCACCCATGCCTCGCCTGCCGGCCCCCTGCGAACCGCGTACTCGAAATCGGGATGCGCCGCCACGGCCACGTTGCCGGTGAGGGTCCACGGCGTCGTCGTCCAGACCACCAGGTAAACGCGGCTGCCCTCCGTGCCGGCCGGCGCAACCCGCGCGGCCGCCTCCGGCTCCAGCTCGAACTTCACGTAGACGGAGGGGGAGGTGTGGCTCTCATATTCCACCTCCGCCTCGGCCAGCGCCGTCTCGCAGGACCAGCACCAGTTGACCGGGCGCCGCGCCCGGTAGATGAACCCCTTTTCGCAGAGCTCCGCCAGCGAGCGCAGCGCCGCCGCCACGTACCCCGGCTCCAGCGTGAGGTAGGGGTTGTCCCAGTCCCCCATCACCCCCAGCCGCTTGAACTGCTCCCGCTGGACCCCGACGTACTTGCGGGCGTACCCCCTCGCCTTTTTCCGGAACTCCACTACGTCCACCTGGTGCTTGGTGACCTTGAGCTCCTTCATCAGGGCGTACTCGATGGGGAGCCCGTGGCAGTCCCAGCCGGGCACGTACGGCGCGCGCCGGCCGCGCATCGCCTGGTAGCGGACGATCACATCCTTGAGGATCTTATTGAGGGCGTGGCCGATGTGGATGTCGCCGTTGGCGTACGGCGGGCCGTCGTGCAGGATGAAGGGGGGCGCCCCCTCCCGGTCCTGCTGGATCTTCCCGTAGAGGCACTCCTTCTCCCAGCGGGCCAGCGTCTTCGGTTCCAACTGGGAGAGGTCCCCCTTCATGGGGAAGCTCGTTTTCGGAAGATTGAGCGTAGATTTATAGTCCATCGTCATTGCGAGGCCGCCGCAGGCGGCCGAAGCAATCTCAGATTTTCTCTATGAGCTTCGAAATCAGCGTCGTGAGCTTGGGCTCGGCCTCGGCGGCCACCTTCAGGATCTCCTCCAGCGAGGCGGGCTTGAGCGTCTCGGGAATGCAGAGGTCGGTGATGCAGCTCACCGCCAGCGCGCGCATCCCGCCGTGGACGGCGGCGATCACCTCCGGCACGGTGGACATCCCGACCGCGTCGGCGCCGATCGTCCTGAGGAACCGGTACTCGGCGCGTGTCTCCAGGTTCGGGCCGGCCACCGCCGCGTAGACCCCCCGCCCCATCCGGATCTTCTCCCGGCGGGCGACCTCCTCGGCCAGCGCCATGAGCTTCTCGTCGTACGGGGCGCACATGTCGGGGAAGCGGACGCCCAGCCGCTCGTCGTTCGGGCCGGTCAGGGGGTTCACCCCCATCAGGTTGATGTGGTCGGCGATCAGCATCAGGTCGCCGGTCTTCTGGGAGGGGTTCAGCCCGCCGGCGGCGTTGGAGGCGATCAGGATCTCCGCCCCCAGCCGCTTCATCACCCGGACCGGGTAGATCACCTCGGCCGCGCTGTACCCCTCGTAGGCGTGGAACCGGCCCTCCATCACCACCACCGGCTTGCCCCCAATCCGCCCGAGGACCAGCTGGCCCTTGTGCCCCTGCACCGTCGAGCGGGGGAAATGGGGCACCGACTCGTAGGGGATCGCCTGCGCCCCCTCGATCCGCTCGCCCAGCCCGCCCAGCCCGGTCCCCAGGATCACGCCGATCCGGGGCGCGGCGTCGGCGCGGGAGCGGATCGCGCTGGCGGTCTCCTCGAGCCGGTCCCAAAGGGGTCGGGTCGACCTGGCACCTTCCACGGTCAGCGCATCCGGAAGCTGAGGTCCAGCAGGGTGCGGATCAGGAAGTGCTGGAGGGCCTGCAGGATCAGCACCGCCACGATCGGGGAGATGTCGAGCGGGCCCAGAGGAGGGATCACCTTCCGCAGCGGCTCCAGCACCGGGTCGGTCGCCTTCATCAGGAACTGCACGACCGGGTTGAACGGGTCGGGGCTGACCCAGCTGATCAGCACCCGGATGATCAGGACCCACGTGTAGATGGTGAAGACCGCACCCAGCAGCTGCGCCAGGGCGCTCAGCAGATTCCCCAGGATGAACATTTAGCGGCTCAGCTCCTTTGATCGTCTGGCGGCGGCCCGGATGCCGGCGCGCAGGGTCTGCGCGAGTCGGCCCCGCCTGAACACCCGGAACGCCGCTTCGGTGGTCCCGCCCTTCGAGGTCACTCTGGCCCGCAGGGCGCCCGGATCCTCTCCCCCGGCCGCCAGCTTGGCCGCGCCCGCCGCGGTGGCCAGCACCAGCCGCCTGGCCGTCTCGGGCTTGAGCCCCAGCTCCACGCCGGCGGCGGTCATCTGCTCCATCAGGTGGAAGAAGTAGGCCGGCCCGGAGCCGCTCACCGCCGTCACCGCGTCCATCCACCGCTCCGGCACGCGCACCACCTCCCCCACCGCTCCCAGGATCCGCTCCGCCCTCTTCAGGTGGGCCGCGGTGGCGCGCCGGCCCGGCGCGATCGCCGAGATCCCTGCGCCCACCAGCGCCGGCGTGTTCGGCATCACGCGCACCACCGGCACCGAAGAGCCCACCCGCTTCTCAATCCAGCCGGCGCGGATCCCCGCGGCGATGGAGATGATCAGGGTCCACCTGCCCACCGAGGGGTGGATTTCTTTCAGCACCTCCTCCATCTGCTGGGGCTTCACCGCGAGCAGGACCACCTCGGAGCGGGCGGCCAGCTCCGCGTTGCTGCCGGCCAGCCCGACCTGGAGCGACCGCGCCACGCGCCTGGCCTTGGCCGCATCGGCGTCCGAGCAGATCACGCGGGAAGCAGGCACCCGTTTCGCCGCCAGGATCCCCCGCAGGAGTGCCTCCCCCATGTTGCCGCAGCCGATGACCCCGATCTTCTTCATCCGAAGATCGCCGTCCCGATCCTCACCATCGTGGCCCCCTCCTCGACCGCCACCTCAAAATCCCCGCTCATCCCCATCGAGAGGCCCAGCGCCCCGGCTTGGCCACCGGGCCGCGAGCCCGCGAGCTCCCGCTGAAGCTTATCCCGGAGCTCTCTGAGCTTCCGGAAGTGAGACCGGGAGTCCTCGGGGTCCCGGCTGAAGGGAGCCATCGTCATCAGCCCCGACCAGCGCAGATTCCTCGACCGCAGGATCTCTTCGGCCAGCCGCCGCGCCTCCTCCGGCCGGCAGCCGTGCTTCGCCGCCTCGCCGGAGATGTTCACCTCAATCAACAGCTCCAGACTGCGTTCAGATGCAGCCCGGTCCAGCGCATGGATGAGCTCCGGGGAGTCCGCCGAGTGGACCACGTCGAACATCTCCGCGGCGAGCTTCGCCTTGTTCCGCTGGAGGTGGCCGATCATGTGCCACCTCAGCCCGGTACCGGGTGCCGCGTACCTGGTACCGAGCTCGGCCCGCTTGGCCGCCGCCTCCTGCACCCGGTTCTCGCCCAGGTCGGTCGCCCCGGCCGCGATGGCTTCCTCTATAGAGGGCCCGGCGACGCCCTTGGTGACGCAGACCAGGCGCACGCCGCCCGGGTCCCGGCCGGCCCGCCGGGCGGCCTCGGCGATCCGCCGACGCACTCTCTCCACCGCCTCCGCCACCATGAAAGAGGTATTATATACTGACCTCTATGAAAGCCGCTGTCTATCGAGGACCCAACGACGTGCGCGTCGAGGAGATCCCCACGCCCCAGCCCGGCCCCGGCGAGGTGCTGCTGCGGGTGGAGGCCTGCGGGGTCTGCGGGACCGACCTCAAAAAGATCGCCCACGGAGACCTCGCCCCGCCCCGGATCTTCGGCCACGAGGTGGCCGGCCGGGTGGCCGCGGTGGGGGCCGGCATCAAGCGATGGAAGGAGGGGGACCGGGCGGTCTTCTTCCACCACATCCCCTGCCGCGTCTGCGCCCTGTGCCGCGCGAAGGCGTACGCCCAATGCCCGCAGTACCTGCGCGTGGGGACGACCGCCGGGTTCGAAGCGGCCGGAGGCGGCTTCGCCGAGTACGTCCGGGTGATGGATTGGATCGTCCGGGACGGCCTGATCCCCATCCCCGACGGGGTGGACCCCGAGGAGGCCTCCTTCGTCGAACCGGTGAACACCTGCCTCAAGGGGATCAAGAAAGCGGGGATCGCGCCGGGGACATCCGTCGTGATCTTCGGCGCCGGGCCGGTGGGGCTGACCCTGCTGCAGCTGGCCCGCCTGGCCGGCGGGAGGGTGTTCGTGAGCGACCCGATCGCCGAGCGCCTGGAGATGGCCCGGCGCCTGGGCGCCGAGCAGGGGGAGCCGCCCCGCGGGGCGGACGTCGCGCTGGTGGCGGCCGCGCCGGCGGCCGCGGTACAGGCGGCACTGGAGGCGGTGCGGCCGGCCGGCCGAGTGGTCCTCTTCGCGCAGACGCGCGTGGGGGAGATGGCCCCGGTGGACGTCGGGGCCATCGGGAAGCTGGAGAAGGACCTGGTGGGAAGCTACAGCGCCTCGGTGGACCTGCAGGAGGAGGCGGCCCGCCTGGTCTTCACGCGGGCGATCCAGGTGAAGCCGCTGGTCACGCACCGGTTCGGGCTGGACCAGATCGGCGAGGCGATCCGGGTGGCGATGAACCCCTCGGCGAAGTCGCTGAAGGTGTTGGTGAAGCCGGTGAACGGAGGGGCGGCATGAAGGCGGCGGTCCTCTACGGCAAGGAGGATGTCCGGCTGGAGGAGGTCTCCCTCCCCGAGCCGGGCCCGGGAGAGGTGGTGATCCGTGTGCGCGCCGCCCTCACCTGCGGGACCGACTTGAAGGTCTTCCGGAGCGGCTCCCACGCGAAGATGCTGGGAGCCACCCCCGCCCTGTTCGGGCACGAGTACGCCGGCGTGGTGGAGCGGGTGGGCGCGGGCGTCACGCGGTGGAAGCCGGGCGCGCGGGTGGTCGGCGCCAACTCCGCCCCCTGCCTCTCCTGCTTCTTCTGCCGGCGGGGCCAGCCGAACCTCTGCAAGGACCTGCTGTTCGTCAACGGCGCCTACGCCGAGTATCTGAAGATCCCCGCCCGGATCGTCCGGGAGAACCTGCTGGAGATCCCGGAGGGGCTCTCGTTCCAGGCGGCGGCGCTCACCGAGCCGCTGGCCTGCGTGGTGCGCGGGATGCAGGCGGCGCGGCCGGCCCGCGGGGAGACCGCGGCGGTGCTGGGGACCGGCCCCGTGGGGCTCCTCTTCATCCAGCTCCTCGCCGGCGCGGGTGCGCAGGTGATCGCCGTCGGCAAGGGGGCCCGGCGGCTGGAGGTGGCGAAGGCGTGCGGCGCCCGGACCGTCCTCAACCTGGCGGAGACCGAGGACCCGGCGGCCCGGATCCGCGAGAAGACGACGGAGGGCCTTGGGCCCGACCTCGTCATCGAGGCGGTCGGCCGGCCCGCCGCGTGGACGCAGGCGATCTCGGTCGTGCGGCCCGGCGGCCGCGTCCTCCTCTTCGGCGGCTGCCCGTCCGGCACCGAGGTCCCGCTGGACACCCGCCGGATGCACTACGATGAGCTCACCCTCCTCTCGGCCTTCCACCACACGCCGGAGACGATCCGGGAGTCGCTGGGCCTGCTGGCCCGCGGCGCGGTCCGCAGCGACCTGCTGATCACCGGGCAGGCGCCGCTGGAGGACCTGCCCTGGATCCTCCGCCGGATGCTGACCGAGCAGGACGGCGTGAAAACAGAGATCCGCCCGTGAGAATCGCGTCGCTGCTGCCCACGGCCACCGAGATGCTGTACGCGCTGGGGCTCGGGCGCTCGGTGGTGGCCCGGAGCGAGCACTGCACGTATCCGCCTCACGCGGCGGCCAAGCCCATCGTCGTCCGCAGCCGCGTGAAGAGGATCGCCAGGCAGGACTCGCTGGCGATCCACAAGGCGGTGGCGAAGATGCGGGAACAGGGGGCGCACCAGTTCGAGGTGGACGGCCGGGCGCTGAAGAGGATCCGGCCGGACCTGGTGATCACGCAGAACCTCTGCTCGGTCTGCGCGGCCTCGCACCCGGAGGTCGAGGAGGCGCTGGAGCAGGTCTCGCCCCGCCCGCGCGTGGTCACCCTGCAGGCGCAGGGGTTCCGGCAGGTGCTGGGGGAGATGACGCGCCTGGGGGAGATCACCGGCCGGCAGGCCGCGGCGCGGCGACTGGTCGAGGGCCTGGAGCGGCGGCTCCGCCGCGTCCGGCAGCTTGTGGCCGGCGCGCCGGCGCGGCCGCGCGTCTGGTGCTGCGAATGGCTGGAGCCGCCGATGGCCTCGGGCCACTGGGTGCCGGAGATGGTGGAGCTCGCCGGCGGCGCGGACGGGCTGGGCCTGCCGGGGAAGAACTCGGTCTGGCTGAGCTGGGAGCAGGTGCGCCGGTACGATCCCGGCGTGATCCTGGTGATGCCCTGCAGCTACTCGATCCCGCAGACCCTGCGGGAGAAGAAACGGCTCACCGGCCGGCCCGGCTGGGAGGCCCTGTCCGCCGTCCGTGCCGGCCGCGTGCACGCCGTGGATGGCGCCTTCTTCCACCATGCCGGCCCGCGCCTGATGGACGGGATCGAGCTGCTCGCCCACCTGCTCCATCCGGATCGCGTGCCGGCGGGCGCGCGCCGCGCCGCCGGCGCTCAGGGCAGCAGCCCCAGGTCCAGCAGCATGCACTTGACCGCCCCGCCGCCCTTCTCCAGGAACTCGGACACATCCACCGGGAAGGGGATCACCCCGAGCCCGGAGACCCGCTCGTACAGCCCCTGCGTCGATCCATCCGGGAGGAGAAGGACATGCTTCCGCTCCCCGTGGTAATCCACGGTGACCTGGAAGCTGTTCGCCGCGAAGGCCGGACCGTCCTCCTCGCTGAGCTCGATCACCCGCTCCCCGAACCGCTGGCGCAGCGCCGCCTGGGCCTGCCCGGTGAGCCCCGGAAGGTAGCAGAGGAGGAACTCCCGGGAAGGCCCGAACGAGCAGAGGACCGTGTCGCCGTGGTAGAAACGCTCGTCGC
>CAYJUA010000017.1:0-16271 GCA_964373295.1 uncultured Planctomycetia bacterium
ATGGGCTCAAAGAATTTCTTGCGACGCTCGGATAATCCTTTCGAAATCTGTGACCCAATGGTGTCCAACCAAAATGTTTTCCGGACAGTTTTGTCGTCGAGAAATCGCAACTTGAAGCAATTTCAGCAACTTAGAGAGACCGAGGATTCAAGTCTCCTCCTCTCTTCGCGGTTTTTTGATTCCAACACCTTTGGAGAGGTGGCTGAGTGGCCGAAAGCGCACGACCGGAAATCGTGTAGTCACTGAAAGGTGGCTCCAGGGTTCGACTCCCTGCCTCTCCGTTAACTTCACCCCGTCGCTCCACCCCGCCTAGGCCGTCTCATGCAATCCTCGCCGCCGATTTCTGTTTAGCCCAGCTGTCACTCTGACCGGTGAGGCGAAAAGACCTCAAAAAATTTCTCTTGACAAAAGTTTAGACAGGGTATAGTTTGGTCGCGTTTTTGATTTAGTGTAGCTGAATGTATTTTCAGCGACTGTTAAAGCAGCTCCCCGATAGAGGTGACATGAAATGCGTTTTCCGACCGTCGTGGTCCGCGGCGACGTGCTGCGGTCGTGGCTGACTGTCTACGACTGCTCGAGAGTGCGCTTCGCCGAAGAGCTGGGGGTTTCCAAGGCGTGCGTGAGCCAGCTCTTGACCTCCCGGCATGAGCCCTCTGCCCACCTTCTCGCGAAGCTCATCACCATCACCGAACTTCCATTCGACCGTCTGTTCGAGATTGTTCCCGAATCGTTGCCCGTTTCCTCGAAAAGGGCCATGCGCCGCAAGAACGGGAACGGCAACGGGCACGCCCGCAGACACCCGGTTCAGTTTCGTCGCGCGTCTTCTCGTCGCTAGGAAACCAGGAGGAATTCCATGAGCCACCGTTTGCTGTCGTTTTTGAGGCGCCAAAGGCTGTCGTGTCTTTTGGCTCTGGTTGGCGGGCTGACCCTGTTGGCTCCGGTTTCGGGAGGGGACCAGCCGGTGCTCCAGGTTTCCGAGGCGAACCCGGCGGCGCCGGGGGAGAAGCCCCGGGTCACGCTGGATGTCCAGGGAACGGACGTCAAGCGGGTGCTGGAGGCCTTCGCTGAGCAGACCGGCCTGAGCATCGTGACCGGCAAGGACGTGACGGGGTCGGTTGACGCCCGGCTGAAGAATGTCGAGTGGGACGAGGCGCTGGACGCCATCCTGAAGTCCAATGAGCTCGGGTTTGAGCGCTCGGGCGACATCATCACCGTCCTGCCGATCGAGAAGCTGAGAGATCTCAGCGCGGCTCAACCGCTGCGCTCGGAGGTATTCAGCCTGCTCTACCGCGACGCCGGAGACCTGAAGGCGATCGTGGCGGCTCAGCTCTCTCCGCGCGGAAAGGTGGAGGTCGTTGAGGAGACCGGGCAAAAGGGGTGGGAGTTCGGCTCCTTCGGTTCCGCCGGCTCTACCGCCCAGGCGATAAACAGCTCCTCCGCCGCCGGCGGCGGGAGGATCCGCCGGGCCTACAAGGGATCCGGCGAGAGGCGGTCCAAGTCAAAGACCCTTGTCGTCACCGACATCCCGGGCGTCCTGGACCGCGTGGAGAAGGTGATTGCCTCGCTGGATGTCCTGCCACAGCAGGTGCTGATCATGGCTCGCTTCATGGAGGTCAACCGCGACCGGCTGAGGGACCTGGGGCTGGACATCGCCACGGGCTCGACAGGGGCCGGCACGGCGGCGGTGGAGACGATCCCGATCGACAAGGACGCCGGGAGTACCCGGTTGGGAGCGGGCGGGCAGAGCCTGGGAAGCTTGGCGGCTCCCGCCGCGTTCGCGGCCCTCTCCTCGGGGATTTCGGAGGTGGCGCCCTTCAACACCGGCCTCAGCTTGATCTTCCGTAAGCTTACCGGGTCGCAGTTCGATATCCTGCTGCACGCGCTGGAGGAGGACATCCATGCCAACACCCTCTCCGCGCCCTCCATCGTCACCCTGGACAATCAGGAGGCCAACATCCTGGTGGGAACCCAGTATCCCATCCTGACCTCCACCGTGGCGGGGACCACCTCCACCACAACGGTGACTTCCCTGGACTACTACCAGGACATCGGGGTCCAGCTGCGGGTGGTCCCGCAGATCGCAGGCGAGCATCACATCAACATGATCGTCCACCCGGCGGTGACCTCCTTTACCTCCACCCTGGCCGCCCGAAGCCCGGAGGGAACGACCCTGGCCGAGTATCCCATCCTGATCACGCGGGAGGCGGAGACTCAGATCCTGATGAAGGACGGTGAGACCATCGTCATCGGCGGTCTCCTGAAGGACGTCAAGGTCCGTGGGGTTCAGCGGGTCCCCTTCCTGGGGAGCATCCCGGTCCTGGGATGGCTGTTCCAGCGCCGCACCGATGATGTCGAGAAGATCGATCTGCTGATCTTCATCACGGCGGAGGTGGTGGAGGCGCAGCAGACGGCCACCCAGACGCCGGCCTTTGTCCCGGCGGAGCCCGGCCCCAAGACCAAGATTCAGTGGCGCCCCGAAGCGGCGCCGCCCATGAGCGACCGACGGAAACCCGTGGAAGTGCGCTGACGATGGCTGAAGAGCTGGTTGAAAAGACGGGGCTGATCGGAGAGGCGCTGCTCAAAGAGGGCCTGATCCGCTCGGAGCAGATGGAGCCGCTCCTGAAGGCCCAGGGCCAGCGCAAGCAGCGGCTCGTCGAGACCGCCGTCGCCCTGGGTTTTATCACCGAGGAGCAGCAGGCCCGCTTCCTGGCGGGGTATTTCCGCCTGTCCTATGCGCCGCTGGCCAAGGACGAAGAAGTGGATCCCGCGGCGGTGGACCTTATCCCGGAATTGATGGCCCGCCGGTATACCGTGTTGGTCATCCAGAAGGAGGAGGGGTCGGATCTTCTCACGCTGGCGATGGCCGACCCCCTGGACATCCGGGCGGTCGACGCGGTGCGCGTGGAAACCCGCTGCCGCGTCCGAAAGGTCGTCAGCAGCCAAGGGGCCATCCTCCGCGCCATTGAGCGCTCCTACCACGCCTCCTCCCGGATCGCCCAGTCGATCGACCGGCTTCTGGAAGGGGAGGCCGCCCCCAACGGCATCACGGCCGGCGGGGTCTCCGTGGAGACGGCGGCGCCGATGGAGCGGCTCAAGCACGAGGCCTCGGACGTCCCGGTGGTTCAGTTCGTCAACCTCCTGCTCATGCAGGTGGTCCGGGAACGGGCCAGCGACATCCACATTGAGCCGGAAGAGTCCTCCATCACGGTCCGCCTGCGGGTCGACGGCCAGCTCCGGGAACAGGCCATCCCTCCCCGGCACATGTTCCACGCCATCATCAACCGGATCAAGCTGCTGGCCAACCTGGACATCGCCGAGCGCCGGCTCCCCCAAGACGGGCACTTCAAGTTCAACGTTTTCGACAAGACGATCGACGTGCGGCTTTCCTGCCTGCCCACCATCCACGGGGAGAAACTGGTCCTCCGGATCCTGGACCGCGGTTCCCTGATCCTGGACCTGACGAGTCTGGGTTTTGAGCCCGACATGCTGAAGGTCTTCAACCGCGTCCTCCAACTGCCGCATGGCCTGGTCATCCTCACCGGACCCACCGGGTCGGGCAAGACCACCACCCTTTACGCCGCCCTGAACGCCATCCGCACCCCCACGAAAAACATCGTGACCATCGAGGACCCGGTCGAGTACCAGCTGGGCAAGATCATCCAGGTTCAGACCAAGGCGGACATCAACCTCACCTTCGCCGCGGGCCTGCGTTCGATCCTGCGCCAGGACCCGGACATCATCATGGTGGGGGAGATCCGGGACCTGGAAACCGCCGAGATCTGCATCCGGTCCTCCCTGACCGGCCACCTGGTCCTCTCCACCCTTCACACCAACGATGCGGTTTCCGCCCTCAGCCGCTTGACGGACATGGGGGTGGAGCCGTACCTGTTGACCGCCACCCTTTCGCTGGTGATGGCGCAGCGGCTGGTGCGGAAGGTCTGCCCGGAATGCTCGGTCCCGGAGCAGCCTCCCCCCGAGATGCTCCACCGCCTGGAACAGCTGGGCAAATCCGACGGCATGGCCTGGAACTTCCGCCGCGGGACGGGATGCGCGCGCTGCCTGCAGACCGGTTACTTCGGGCGGATCGCGATCTACGAACAGTTCGTCCTGTCCGAGAACATCAAGACCCTCCTGGCGGAGGGGGCCAAGATGCACGAGATCAAACGACAGGCCCAGCGGGAGGGGCTCCAATCGCTCCTGCACAGCGCTCTGCGCAAGGTCCGCCAGGGGGTCACGACGCTGGATGAGGCCTTCAGCGTTTGTTCAACGCAGTCGGAAATGGAGGGGGTTGAGTAAGATGGCTGGCGGACTGCAGGACCTGTTGGAGCTGATGATCCAGAAGAACGCCTCGGACCTCATCCTCACGGAGGGCCAGCCGCCCATCCTGCGGCTGGTGGGAGACCTCCGCCCGATGGAAGACCGGCCGCGGCTGACGAGCGAGGCGGTGTGGGGGTTGGCATGCGAAATGCTCTCCGAAGAGCAGCGGAAGAGCTTTGCCACCCACCCGGAACTGGACGTCTCCTTCGGCCTGGAGGGCCGGGCCCGCTTCCGCGTCAACGTGTTCCGCCAGCGGGGTGCCGTGGGGGTGGTGGTCCGGATGCTCCCCCATGAGATCCCGACGCTGGAGTCGCTGGGCGTGCCGGAGATCATCAAGAAGTGGCTCATGATCCCGCACGGCCTGATCATTGTGACCGGCCCGACCGGCAGCGGGAAATCGACGTCGCTGGCCGCCATGATCGGCCATCTGAACCGTCACAAGCCCTACCATGTGGTGACCATTGAGGATCCGATCGAGTTCACCCACTCGCACGGGACCTGCACCATTGAGCAGCGGGAGGTGGGCAAGGACACGGAATCGTTTTCCGGCGCCCTGCGGCATGTCTTCCGACAGTCGCCGGACGTGATCCTGGTGGGGGAGATGCGGGACCTGAAGAGCTTTGAGACGGCGATGCAGTTGGCGGAGACCGGCCACCTGGTCCTGGCCACCCTGCACACCGGCGACACCGCGCAGGCGATCAACCGGATCGTCGACGTCTTCCCGCCCGACCAGCACCAGCAGGTGCGGGTCCAGCTTTCCCACTCGCTGATTGGAGTGCTGGTCCAGCAGCTGGCTCCCCGGGTGGATGGGACCGGGCGCGTTTTGGCCACGGAGGTCATGGAGGCCACACCGGCGGTCCGGAACCTGATCCGGAAGAACGAATTGGCCCAGGTCTACTCCCTCATCCAAACCAGCACGGCGGAAGGGATGATGACGATGAACCACTCGCTGCTGCGCTTGTTCCGGTCGGGGAAGATCTCGCTTGAGCAGGCGATGCTCTTGACTACCCGCCAAAAGGAGCTGGAACAGCTGGCCGCCAGGGAAACGAAGGTGAGCGTCTATGCCTAGGTTCAACTACGTTTCCAGAGACCCGCAAGGGGCGCGCGTCACCGCGATCGCCGAGGCGGAGACCCGCCAGGCCCTCCTGACCCAGCTGAAGGGGAGGGGGCAGACGGTGATCGACATCCAGGAGCTCAAGGACCGCGCCCGGGCAGCTCTCGCCAAGCCCTCAGGGCCCCATGCGTTTTGGATGAGCGCCCTGCGCCTTCGGGTGGCGGATTCCGGCGAAATGGCGATCTTTTGGAGGCAGTTCTCCACCATGGTCGGCGCGGGCCTTCCTATGGTGACGGCCCTGGAGTTGATCACGCAGGAGATGGAGAATCCCGGTTTGCGGAGCATCCTGAGGAAGGTGATTGCCAACATGTGGGAAGGCCTGAACCTGTCGCAAAGCATCGCCCGGAATCCGGATGTCTTCTCGCCCATGGTGGTGGGCCTGGTGGGCGCCGCGGAGGAGAGCGGCTCCCTTCCGGAGGTGACGGTCCAGCTGGCCACGTTCCTGGAAAACCGGGACCGGCTGATGCGCAAGGTTCAGGCGGCGCTGACCTACCCCGTTTTCCTGGCCGGGTTCTTCCTGGTCGTCATGGCGGTGGCCACCTTCTGGATCATCCCCAAGTTCCGGGACATCTACGGCGGCTTCCGCGCCAAGCTGCCCTGGATCACGGAGCGGGTCTTTGCCGTCAACGCCTTCATCCTGGAGAACTTTCCCTGGATCGTGGCCGTGACCGCCGCGGCCGCCATCGCCCTGATCCTCTGGGGCCGCAGGCCCGCCGGAAAGGCGGTGATCGACCGGGTCGCCCTGTCTCTGCCCCTTTTCGGAAAGCTTCTGCAGAGGGCGGCGGTGGCCCGCTTTTGCCGTTCGCTCGCCGTCCTGCTCAAAGGGGGCATCCCCATCAACCGGGGTTTGGAGCTGGCCCAGGAGACCTCCGGCAACAGCGTGGTCACCCAGGCGATCCGGGACTCCCGGGAAGAGATCCTCCAGGGGGCCAAGATCGCCAAGAGCCTCAAAGGACACAAGATCTTCCCCCCCATGGTGGTGGGGATGGTCTCGGCGGGGGAGGAGACGGGGAATCTGAGCGATCTTCTGGAGCGGGCGGCCGACTTCTACGAGGCGCGGGTGGACGCCGCGCTGACCACCATCAACACCCTTTTGGAACCGGTCATGATCATTGTGATCGGCGGGTTTGTGCTGATTTTCGTCCTGTCGCTGTACATGCCGATCTTCCGGCTGGCGATGACGATGCGGGCGTAATGAACGGTTTGTCGAGACCTGTACAGGAGGGTTGCCATGTTGGGTGAAACCAAGAAAAGTTGGGGATTCACGCTGATTGAGCTGCTGGTGGTGGTGATCATCGTCGCTGTCTTGGCGTCGGTGGGCATCCCGCTCTTGACCGGAAACGTCGAGCGGGCGAAGGCCTCCGAGGCGGAGTCCGGGCTGGGCACGATCCGGACCGCCATGCGGGCGGAGGTTGCTGAGACCAGCGGTGTGCTCCCGGCTCTTGCGGGGGTGACTCCCGATGCGGCGGGGATCGGATTCAACGCGACCGATCTGGACGGCCGCTTCTTCTCGACAAGCGCCTACAGGGTCACCGCTGCAGGCGGGGATGCCACCTTCTGCATCGGCGTCGACGGCGCGGTGGGCAACACGGCGCCGAAGGCCACACAGGTGGTCACGATCGCCCGTTCCATGAACGAGATTGGGACGATTTTTGACGACGCTTCCTGCACGGGAACGGAGCTGAACTGATGGGGATCCGCCGCCAGGACCAATGGGGCGTAAGCCTCGTTGAGATCCTGGTGGCGCTCCTCGTCGTCGTTGTGGCCTCGATCGCCACGCTCAGCTATTTTTCCTATGGCATGGGCGGGATCGGCAAAGCCGGCAACCGTCGCGCCGCCCTGGAGCGGGCCAGGGAACGGCTGGAGAAGGTCTTGGAGGCGGGTCAGGCCCAACTGGAGCCGCCGGACGGTGAGGTCTACTGGGCCACGTTCGATGGCGCCGCGTGGGCCCTTTCACCCGACCCGGTCACCGAGACGGTGTCGGTGGACGACCTGCCGGCCCAGCCGATGGAGACGACCCTCCAGTGGCTGGACGACCCTGCCGCCGGGACGCCCGCCAGCGCGCAGGACGCCCTGGCGCTGGGGGTCAAGGTTTGGTTCACACCCAACACGGCCAGCGATGATGACTTCAACCGGGTCTACGTCAGAACGCTCCGTTCGCCCTAGAGGCGGTTGGGCAGGCGGGCGCGGCGTGACCCTGGTGGAGCTGTTGGTCACTCTGGTGATCGCCTCGATCGCGTTCTTTGGTCTGGCTGTGCCGTTTTTCTCCGAGCGGATATTTTGGGGGTGGGGCGAGGATCAGACCGAGGCGCAGCGGGACGCCCAGGTGGCCTTGCGGGCGGTCGCCCGGCAGGGGCGGGGAAGCTCGGGTTACGTGGTGGGGGTAGGGGGCGAGCGGATCACCTTCAGTGTCATGTGCCCGGGACCCGACGGCCTCCAGGGCACTGCCGACGATTTCGCCGGCACCCGGCAGTTCATGGGTGGAGGTGCCGGAGGTCTTTTCCAGATGGTGGACAGCTGTTCCGGCGGCACGGTGACCTTGATCGACGGCGGCCGCAGCCGGGTGGCGCACTTGGAATTTCAGCCGCTCATCGCGAATCGGCTGGTGCGTGTTCACCTGGAGGTGGTTCACGGGGGGCAGAGAAGTGAGCACTTGGAGACGGAGATCTTCCTGCGCAATGGCGTCTAGGCGCGGGCAGGAGGGGTTTGTGCTTGGCCTGTCGATGCTGCTGGTTCTGATGCTGGCGATCAGCGGGGCCAGCTTCATGCAGCTGGATCTCCTGGAGAGGAGGATGGGAGGCGGCGAGGTGGACAACCACAGCGCCTTTTACCTTGCCAGCGCCGGGATCGAGCGGGCGCGGGAAACCTTCAAGATCCCCGACGATTTCACCTGGACTTCCCTGCTCGAAGACCCGGCGGTGACGGATCCGGCGCCGGATCCCCGCCTCTGTCCGGACCCGACGCGGGGCTGCGTGATCCCGCCGTTCGGTCCCACCGTGACGGCCCCCGACCTCCCGTTTGACGGCGGCTTCTCCGACGGCCAATACCAGGTCCGCGCGTTCAACAACGAGCCGGGGACCGTGGACACCGACCGGAAGATCACGTTCCGGGCACTGGGAAGGGTGGACGGCCAGGAGAAGGTGCTGGAGCTCTCGGGCGTGGAGGGGACGACCGGGATTCGGCTGATCAACTGCCAGGACGCCGATCCGGACGCTCCGTGCCCGGACGTCGAGCATCATGAGGATTATCTGGACTATATCCCTGGAAGGGAGCCCGCTTCCACCCCCGCTCTCCCGACCTGGGACCCGGACTTTTACCGTGACGAGGCGAACCTGCCCTGCTCGACTGAAATCCATGTGGACGGAGACATCACCTTGGTGCCGGGTCCGACCTCCAAGCCGGGGCAGCTTCAGATTCAATCGGGCGGCTGCTACTACGTCACCGGCGACGCGACGGTCCATAAGATCGGCGCCGGGTGGCAGGGGATCGTGATCTTCAGCGATGGCGCATTGACGGTGAACGGGGACAGCGACTTTTCCATGACCGATTCCATCCTGATCTCGATGGGGGAACTTCAGCTCAAGGCGCACGCCTATCTCCAGGCGCCTGAAGGCCTTCCTGCGCTCATCGCCGGGGGCAACGTGAAGGGGGATCAGGGCGTGACGGTCTACGGCAACATCTTCGCCGAGGGAAGCGTCGGCACCGCCGACAATCCCTGGAACTCTGGTGACGTCCACGGGGTGATCATGGGCGGGGACGTCTACCTCAAATACAAGACCCCCCTGGTGACCGACGACGGTAACCCCGCCTACTACGACTTCATGCCGGGCTTCACGTACCCGAACGAGCTGAAGAGCACCACGGTGACCGGGCCGAACAGCTGGAGGGAGATCGAATGATGCCCTCCCTGAAGGCGTGGGTGGAGCAGCTGTCGGCCGCTCCGCTGGCGGGGATCGATGTGGGCACCTCTGCTATGAAGGTGGCGGAGGTGGAGCGATCCAACGGCCGGGTGGTCCTGCGCTCCTGCGCCGTCGGAAAACGGGAGGGAGTCAGCGACGCGGAACTGCTGCGGAGACTCTGCGGCGAAGCCGGGATCCGGACCCGCCAGGCCGCGCTGGGGCTCTCTTCCCCCGAGGTTGTGGTGAAGCCCTTCCGGTATCCGCGCATCCCTAAGGCAGAGCTGTCCAACGCCATCCGGTTGGAAGGGGAGTCGGCGATCCTGAACGGCCATTCAATGGATGAGGTGGCGCTGGATTGGCACCTGCTTTCTGCCACCTCGGCAGGATCCCTGCGCGGCATCCTGGCGGTGGTCCCCAAGACAGCCCTGACGGCCCCCCTGCGGACGGCCCGTGCGGCCGGGCTGCAGCCGGTGGTGGTGGATGTGGAGGGGTTGGCCCTCTGGAGCGCCTATTGGGCCCTGGTCGGACGGGATGTCGACCCCAAGACGACGCTCCTGATCAGCGTCGGGGCGGCCAAGACGAATCTGGTCGTTGCCAAAGGCCAGGATGATCTGATCCTGTTGCGTGATTTCCAGCTGGCGGCCGGCGATGGAAAGGATTGGCTGACGGAGGTGAAGGACTCTCTGGACTACGCCCGTTCCGGAGCGGGATTGCGGGGCATCGATGAGGTTGTCTTGACCGGCGGGGGCAGCGACGACGGCCAAGTTTCATGGCTTCGGTCGGCGCTGGCCGCTCCGGCGACCCGATGGAACCCGTTCCAGCATTTGACCCGCGAGGGGCAGGCCTCGCAGCTCGAGGAGTCGGCGGGACCGCTTTTCGGCGTGGCCATCGGGCTGGCCCTCCGGAGGCCCACGTGATCCCCTCCGGCGCTGTCAGGGTTGGCGAAGGATTCGCCATCAATTTCCTCCGCCGCCAGGCGACACCGGCGTGGGTCCGCCGCAGCCTGGCCACCGGCGTTGTGGCGGCTTTGGTGCTCAACGCCTTCCTCTTCCTGTGGCTGTTGGGCGGCTCGATGGTCTTCTTCCTGAAGTCGAGCCGGCTGCAGGGCAAGTTTCAAAGCCGGCTGTCCGCTCCGGGAACCCTGCAGACGCTCAAAGGCCAGGCGCAGGCCCTTGAGGAGCAGGGCGGACATGATCTGGCTCAGATCAACACGGCGCTGAATCTGCAGAGAGAGCATTTTCCCGTCGCGGCAAGACTGGCTGCTCTGGCAAAGACCCTGCCGTCGCGCATCTGGATCGGTCAGATCTCCGGGGATCGGGCGGATCGGTCCATTGGCATCCAGGCGGTTTATGTCGTCGATCCGTCGTCACCGGAGCGTCTGCCTGCCAAGCAATGGATCGAGGCGGTTCAGGCACACCCTTCCTTCCGCAGCGGGTTGAGGGGCGTCGATCTGAAGGGTTCCAAGCGAAAGAGTCAAGGAGGCAGCGATCTTTTCCTCTTCGACATCGCCGCGGAATGGGGGGGCCGATGAAACTGCATAGCCCGCGGCTGCAGCTCCTCTGCATCCCCATCGCGGTCAATCTGATCGTCGGGGGGGTGGTCTATCTTCCTCAGAGGGCTCGCCTGCGGAGATGGCAGGAGGCCCGAATGCTGGTCGAAGAGAAGCCGAAGCTGGAGGGCCTGCTCCACCAGAGCCGCGAGGTCATCGCCTCTTGGGAACCGACCCGCTTTTCAAAAAAGGATCCCGCTGCCGTGGTGGAGACGCTCCAGCGGATGGCGGGACGCCACGATCTTCAGGTGAAGAACATCCGCACCGGGGGATCCTCCCGGGCTGGGACGCAAAAGCGGAAGAATGGGGAGGCATCCGGCCGGAGCGCCCCGGCGAAGGCGGGCGGTTTTTCGACGGTGGCGGTGGATCTGGATCTGGCGGGCAGCTTCAGCAGGTTGACCCGGTGGATCGACGAGGTGGAGTCCCAATACGGTCTGCGGATCGATTCTTGGTCGATGACGGGAGACAGGGAACCCGGCCAGCCGATGCAGATGGCCGCGCGCCTCACGGCCTTCCTGGAAGATCTCTCCCAGGCCGCTTCGCCCGCCGCCGTGAGGGCCCAAGGCTCACTGGAGCGGACCACCCGGCAGCTCGAGCAGGCCCTGCGGCTTTACGGGGAGCAGATGAAGGAACGGGGAGAATACGACGGGCTGTTCCGCCGGGACCCCCTGCAGCCGCTGGTGAATTCCCAGGGGCAGCCGGTGGGCATCTTGTCCACCGGAAGGGAAGGGATGTGGATCCAGGGCATCATCTGGTCGCCCAACCGGCCGCTGGTCGTGGTCGACGACCGGCTCTTCGGACAAGGGGACGTCATCGGTCCCTACAAGATTCTCGCGATCCACCCGGACCGGGTCGTGGCCCAGCGCGGCGATCAGCCGGAAACCATCGCGCTGGATCGGCCTCTCCAGAAAGACGCGAGCCGTTCCCCCTGATCAGGCGGTGAGCCTCCCTCGAACCGCCCGGCGGTGGGCGCAGTCCTGCTTTGTCGTGAGTCTTGCCGGGCTGGCGGTCTGCGCGTACCTGGGCTTCCTCCATCTGTCGCTCCTCCTCGGGGAGCTGTACGGGGGAGGAATCTGCGGATCGATCGGGACCCTCTTCAACTGCCACGCGGTGACCTTGAGCCCCTGGGGAAACTTCCTGGGGCTTCCGCTGGCGCTGTGGGGCGTCCTCGGATACCTGGCCACCCTGGCCCTCTCCCTCATTGCCTGGCAGTTCGCCGACTGGAGATCCTCTGCCTTGACGCTGGTCTGGGCAGGGGGACTGGCGCTGGTGGCCATCGACATCGCCCTGCTGGTCGTGATGGTGTTCCAGATCCGGTATCTGTGCGCGCTTTGCCTGCTCACCTACGGGCTCAACGGCCTGCTGGTTTTCGGCGCGCACAGGGGGTTGGGGTCTGGGTGGGGGAAGGGCTTCCGCGCTATCCCTAAGGCGCTGACCGAGTTCCTGCCCAAACCGGGGGTGGCGGTGGCCTGGATCTTCTGGGGGATCCTGTTCACCGGGGCGCTGGGAGTTCTTGCGGTCGACGGGTCCTCGCGCTTCATGGTGGAAAAAACCTCCCGGGCTCTCCGGCGGGAGATGTTCCGGGTGGTGGCGCATCAGCCGCGGCTCGTGGTCGACGTGGGGGGCGATCCGGTGCGGGGCCGAGCCCCCTCGGAGGTCCAGGTGGTGGAGTTCAGCGATTTCTTCTGCCCCGTGTGCCGCCGGGCCTCGGCGTTCGACGAGGTGCTGGCGGCCCGCCACCTGGAGAAGATCCATTTCGTGTTCAAGCATTTCCCGCTGGACCGGGCATGCAACAAGGCCCTCCAGAAGACGATCCACCCCGGCGCGTGCGCGGCGGCCGCGGCGGCCGAGTGCGCCCACGAGCAGGGCAGGTTCTGGGAGTTCCATCATTTGGCCTTTCGGAAAGGGGCCTCTGGCTCCAGAAAGGGTTTGGAGGCGCTCGCGGTTGACGCGGGGTTGGACCTGGAGGCGTTCCGGAGCTGCATGGCCAGCGGCCGCGGCCACGAGGCGGTCCGGCGGGATGTGGAGGAAGGGGAGCGCTTAGGGATTGCGGGGACTCCATCCTATATCGTCAACGGCGTGAAGATTCCGGGAGCCATGCCCCCTACGCTGTTTGACGAGCTGCTCCGGGCGCTGCGCCGGGCCGGCAGGCCGTCCTCCGTCAGGGATTCGCCTCCGTAACCTGTCGCAAAAGCTTTTTTTGTATTTTGCCCTTCCTTTTTGGCCCATTGTAGGGTAAACTTACGGTATATAAGTAAGTGGAACGGAAACTCACCTTTTGCGCAGTGCGCCTCCATCAACTAACCGCGGTGGCGCTTAGCGTTCTGATCGCAGTTCACCCGGCAGTTTCGGCTTGGGCCCTGCCCACGGACTACGCGGTGGAGCACGGGTCTGTCACGTCCGAGGTGTCCGGGGACTCGCAGCACTTCCACATCGAGTCGGACCAGGCGATCTTAAGCTTCCCCCAGTTCAACATCACCCCCTCCGAGACGGCGGCGTTCCACTTCCACACGGGGAACCCCGCCGCCTCGAGCGTGCTCAACCGGGTGACCGGGGGACAGCTTTCCACGATCGCGGGGACGCTTCTTTCCAACGGCCAGCTCTTCCTGATCAACCCGGCGGGGATCCTGATCGCCGACACCGCCCGGATCGACACGGCCGGGTTCGTCGCTTCCGCGCTGAACATCACGAACGAGAACTTCCTGGCGAAGAACTGGGTGTTTGAGCAGGACCCGGCCTACGCGCCGGCCTCCGTGGTGAACCAGGGGACGATCCTGGCGCGCCCTGGGGACCTGATCGGCCTGCTGGGCGGGGCGGTGCAGAACGATGGGCTCCTGGTGGCGGAGCTGGGGGAGGTCACGCTGGTCTCGGGCTCGAAGGTGACGCTGTCGTTCGACCAGGAGGGGTGGCTGGCGGTGGCGGTGAACGAGCCGGTGAGCCAGCTTGCGGTGGGGCCGGACGGCAAGCCCGTGGACGCGGCGATCACGCAGACCGGCGACATCTTCGCTCCCGGCGGGCAGATCCTTATCCACGCCCGGGCGGTGGAGGGGCTGTTCAACCGCCTCGTGAACCTGCCCGGCGGCGTGATCGAAGCGGTGACGGTGGTGGCCCACAACGGCCGGATCTATCTGGCCGGCGAGGGCGGGATGCTCCACCACGCGGGGACAATCCGGGCGGACGGTACGCCGGGAGCGCCGGACGGGGGAACGGTCTCCATCCATGCGGACCGGATCGAGCAGGCGGGCGCGGTGACGGCGAACGCTGGCGAAGGCGGCCAGGCGGGCGAGGTGACCCTGACCGCGAAAGACTCGGTGGCCCTGAAGTCCGGGAGCCGCACGGAGGCGAAGGCCACCGGCGCGGATGGCAAGGGCGGCAGCGTGAGGGTGGCGTCGGAGCAGCCGAAGCAGTCGGGCACGGTGACGTTTGAGGACGGGGCCGTGATTGACGTCAGCGGCGGCTCGGCCTCCGGCGACGCCGGCTCGGTGGAGCTCTCGGCGGCGCAGGTGGTGCTGGATGGGCAGGCCGTGGCGCGGGCCGCAGCCGGCCACCGCGGCGGCCGCATCCTGGTCGACCCTCTCTTCCTTATATTCAACAACACCGTCCGCCCGCCCCCCCCTGACAACGCCGCCGGCACCCCGGACATCGCCTTCGGCGATGCCCCCGCGGCCGGGACGACCTTCATCTTCATCGCCAGCATCCTCGGGTTCGCCGAGGCCTTCTTCCAGGCCGTGAACGACATCACCGTGAACCGCGACCTCGTGATGAACGTGGACAACAGCCTCCGGCTGGAGGCCGGGCGGGACATCTTCCTCAACGCCAACGTCCAGACGCAGGGGACCGGGAGCGTCGCGATGGCGGCCGACGCCGACTTCAGCGGCGGAGGCGGGGCCGCCTCGGACGGCGTCGGCTCCATCCTTCTGGCGGCCGGCAAGGGCGTCCAGACCGACTCCGGGGCGATGACCCTGAGCGCCGGCGGCGCCCTGACGATGGCGGACGGATCCACCCTGGCGAGCGGGTCGGGGAAGATGGATCTCTCCAGCGGCGGCCCGATGGACCTGCAGAGGATCACCTCCGCCTCCGGCGACATCGAGATGGCGGCCGGCGGCATCCTGACCGCCTTCAAGAACGTCCTCACCGGCGGCGCGGGGAAGATCACCGGCACGGCCGGCGGGGACCTGGTCGGCAAGGAGAGCATCAAGGCGGAGGATGGAAAGGTCTCCCTGGAGAGCGGGGCCCGGGTGGACGTTGTGGGAGTCGCCTCCGGGACGGGCGACGTGGAGCTCACCGCGGGCGCGGATGTGGCCATCCGCAACTCGGCGACGGCCGGCGGGGCGGGGTCTGTTTCGCTCCGGGCGAACGATACGGTGAAGCTTCACGGGCCGGGCCAGGCGATCGTCCGCGCGTCGGGGAGCGGGAGCGTCGAGGTGGCCGCGGGGCTCGACGGGACGGGCAACGTTTTCATGGAGGCCGACACGAAGATCCTCTCCAACAGCGGGGAGGTCCGGGTGACCTCCGCCGGCCCGATGGACCTTTGGCGGGTGGCCTCCACCAGCGGGGATGTCCGCGTGGATTCGGGCGACATCCTGACAATCCGGCACAGCATGGTGGCCGGCGGAGCCGGCTCCATCCTCGCCGAGGCGGACGACTCCCTCACCGTGGAGGCGGGGGCGCTGGTCCGGGCTTCCGGCACCGGCGGCGTCACGTTGACCGGCGGAACGGACGGGATCGGCCAGCTGGCCACGCTGGGCGGTTCCATTGTCGAGACCGGGACCGGCCCCCTGGCCCTGAACAGCTTCGGCGACATGTCCCTCTCGAAGGTCTTCTCTGTCTCCGGCGACGTCACGGCGATCTCAAGCAAGGGCTTCGCCCTGAGCGACACCCTGACCACGGGCGGGGCGGGGAAGGTCTCCGTGCAGGCCAACGGCGGCCCCTTGAGCCTGGCGGCCGGAGGGAAGGTGACCACGGCCGGCGGGATGGTGGAGCTCATCGCCGCCGGGCTGATGACGATCAGCGACGCGATCTCCACCGGCGGCGGTGACGTGGCGCTGGGCGGCGCCAGCGGGATCAGCCTGGACGGCCCGGCGGTGGTCGCGACCGGCGGCGGCAAATTCACGGCGAACGCCGATTCGGACGGGGACCAGAAGGGGGACTTCAAGCAGATCGACCCGCTCAGCGTGGTGAACACCGCCGGCGGCGACCTTTCGATCTCCGGGCAGACGGTGGATTTGGACGGCTCGGTCCGCAGCGGGGCGGGCAAGCTCTCGGTGACCTCGACGGGCGGGCTGATGTGGCTGAGCAAGCTGTTGGAGACAACCGGCGGGGAGATGGCGCTGAACAGCGCCAGCGGGATCAGCCTGGACGGCCCGGCGGTGGTCGCGACCGGCGGCGGCAA
>CAYJUA010000017.1:16371-22037 GCA_964373295.1 uncultured Planctomycetia bacterium
GGCGGCGACCTTTCGATCTCCGGGCAGACGGTGGATTTGGACGGCTCGGTCCGCACGACCACGGGCAAGCTGGAGGTCGGCTCCACGGGCGGCAACACGTCGCTGGGAGGGACCCTCATGACCACGCTCGGCGACATCGTCGTCCGCGCGGCCCACAGCCTGCTGCTGGACAGCGCCCTCTCTTCGGTGAGCACCGATGGGGGCGCGGTCACCCTGCAGGCGGACGCGGACGGGAACCACACGGGCGACTACGTCCAGAACCTCCTGGGCAGCCGCGTGAACAGCTCCGGCGGGGCGCTTGCGGTCAGCGGGCAGCAGATCTTCCTGACGGACGCCTTCCTTGAGACCGAGGGCGGCAGCATGCAGCTCAACGGCGCCGATGGCATCGACGCGGCCGGCTTGACCACCCTGCTCACACAGGGCGGCAGCTTCGCCGCGCAGGCGGACGCCGACGGGAACGACGACGGCGACTTCAACCAGACCGGGGCGGCCGGGCTCATCAGCTCCGGGGCGGGGGCCCTCTCCCTCACGGGGAAGCGGGTCAACACCGACGGCCTCGTCCGGAGCACCACCGGCGGCATCACCTTCACCTCCCCCACGAGCTTCATCACGGTGAGCAACAAGATCTCGACCGAGGGCGGCAAGGTCACCCTGCTTGCCGCCAACGGCATCACCCTGGACCACGCCGACGCCGACATCTCCACCCTCGGCGGCGAGTTCTTCGCCAACGCGAACACCGACGGCAACAACACGGGGACCTTCCTCCAGTCCGACCCGGGCAGCGTGATCAACACCTCCGGCTCCGGAGGGGGGCTCTCCATCACGGCGCGCGACATGGACCTCCAGGGGGACCTCCGGAGCGGGACGGGTGAGATGTCGCTCACCTCCACCCGTGGATCCCTGGCGGCCAGCCATCTCCTCGAGACCACGGGCGCCCCGATGGGCCTCTTCGCCGCCCACGGGATCCTGCTTTCCGGCGCCACGGTGAGGACCAACGGCGGGGCCTTCTCGGCCGACGCGAACTCCGACGCGGACGATGACGGCGATTTCAGCCATCTCGGGGCGGCCGGGGTGATCAACACGGCGGGCGGCGCGCTTTCGATCTCGGGCCGCAGCGTCAACGTGGGGGGCTCTCTCCGGAGCGGAGCGGGCCAGATGGGCGTGACGGCCACCTTCGGCGGCATCACCGCCTCCAACGACCTCCTCACCACTGGGGGGGCGATGAACCTGCTGGCGCGCAACGGCATCCTCTTGAACGGCAACAACGTGCGCACCGAGGGCGGGGCGCTGGCGGCCAACGCCAACACCAACGGGGATGAGGAGGGAGATTTTCTCCAGACCGCAGGCGGCGTCATCAACACGGGAACAGGCGAGATCGCCCTCTCCGGCTACCGGCTGGACACGGACGGCTCCATGGACAACACGGCGGCCGACATCCTCCTGACCGCGACCGGCGGCTTCGCCCGGCTCAGCGGCCCGGTGACCACCGTGGGCGGGGATGTGGAGATCAACGCCGAGGACGACCTGATCCTCGACAGCCCCGACGCGGATGTCCGCACCTTCGGAGGCGCCTTCCGGGCGGACGCCAACACCGATGGGAATGACGACGGTGAGTTCAATCAGTCCAACGGGAGCCTGATCGACACGGCCGGCGGAGAGCTCACGATCACCGCAGACGATTTCGACCTGGCCGAGCTCCGCAGCCCCGGGGGGACCGTCTCGCTCCTGGCCTCCCGGCCCGGCAGCGAGGTTTACCTGGGCAACGCGGTGCGGGTGAACGGCCAGATCAACATCTCCGATGCCGAGGCCGACCGGATCACGGCCGACACGCTGGTGATCGGCGGCGACACGGCCGGGAACATCGCGATCGGCGATTTCTCGCCGGTCGGCGTGGGCACGCTGTTCCTGCGGACCGGCGGCAGCGTGGCGGAGGAAGGGGCCGGCGACGCCCTCCTGGCGGACGTGGTGGTGCCGAGCCTCGCCATCCGCTCCGTCGGCGGTGTTAACCTGGATGTGGATGTCACGAGCCTGGCGGTCCGGAACGACGGGGTCGGGGCCATCCACGTCGAGGACATGGCCGGCGGCATGACGGTCGGGACGGTGGCCGGGATCACCGGTGTCAGCACCCTGGGCGGCGGGATCACCCTCTTGACCTACAGCCCGTTCTCGGTGAACTCCCCGGTTTTGGATTCGGGCGGCGGGAACATCACCCTGGCCGCGCTGGGCTTTTCCCCGGCGGATGACCTCTCGGTCAACGCAGACGTCACCGCCGCCGGCGGGAACGGAAACATCCGCCTGGCGGCCGGCGACACCGTGTCGATCGGCCCGGGGGTGAGGGTCTGCGCGGCGGGGGATGGGGACGTCACCGTCGCGTCGGGCGAGGACTTCACGGACGGCGTGTTTGACCAGGACGGCAACAGCGCCGCCGGGGACATCCGGATGGGGGCCGGCTCCGAGGTCTGCTCGGACGACGGCGACATCCTCATGGACGCCGCCCGGAACCTCCTCCTCGCCGTGCTCGACGCGAACGACGACGGCGACAGCGACGTGGGGGACGTGACGACCTACTCCCGGTTCGGCACGACTCAGGACGCCAACGGCGCCGCCCTGAACATCACGGCGAAGAACCTGCGCATGTTCTCGTACCAGAACATCGGCTCCAAGAAGGACCCCATCGAGGTCTCCAGCGGCGCGAAGATCAACAAGCCCCCGAGGAGCAGCTTCCTGGTTTACCCCCACCTGCCCAAGCTTGACCCGCACCGCTACATCAAGACCATCAAGGAATAGCGCCGCCTCCGCTATAATAAGCGGGTGCTCAAGAACGCGCATTTAACCCGTTGGGTGGAAGAGACGGCCCGGCACACAAAGCCGGACCGGGTCGTCTGGCTGGACGGCTCGGATCAGGAATACGCCGAGCTCCTGGCGCTGGGGGTCCGGCTCGGGAAGCTGCTCCCTTTAAACCCTGAGAAGCACCCCGGCAGTTACCTGTCCCGCTCGCATCCCCAGGATGTGGCCCGGACGGAGCAGTGCACCTACATCTGCACGCCCACCCAGGAAGAGGCGGGGCCCACCAACAACTGGATGGCGCCGGAGAAGGCGCACGCGGCGCTCCACAAGCTGTTTGACGGGGCAATGCGCGGGAGAACCCTGTATGTGATCCCCTACCTCCTGGGTCCCCGGGGCTCCTCCTTCAGCAAGGTGGGGGTGGAGCTGACGGACAGCGTCTACGTCGCCGTCAACATGCGGATCATGACCCGCATGGGGGCGGTGGCCCTGGAGCACCTGGGCGATTCCCCGGCCTTCATCAAGGGGCTCCACTCCTACGGCACGCTGGATCCGCAGCACCGCTACATCTGCCACTTCCCGCAGGATCTCACGGTCATCAGCGTCAACTCCGACTACGGAGGCAACGCCCTGCTGAGCAAGAAATGCGTCGCCCTGCGGATCGGGAGCTGGCTGGGCCGGAAGGAAGGGTGGCTGGCGGAGCACATGCTGATCCTGGGCATCGAGGATCCTCAGGGCAGGGTGACCTACATCGCGGCGGCCTTCCCTTCGGCCTGCGGAAAGACGAACCTCGCCATGCTCAAGCCCGAGGGGAGGTTCAGCGGGTACAAGGTCTGGTGCGTGGGGGACGACATCGCCTGGCTCCGGGTCGGCGCCGACGGGCGCCTGCGCGCCGCGAATCCGGAGGTCGGGTTCTTCGGGGTGGCTCCGGGCACGAGCCTGAAGACCAACCCCAACATGATGGCCACGATCTCCCGCAACGCCCTCTTCACGAACGTTGGTCTGGCGCCGGACGGGACCGTCTGGTGGGAGGGGCTGGATCCGCCGAAGGACGCCTCAGGTTTCGTGGACTGGCAGGGAAGGCCCTGGGACCCCAGGGACGGCCAGAAGGCGGCCCATCCCAATGCCCGCTTCACCGTTCCCATCCGGCAATGCCCGGTTTTCACGCCGAAGGGGGACGATCCCGGCGGTGTCCCCATCTCCGCGATCCTGTTCGGGGCCCGCCGCTCGGCGCTGGTGCCGCTCATCTGTGAGGCGTTCAACTGGCAGCACGGTGTCTACCTGGGCGCGACCCTCTCCTCGGAGACGACCGCCGCGGCCGCCGGCGCCAGCGGGGTCCTCCGGCGGGACCCGATGGCGATGCTGCCTTTCTGCGGCTACAACATGGGCGATTACTTCAGCCACTGGCTGGACATGGGGAAACGGCTTCAGCATCCTCCGAAAATCTTTCGGGTGAACTGGTTCCGGGTGGACGAGAAGGGGAGCTTCATCTGGCCCGGGTTCGGCGAGAACATGCGGGTCCTGAAGTGGGTGATCGACCGGTGCCTCGGGACCGGCGCCGCCGAGGAGGGCCCGATCGGCTGCCTGCCGGCGGCCGGATCCCTGGACACGGAGGGCTTGAACCTGCCGGGGAAGGCCCTTCAAACGCTCCTTCAGGTGGACAAGGAGGGGTGGTTGAACGCCGCGCAGAGTCAGGAGGAGTTTTTCGCCAAGTTTGGAGAGCATATCCCTCCCGCCTTCCTGGAGGAGCGGCAGGCGCTGGTCGGCCGGTTGAAGGCGTGGGCAGGCCCCTCCCCCCTGGAATTATCGAAGAGCTAAGGGCTTCACGCGCCGCGGGCGCGGTTCTCCTGGCGGTTGGCGCGGCAGCGCTGCTCATGTCCGGATGCGCGCTCCTTCCGCTGGAATCCCCGAAGGTTCCCACGTTCTCCAGCCGGGCAGACCCTGAGATCTCTTCTCGCCACCGGGAAGTGGTCGGGGTCATCCACGTCCACAGCACCTACTCCGATGGGTCGCTGCCGGTCCCGCGGATCGCGGGAATCGCCAACCGGCAGGGGCTCGATTTCCTCATCTTGACGGACCACAACACTCTCGAGCTAAGGAAGGAGCAGGGCTGGTTCGGTTCGACCCTGGTGCTGGCGGACACGGAGATCTCCACGGCGGATGGACATTACCTGGCACTGGGCTTGGGGCGCGAGGTGCCTAAACGCAGGGATCCGCAGTGGACCATTGATCAGGTGCGGGAGCAGGGGGGCCTGGGATTCCTTGCCCATCCCGTCTCGCCCAAAGGTTGTTGGGGCGATTTCTTGGTCACGGGGTTCACGGGGTTGGAGATCTACAACGCCGGCCACGATTTTACGGAGAAAAACCGAGCTTGCAACGCGCTGCTAACCCTCCTGGTTGGTTCCGACCTCTCGATCCCGCACTGGCTGGATCGTTCCGATGGGGCGCTGGAGCTCTGGGACCTGTACCTGGCCCGGGGTGGGCCGGTGGTCGGCATCGGCGCCGCCGATGCGCACGGGCTGAGGCGGTTTGGGCTGCGGCTCGCCCCTTACGGCCCGTTGTTCAAGCTGGTGCGGAATCACCTGCTGATCGCGGGGGAGCTGACCGAGCAGACGGTGTACGACGCCCTGCAGAAAGGCCGCCTCTACGTGGCGCACGACACCATCGCGGACGCCAGGGGGTTCCAGTTCCTGGCCCTCTCGGGGAAAGAGGTGCGCGGGGTGATGGGGGATGAGGTTCAGCTCCTCCCCGGCCTGCGCCTGTACGGCTACCTCCCCAGCCCGGGGAGGATGGCGCTCTTCCGGGACGGGGAGATCGTTGCGCGCGCCGAGGGCCAGCACGGCTGGTTTGAGGTGAGCGGGCCGGGGGTCTACCGGGTGGAG
>CAYJUA010000018.1:0-21613 GCA_964373295.1 uncultured Planctomycetia bacterium
CCCGGGCGGTCCCGCCGTCGGGCATCGAGAAGCTGTACGACGCCTTCCCCAAGGGGACCCACCCGATGGCGATGCTGTCGGCGGCCACCCAGACCCTTTCCGCTTACCACCCGGAGCTGGCCCAGCCGAACCTCACCCGGGAGCAGGTGGAGGAGGTGATCCTGACCCTGATGGCGCAGGTGCCGATCCTAGCGGCGTACGGGTACCGGAAGGAGCAGGGGCTCCCGGCGGTCGCCCCGCGGAAGGACGTCTCCTACTCGACCAACATGCTGAACATGTGGTTCGGCGGCCAGGGGGGCAAGGAGCCCGGCGAGGTGCAGGTGAAGGCGTTCCGGCAGATCCTGATCCTCCACGCCGACCACGAGCAGAACTGCAGCACCTCCACCGTCCGGCTGGTCGGGTCGTCGCGTGCCAGCGCCTTCACGGCGGTCTCCGCGGGGATGGGGGCCCTCTGGGGCCCCCTGCACGGCGGGGCCAACCAGGCGGTGCTGGAGATGCTGGAGGAGATCCAGAAGTCCGGCGGCGACCTGCAGAAGACCCTGGCGATGGCCAAGGACAAGAACTCCGGCTTCCGGCTGATGGGCTTCGGCCACCGCGTCTACAAGAACTTCGACCCGCGCTCGAGGATCCTCATGGCGGCCTGCGAGAAGGTGCTCGCCCAGATGGGGGTGAGGGACCCCCTGCTGGACCTGGCCAAGAGGCTGGAGGCGGCGGCGCTCAAGGACGACTATTTCGTCTCCCGGAAGCTCTATCCCAACGTGGACTTCTACAGCGGGATCATCCTGCGGGCCCTGGGGATCCCCACCCGCCAGTTCACCGTGATCTTCGCCCTGGGCCGGTTGGCCGGCTGGCTTGCCCACTGGAAGGAGATGCTGGAGTCTCCGGAGTTCCGGATCTGGCGGCCGCGCCAGATCTACACCGGCCCGGTCCAGCGGGCGTACATCCCTCTCGCCCAGCGGTGAGACTCCTAACGTCGCCTCACCGCTCCAGGGGGGAAACGCGCTTCGCTGGTTGGGGGGAAGCATGGTTTCCTCGGCAGCACGCCCCTGGGATGGGGGGGAGGGGCTTCCCCCCGGCCACACGCCCTTCCCGGGGCTCGGGGGCAAAGGCCCCCTCGGTGGTCTCGTTGGGGGGAGTTTCTCATGGGGGGCAGCCCCGTTTCGTCGGCACGCCCCAACATGCCCCCCTCTCCAGAGGAATAGACTGATGCGACGCAAGGTGGCCGTCATCGGCGCCGGTAACGTCGGCGCCACCTGCGCCCAGCGGGTCCTTGAGCGGGGGCTCGCCGACGTCGCCCTGGTGGACGTGGTGGAGGGGCTGGCGCAGGGGAAGGCGCTCGACCTCGCCGAGGCGGCCCCGCTGGAAGGCCACGACTGCCGGATCGCCGGCTCCACCGACTACGGGATCATCCAGGGGGCCGGGGTGGTGGTGGTGACGGCCGGGCTGGCCCGCAAGCCGGGCATGTCCCGCAGCGACCTGCTCGAGGCCAACGCCAGGATCGTCCAGTCGATCATCCCCAACATCGTCCATCACGCCCCCGACGCGATCCTCATCATGGTCACCAACCCGCTGGACATCATGACCTACTGCGCCTGGAAGCTCACCGGCTGGTCCAAGGAGCGGGTGATGGGGATGGCCGGCGTGCTGGACTCGGCCCGCCTGCGCTTCTTCGTGGCGGAGCGGCTGAAGGTGTCGGTGAAGGACGTGGACGCGCTGGTGATGGGCGGGCACGGGGACAGCATGGTGCCCCTGCCGCGCTACACCACGGTCTCCGGCGTGCCGCTTCCTGAGCTCCTGCCGAAGGCGGAGGTTGACCGGCTCATGCAGCGCACGCGCGACGGCGGGGCCGAGGTGGTGAAGCTCCTGAAGACGGGGAGCGCCTTCTACGCGCCGGCCAGCTCCGCGGCCGACATGGCGCAGGCGATCCTTGGCGACGAGCACCGGATCCTGCCCACCTGCGTGCGCCTCTCCGGCGAGTACGGGCTGAAGGACCTCTTCTGCGGGGTCCCCGCCCGCCTCGGCGCCCGCGGGGTCGAGGAGGTCGTCGAGCTCCTGCTGGCCCCCGAGGAGAAGGCCGCCCTGGCCGCCTCCGCCAAGGGAGTGCGCGAGGAGATGCAGGCCCTGGACGCCCTTCTCAAACATCCCGCCGCCGCCCGCTAGATGCGGCTCCTCGAGTACCAGGCAAAGAAGCTCCTCTCTTCCTGGGGCGTGCCGATCCCCGGCGGCGCCCTGGTCACCCGTCCCTCCCAGCTCGCCTCCGCCGTCCGCAAGACCGGCCCTTCGGCTGGGCTCAGGGCAGGCAAGTACCCCGTGGTCCTCAAGGCGCAGGTGTACGCCGGCGGCCGCGGCAAGGCCGGCGGGATCGTGCGGGCGGCCAACCTCGCGCAGGCGAAGACGGCCGCCAAGAAGCTGCTCGGCAGCCGGCTGGTGACGGCGCAGACCGGACCGACCGGCGTCCCGGTCATCGCCCTCTGGGTCGAGGAGGGGGTGGAGATCCTCAAAGAGTATTACGTCAGCCTCCTCATCGACCGCTCCAAGCAGGCGCCGGTGGTGGTGGCCGCCCGCGAGGGCGGGATGGCGATCGAGGAGCTGGCCCGGGAGCACCCCGACGCCATCCGCACCACCCCGTTCGACCCCCTGATGGGCCTGCTCCCGCACCAGGCCCGGCGGATCGCCAGCTGGCTGGAGATCCCGCGGGAGGAAAGGGAGAAAGCGGCCCAGCAGCTCGTCCGCCTGGCCCGCGGCTTCTTCGCCGCCGATGCCTCGCTCGTCGAGGTGAACCCCTGGGCGCTGATCAGGGGCCGGGGGATGCTGGCGCTGGACGCCAAGGTGACGACGGACGACAGCGCCCTCTTCCGTCACCCGGAGCTGGAGAAGATGAAGACGGCGGACGCCGACAGCCCGAGCGAGGCGGAGTCCCGCCGGATCGGGATCAACTACGTGGGGCTGAGCGGCAGCATCGGCTGCATGGTCAACGGCGCCGGCCTCGCCATGGCGACGATGGACATCATCAAGCTTCGCGGCGGGGAGCCGGCCAACTTCCTCGATGTGGGCGGCGGGGCCGACGTCACCCAGGTGCGGGAGGCGTTCAAGTTGATCCTGGCCGATGGCAAGGTGAAGGCGGTCCTGGTCAACATCTTCGGCGGGATCATGAAATGCGACGTGATCGCCCAGGGGATCATCGGGGCGGCCCGGACGGCGAAGATCAAGGTCCCGCTCGTGGTGCGGCTGGAGGGGACGAACGCCGAGCAGGGCCGGAAGATGCTGGAGCAATCGAAGCTCGGGCTCCTCACCGCCGCCGGGATGGACGAGGCGGCCCGCAAAGTGGTAAAGGCAGCCCGGTGAGCATCCTTCTCGATAAGGGGACGCGGGTCGTCGTGCAGGGGATCACCGGCAAGGCCGGCTCCTTCCACGCCGCGCAGATGAGGAGCTACGGCACGCAGGTGGTCGCCGGCGTCACTCCAGGCCGGGGCGGGACCCGCTGGGAGGGACTGCCGGTCTTCGACACGGTCGCCGAGGCGGTGGCGGAGACCGGAGCCAGCGCGGCCGCCATCTTCGTGCCCGCCCCCTTCGGGGCGGACGCCATCCTGGAGGCGGCGGAGGCGGGGCTTTCGCTGGTCGTGGTGATCACCGAGGGGATCCCCGCCATTGACATGATGAGGGTCAAGGCCTGGCTCGCCGCCCGCAAGAGCGAGGCGGTGGTCATCGGCCCCAACGGGCCGGGGCTCATCACGCCGGGGCAGGCCAAGATCGGCATCATGCCGGGGCACATCCACAAGCCGGGCTCGGTGGGGGTGGTCTCCCGCTCCGGCACCCTCACCTACGAGGCGGCGTGGTAGCTCACCCAGCTCGGGCTCGGCCAGTCCACCTGCGTCGGGATCGGCGGGGACTCCCTCCCCGGCACCGGGTTCGTCGAGGTGCTCCGGCGCTTCGAGGCGGACCCGGAGACAAAGGCGATCGTTCTGATCGGCGAGATCGGCGGCAGCGCCGAGGAGGAGGCCGCCGCCTTCATCCGCAAGCACGTCACCAAACCGGTCGTCGCCTTCGTGGCCGGCGCCACCGCGCCCAGGGAGAAGCGGATGGGCCACGCCGGGGCGGTGATCGCCCAGGGCCAGGGCACCCACGAGTCCAAGGTGCGCGCCCTCGCCCAAGCCGGCGTCACCGTCGCCCGCAACCCGGCCGAGATCGGAAAGACCCTCGCCGGCGCCCTGCGCGCCGCGCAGGTGCAGGTCTAAGTGCAAAGCCAACTCACAGGGAGGATGCCGACCATGCGGAAGTTTCCAAACACTCACTGGCTTGGAGTCCTTTTGGTCAGCGCGCTCGCGGCCGGGCTCGCATGGGGCGAGATGCTGGAGATGGTGACGTACTACCCGTCGCCATCGGCGGCGGGCGGGGATTTTGACCGCCTGCACGCCAACCGCGCGACGATCGGGGCCGCCTACAACCGGGCGAACGTTCCGGACGCGGACGTCCCGGACGGGAACCTGTTCGTCTCCGAGCGTGTAGGGATCGGGACGGCGGCGCCGACGGGTCCCCTGCACGTGGTGGGTGAACCGGACACCGACAGCATCATCACCTTCCTGCCATCCCAGGCGGGGAACGGGACGGGGACCGTACGGTTCTTTCTGGGGCACCAGCCACCCGGCCCGTTGCCTGCCCACAAGCTGTTTGTCTTTGACCAGGAGCCGGTTCCGGTCCCGACACAGCGCGCCGCGCTGGGGGTCCATCAGCGAAGCACGGGATTGGGTATGTTGTATGCCGGTTTTTTCCGGCACAACGGGACGGGTCCGGACAACATCGGGATTCGTGCGGAAGCGGTGGGGGGTACCCGCAACGCGGCGGTCTTGGTTCCGAGGGATAACGGGGGTGTCTCGGTTGGGTTTGTGGATTTTGGGGCCGGCACGTTGGCTCAGGGCACCCCGCCCAACAACGGGCTGATTGTGGCGGGCAATGTGGGGATCGGGACGGCGACCCCGGGTACGTGTAAGCTCTCGATCCTGCAGGCGGCAACGAATCCTGGGCAGCGAGCGTTGTGCGTGCAGCAGACGGGCACTGCCAACGGGACGGTCCACGCGGGCTGGTTCAATGCGGACGGTGCGTCGCGTGAAAACATTGGTGGGCGGTTTGAAGCAGCCAACGCGACGAACAGTAACGCGGCGATCTGGGTTCCGCAGGATCGTGGGGGAGTGGCGATCGGTTACGGGAACATCCCCAACGGCGATTCCAACCCGCCGAACAACGGGCTCATCGTTCGGGGCAACGTGGGGATTGGAATTGCTGCGCCGCGGACGCCTGCGCCCAACACCCAGGCGGCCGGCAACTTGGACGTGAACGACGTCTGGCTGCGCTCAGCCGGCGGAGGGGCCGGCGCGTGGCTGAGCGCCGCAGCGGGCGGCGCGGCGGCACGGTACGTCCGAACTACCGCACAGACCATACCAAACGGCAGCACTTCGACCCTCCTTCTGCTCAACTCGGAGACCTTTGATACGGCGAACCTGGCACAGATCGTGGGCGGTGGGATCTCCATCCAGCAGGCTGGCACCTACCTGGTGACGGCCAGCTGGGCGGTACAGTTGCCTCCCGGAACAGAGGTGGAGGCATCGATCCGTGTGAATGGTGTCGCCAGGACCTTTGATCGCCAAGGGGCTGTGGGCACGACAACCCTGACAGTCAGAACAAGCGACTTGATGCAGTTGGCTGTGGGGGATGTCGTTGAACTGCGGGTCTCGCAGTATTCGGGCGGCAACCGGAGCACCTTGACCGGCGGATCGGACATGCCTCGCCTGACGCTCGTCCGCGTCGCTCCCTAGAGAACGCTTCTCCAGGGGACAATTCTCTACCTGGTCTGGCCGGTGAAGGTGAAGTCGCGGATGAGGAGCGCGGGGGTGACCGTCGAGAAGACCCCCTGAGCCGGGTCGGCCACGAGGTGGGCGTCGCGGGCGACGGCGACGAGCTTCTTGGAGAAGGCCTCCAGGATCGACTCGGTGAAGCGCAGGTTCTTCACCGCTCCCGCCGGCTTGCCCTTCTTCACCAGGAACGTCCCGTCGCGGGTCAAGCCGGTCATCAGCGCCTGCTGGGTGTTCAGAAGCCCGCTCACGTAGTGGAAGCGGGTGATCCACAGCCCGCCGTCCATCCGCTGGAGGAGCTCTTCGGAGGAGGCCTGGCCGGGCGCCACGAACAGGTTGCAGGCGATGGGGCCCTCCACCTCGTCGTAGGCCTGGGCGTGGCCGGTGGAGGGCTGGTGGTAGAGCTTGCCGTACTGGCTGTCGTAGACGATCCCCTCGGCCACCCCCTCCCGGATCAGCTCCACCCGGCGCTTGGGCACCCCCTCCATGTCGAAGGGGACCGCCAGGCCGCGCGGGTCGGCGCCGTCGTCGTAGAGGGAGAGGCGCGGGCTCATGATCCGGTCGCCGATCCGGCCCGCCATGAAGCTGGTCCGCTCCATCACCTGCTTGGCGCCGAAGCCGATGTAGGCCAGCCACTCCACGATCTCCGCCACCGCCTCCGGCTCGAGGAGCACGTCGTACCGGCCCAGGGGGATCGTTTTGAGGTCGGTGTTCCGCCGGCAGTGGTCGGCAGCGCGGCGGGCCAGGGGCTCGGGTGCCAGCTCCCGGATGTCCCGGAAGGCCTGCGAGGCGAAGCCGGAGGCCTTGCCCTTCGTCGCCACCAGGCGCAGGCCGCCGACGGTGAACGGCTGGTACTGGGCTAACCCCCGGGAGCCGGCCACGGCCAGCTCGCTCTCGCCCACCACGTAGGAGCCGGCCAGCGCCATCCGGTCTCGCCGGAGCTGCCCGGCGAGCTTCCGGATCGTCTGCACGATCCCGGTGAGCGGGCTCTGCGCCGTGGCGGGGAAGTAGGTGGCGACCTGCGGCGTCGGCTCCGCGGCCGGGGCCGCGCTGAACGCGGCGGTCAGGCGCTTGCCGGAGAGCCGGGCGATGTGCAGGGCCGATTCCACCGCCTTCATCAGCGCCTCATGCTTGAGGGAGGAGGTGGTGGCGACCCCCATCCGGCCGCCGGCGGCCACCTTCACCCAGACGGTGACGTCCTCCTCGTGAAAGCACTGGTGGATGCGGCCCGCGGCGAAGCGCAGCGTGGTCTGCCCGCCGCGCTGGATGGCCAGCAGGGTCTCGTCGGCCGGCGACTGCTTCGCCGCCTTCCTTAACGCCTCAACGATCCGGTTCGCTCCCAACAGCATTTATTTCGTCCCCACCTGCACCTTCTCGAACCGGGCCGGGGCGGCCCCGTGCCCCACGTGCATCACCTGCACCGGCTCCCCCTTGGCGCAGTTGGGCACGCCGTACATCTGCCACTCCGCCTTCCCCGCCACCCCGGTGCAGGAGCCCCAGAACTCCGGCGTGATCCCGGTGTAGACGGGGTTCTTCAGGGTCTGCCCTACCTTGCCGTTCCGGATCTCCCAGCCGATCTCCGTGCCGAACTGGAAGTTCAGCCGCTTGTCGTCGATGGACCAGCTCTTGTTGGTCGCCAGGAGGATCCCCCGCCGGGTCTGGCGGATGAGTTCCTGCAGGGTGCCCGTGCCCGGCTCCAGGTTCACGTTGGTCATCCGGACGATGGGGATGGCGTTCCAGCCTTCCGCCCGCATGGCCCCGGAGGAGGCGCGGCCGATCCGGGCGGCGGTCTCCCGGGAGCTCAGGTACCCGACGAACAGCCCCTCGCGGATGATCGGCGCCCGCTGGGCGGCGACCCCCTCGTCGTCGTAGCCGAAGGTGCCGCAGCCACCGGGCGCGGTGGCGTCGGCGGTGATGTTCACGATGCCAGAGCCGTACCGGAACTTGCCCAGCCGGTCCGGCGTCAGGAAGCTGCCGCCGGCGAAGGAGAGCTCCAGCCCCAGCGCCCGGTCCAGCTCGACGGGGTGCCCGCACGACTCGTGCAGCTGCAGGATCAGCTGGTCCGGCATCAGGATCACCGTCGTGACCTCGCTGGGGCACTCCTTGGCCCGCAGCAGCGCGACCGCCTCGCCGCGGACGCGGGCGGCCTGCCCCACGAAGTCGAGCTGCTTCACGTGCTCGTAGCCGGCCTGGGCCAGGGAGCAGCCGTTCGCCGCGGGGAAGGAGCGGCGCTGGACCTCGCCGTCCAGCGAGGCGGTGGCCTCGAGCATGCCGCCGGACTCCACGATCCTCTGCTCGATCAGAGAGCCCTCGGTCGAGCAGAAGAGCTTGTCGGTCCGGAAGAACTCCAGCGTGGCGGTGGCGGTGCGGATGTTCGGGTGGTCCTTGAGCACCTGGGCCGCCCAGAGCAGGTAGTCGATCTTCTTCTGCGTCTCGACCTCGAAGGGGTCCACCTCCAGCGAGGTCTGGTAGCTGGCCCGCACCGGCTCGATGGGATGCAGCTTCACCCTTCCCTGGGAGTCCTGGGCGACCGCGCGGGCCATCTCCAGCGCCTTGTCGGCGGTGTGGCGCAGCCCCTCCCGGTCGAACCGGCTGGAGGAGGCGTAGCCCCAGGTCCCGCGCAGGAGCGCGCGGACGCAGACCCCCTCGCTCTCGGAGGTGCTGACGTGGTGGACCTGCCCGTTCTGGACGACCAACTCCTCCTGGCGCTCCTCCACCCAGCGCAGGTCGGCGTAGTCCACCCCGCGGCGCTGGAGCAGCTTGATCGTGTCGGCCAGGAGATCGCGGATCCTCGGCGGCGCCATGTCAACCCGCCCAATCTCTCGCGAGCCGGACGCAGCTTTCAACGCGCAGGGGAACAAGGCGAGCGATGCGGTCGAAATCAGCGTCCGCATGGAGGAGGACCAGCCGGTGCCGCATGGCCTTGTAGGCGATCAGAAAATCCACCGTCTTCGCCTTGAGGCCGCGCGACCTCAGCCGCTGAGCCCACTGCGCCGCCTTCAGCCAGTCCGCTTCGGTCAGCGGGAACTGGTGCAGGCTGGACAGGTGGCGGCACCACCGGCCGAACTCCTTGCCCGAAGGCACGCCGTGCAGGAGCTCGAACAGGATGGGAGAAGTGACGGCGGCCAGATTCTTCCGGACAAGCTCCGCGACCCGGTCCCGGATGCGCGGCACCTCTCTCGGCGAGAAATTGAACAGCCAGGCCGAGGTGTCGATCAGGACAAGCGACACCGCTAGGCGCGGATCTGCGCCAGCTCCTCAGGCGAGATCCGCAGGCGCAGGTGGTCGAACTCGCTGACGAAGGTGTTGCGCTGGATCTCGGCCAGCAGGCTGCGCAGGCCGCTCTCCAGGACCTCGCGCTTCGTCCTGGCCCGCGAGGCCCTGAGCGCCCGTTTCAGGAGCCGCTCGTCGATGTACGTGGTGATCTTCATGGGGGCCTCCCTTATGTTCTTTAATGTATGGCAACCGTTGCCATACAGCAAGCATACCATGAATTTGCGGTTCTTGCTATAATGCCCCCCATGCGATACACCCCGGCGCGGGTGATGGAGGCCGCCAACGCCGCCTTCCGGCGGATCCCCAAGGCGGAGGTTCAGGCCCTGCTGGCCCGCAGGCACGCCCTCGCGGTCAAGTACGGGATGTGCATGTTCACCGACCGGGGGGAGCCGAGGGTGATCGACTTGCAGCTGAGGCCCTGGGTGATCGACTCCGCCCAGCGGAGGTTCTTCTACCAGGCCTGCCTGCTCCTGCGGCAGGCGCTGGCGCAGGTGATGCCGATGTACCTGGGGGACGACCGGGTGCGCCGGGTGGTGCCGCTGTTCCCCAAGGAGCACGACTGGCTGATGGAGGTCAACCTCCGCCGGGTCCAGGAGCCGCAGACGGTCCTGGACCGGCTGGACGCCACGGCCACCTTCGCCGTCCCGGACTGGCGGGAGAGCTTCTGGTTCCTGGAGCCCAACTCCGTCGGCATCGGCGGGGTCCATTACATCCCGGCCACCTGCGCGCTCAGCGCCCACTGGATCCTGCCGACCCTGCGGAAGCAGCTCCCGGGGCCCCGCTTCGCGGACCCCGACGACGCGCGCGAGCTCCTCCTGAAGATGATGCTGCGCCACGTACGGCGGATCGGACGCCGGCTGAGGCGCATCGCCCTCGTCGAGGACCGGTCGGCCGCCGGCGGGACGGACGAGTTCGGCCCGCTGGCCAGGTACTACTCCCGCCGCGGGCTCGCCGCGGCGGTGGCGGACCCGCGGGAGGTGGTCGTGCGGAGGGACGAGATCACGGTCGAGGGCAGGCCGGTGGACCTGCTGTACCGGGACTCCGAGATCGAGGAGATGCTGGAGATGGCGCGCCGCGGAGGAGAGCGGGCGCTGGACGGGATGAAGGAGGCCTTCGTCCGCAACCAGGTGATCTCCTCCATCGCGGGGGAGTTCGACCACAAATCCGCCTGGGAGCTCTTCACCAACCCGGAGTTTGCCCGGTATTTCACCTTCCGGCAGAAGCGGCTCTTCCGCGAGCACATCCTGTGGACTCGCCTGCTCTGGGAGCGGGAGACGACCGACCCGCGGGGCAGGCCGGTGGATCTGGCCCGCTACGCCCGCCGGCACCGGGAGGCGCTCACCATCAAGCCGAACCGCGCGTACGGCGGGGAGGGCGTTCACTTCGGGCACGAGCTGACCCAGCCGGCCTGGGAGCGGCACCTGGAGCGGGCCCTGAAGAGGCCGGGCACGCACGTGATCCAGCAGGAGGCGCCGGTGCACGCGGAGCTCTTCCCGGTGGCGGAGAAGGACGGCAGCATCCGCCTGGAGCCGTACTACTGCGTGACCGGTTTCGCGGCCACGCCCGACGGCGTCGCCGTGCTGGGGCGCTCCTCGAAGGAGGCGGTGGTTAACGTCTCCCGCAAGGGCGGCCTCATCGCGATCTGGCGCCTCGGCTAATCGTCAACCTGCGCGAGGAAACCGGTTGACATTCCCCCCTCTCCGGCGGATAAGATAGTCCTATGTTCCGTGAGATCGAGCAGGCCGCGGAGCGGGTCCTTGCCGGCGGCGCCGTCACCCGGGAGGAGGCCCAGCGCTTCATCGAGGCCGAAACCTGGCCGGAGGTGCTGACGCTGGCCGCCCAGGCGACCCGGATCCGGGAGCGCTTCACCGGGGGGGAGGTGGACCTCTGCGCGCTGGTCAACGCCAAGGCCGGCCAGTGCGCGGAGGACTGCAAGTTCTGCTCCCAATCCGGGCACTACTCGACCGACATCAGCACCTATCCGCTGATGGACGCCGACCAGATCGTGGAACGGGCCAAGCAGGCCAAGGGGTTCGGCGCCAAGCGGTTCTGCATCGTGACCGCCACGCGGGGGCTGTCCGATCGGGACCTGCCGCTCCTCTGCGAGGCGGTGCGCCGGGTCAAGGAAGAGACAGGGCTCGTCCCCGAGTGCTCGCTGGGCTTCGTGACCGACGGCCAGCTCGCCCAGCTCAAGGCCGCCGGGATGACGCGGTACAACCACAACCTGGAGACGGCGGAGAGCCACTTCCCCAACATCTGCACCACCCACACCTACCAGGAACGGCTGGGGACGCTGAGGCAGCTGCGCCGGCACGGGCTGGAGATCTGCAGCGGCGGCATCCTGGGGCTGGGGGAGTCGCGGGCGGAGCGGGTTCAGCTCGCCTTCGCCCTGGCCGAGATGGACGTGGAGTGCGCGCCGATCAACGTGCTCAACCCCCGGCCCGGGACGCCGCTGGAGGAGTCCGCCCCGCCGGACCCGATGGAGGTGGTCAAGACGATCGCCGTCTTCCGCTTCATCCTGCCCCGGGCGAAGCTCGAGCTCGGCGGCGGACGGGAGGTGAACCTGCGGGACTTCCAGTCCCTCGCCTTCCTCGCGGGGGCGAACTCCCTGATCATCGGCGGGTACCTGACCACGCGCGGGCGCCAGCCCGGGCAGGACATGCAGCTCCTGAAGGACCTCGGCTTCACCGTTTGAACGTTTCTCTGTCCGGCAAGAAGATCCTCGTCACCGGCGCGACCGGCGCCGTCGGCCGCGCGATCGCCGAGCGCCTGCGCGAGTGCGGCGCGCGGGTGGCCGGCTCCTACCACGCCAGCGAGGAGGCCGCCGCGGAGCTGACGCGGCAGGGGGTCTCCATGATCCGGGCGGACCTCTCCCGGCGGGAGGAGGCCCGGGCGCTGGTCCGGCGCGCCCTGGAGGAGGCGGGGCCGCTGGACGGTTTTGTCCACACGGCTGGGAACAGCCGCGACCGCACGCTCGCCAAGATGACCGACGAGGAGTGGGACGATGTCCTGCGCCTCCATCTGGACGGGCTGATGGCTTGCTGCCGGGAGCTCCTGCCCGGCATGCGCGAGCGCCGCGCCGGGAAGCTTGTCGCCATCGGCTCCATCTCCGGCCGGATCGGCCGCGCGGGCCAGGCCAACTACAGCGCGGCGAAGGCGGCGGCGGTCGGCTTCATGAAGAGCGTGGCGCGCGAGGCGGGCCGCTACGGCGTCACCGCCAACGTGGTCCTGCCGGGGTTCGTGGATTCCCGGATGACGCGCGGGGCGCCCCCCGAGGTGTGGGAGCGGGCGAAGCAGGACTCCGCACTGGGGACGATCTCGGACGCGCAGGTTGCCGCCTCCTTCACCGCGTGGCTGCTCTCGGACCTCTGCCATGGCGTGACCGGCCAGGTGTTCAACCTCGACAGCCGGATCTATTAGAGTGAGAAAAGGTGCCTGACCCCTTTTCTCATCTGCGGGAAGAGCTGGCGGTGCTGGAGCGGCAGGGGCTGCGCCGCTCCTGCCGAAAGATCGAGGCGGTTGAGGGCGGCCGGATCCGGGTGGATGGGCGCTGGCTCATCCACCTGGGTTCCAACAACTACCTGGGGCTCACGTCGCACCCGGAGGTGATCGCGGCGGCGGAAGAGGCGGCCCGGCGGTACGGCACCGGCGCGGGGTCGGCCCGGCTGATCGGCGGCACCTTCGCCGTCCACGAGGAGCTGGAGGAGGAGCTGGCCCGGTTCAAGCAGGCGGAGGCGGCGCTCCTGTTCCCTACGGGGTACCTGGCGAACATCGGGATCATCACAGCGCTTGTCGGCCGCGGGGACCTGGTGATGTGCGACCGCCTGAGCCACGCGAGTCTCATTGACGGCTGTCGGCTGAGCGACGCCGCCCTGCGCGTCTACCCGCACGCGGGCGCGGGGCGGCTGGACGAGGCGCTCAGGCAACGCCGCAGAAGATACCGGCGCCTGCTGGTGGTGACCGAGGGAGTCTTCTCCATGGACGGCGACATCGCCCCTCTGCCGCAGATCGCCGCGGTCACCCGGCGCCACGGCGGCTGGCTCCTGCTCGACGACGCGCACGGCACCGGCGTGCTGGGCGCCGGCGGTCGGGGCACGCTGGAGCATTTCGGGCTCGCGCCGGAGGGGATCCTGCAGATGGGGACGCTGTCGAAGGCGCTCGGTTCGCTGGGCGGGTACCTGGCCGGGCCGCGCGCGGTGGTGGAGACGCTGGTCAACCGCGCCCGCTCCTTCATCTACACGACGGCGCCCGCGCCGGCGAACGCGGCGGCTGCGCTGGCGGCCCTGCGCGTGATCCGGCGGGAGCCGCAGCGGCTGGATCGCCTGCGGCAGGGCGCACGCCTCTGGGCCGCGGGGCTGCGCCAGGCCGGGTGGGAGATCCTTTCCGATCAGAGCCCTATTGTCCCTGTGCGCATCGGCTCCGTCCGCCGGACCATGGAGGCGGCCCAGAGGCTCCTCGAGCGGGGGGTCTACGCGCCGGGGATCCGCCCGCCGACGGTGCCGGCCGGATCCGCCCGGATCCGGACCAGCATCACAGCCCTGCATTCGGAGGAGGATCTGTCGGAAGCGCTGAAGGCGTTTGAGAATGTCTGAGTACCTGAAGGGGGCGCTCGCCTTCCTCGACGGCCAGATGCTGATCGCCCCCAGCGTCAACGGGCAGATCGGCTTCGACTTCCAGGGGCTGCGGCAGAGCTTCCGGGAGGACCCGCGGCATCCGGATTCCAACAAGGTGGCCCGCTTCGGCCGGATCTGGATGTACGACGTCGCCCTCTCGATCTACGCGGATCTCAAGGCCGGGCGGATCCGGCAGGCCGGCTACCAGGCCGGGCGGGTGATGCAGCTGGCCCTGCGCGAGGAGGAGCGGGGCTACCGCGGGCTCTGGCACTTCTCCTACAACACGCGGGGGGACGACTTCATCGACCCCCGCGGCCCGGCGGGCGCCAACGCCTGGTGCCTCAACGCCATCTACGCGTACCTGCTCCAGCGCCCCGACGCGGGCCTCCTCCAGTGGGCCAACCGCATGGTGCGCGAGTACCTGTTCGTCCTGCAGGTGATGGACTCGGGGGATCCCCGCCACGGCCTGATCCGCGCGGGGCTCCACAACGCCGACGAGGCGGCCCGCGGGGACGCCATGGGCTACCGCGTCTACGAGGGGGAGATCAACCACCCGTACCAGCATGTGATCCTGGAGCACTGCGCCGACGCCGCGGGGACACTCCGGCTGGCTCACCGCGCGAACCGGCGCCTGCCGGCGCCGGAGGGCCGCTTCCTCGAGGAGCTGGCCCGCCGGCACGACCTGCTCCTCCAGGGGATGCGGCGGCGCTTCTGGCAGGAGGACCACTTCGTCTCGGCGCTGGACGACAGCGGGAAGGTCATCTGCGGGACCGACGGCCAGCCGAGCATCGCGGTGGACAACAACACCTGGTCGGCGCATGTCTTCGTGCCGTACGACCTGGAGCTGGCCCGGTCGGCCGTCCAGTTCATCGAGCGGAACTTCGTCGTGATGACCCCGCCGGCCGGCGTGGAGGACGCTCAGCCCGGGGCCGATCCCACGGGCCTGAAAGGGCTCTTCTATTTCCTGGCGAACTTCTCCGACCCCTTCGTCAAGGTGCCGGCCGAGGCGCGGGGGAAGATGGAGCAGATGTTCCAGATCGAGGCGGCCTTCGGCTACGTGCTCTTTCTCCTGGGGATGGCCGGCTGCCTGCCGGATCCCAAAGAGGGCCAGCGCTTCCGCCAGCGGGCGGAGGAGATCTACCGGAACACGGTGAAGCTCCTTCAGCTCTACGGCCCATCGGCCGCGCCCTACGCCAGCGTCAACGTCCCGGCGGTCTTCTCCACGCTGAGCTCCGTCACCACGGCAGGCAGCGGCGTGGCGACCACGGCGATCCTCGAGGGCGCCCCCGGCGACGACTTCATCGGGGTCCTACCCCCGCCGGAGTTCACCGTGGCCGGGAAGCCTCCCCTCAAATCCGCTTAAAGGCAGTCCGCTTCTCAGATGCCCACTTCTGACGGCAGCCCATTCGAGAGAAGTGGGATTTTGAGAAGCGGACTGGGGTTGTTTGTCACCGGGACGGACACGGGGGTGGGGAAGACGGTCGTCGGCGCGGCCCTCGCCCACGCATTCCGGAGGCGCGGGGTGGACGTCGGCGTGATGAAGCCGGTGGCCACCGGTTGCCGGCGCCGCGACGGCACCCTCCTCTCCGAAGACGCGGAGTTCCTCCTCCGCGCCAGCGGCGCCTCCGACCCCCTCGACCTCGTCTGCCCCTACCGCTTCGCGCCCCCCGCCGCCCCCCTCGTCGCCGCCCAAACCCGGTACCAGGTACCGAAAGGGGGTTCGGTACCTGGTACCGAAAGGGTGTTTGGTGCCAGGTACCGAGCGGTGTCCCTGGATCGGATCGAGGAGGCGTTCCGGGAGCTGGCGAAGCGGCACGAGGTGATGATTGTCGAGGGGATCGGCGGTCTGCTCGTTCCGCTCAGCGGCCGGCGCACGGTGGCCGACCTGGCCCGCCGGCTCGGGTTGCCGGTGCTGATCGTGGCGCGTGCGGGGCTGGGCACGATCAACCACACGCTCCTCACGCTGGAGGCGGCCCGCTCCGCCGGTCTGGAGGTGGCGGGCGTGGTCCTCAACGGGCTGAGCGGGAAGCCGTCGCTCGCCGAGCGGACCAATCCCGCGGTCCTCCGCGAGCTCGGCGGCGTCCCGATCCTCGGGGCCATTCCCCGGCTGCGGCATCCCACGCCGGAGCATGTGGCTCGTCATCTGAAGACCGGTACCTGGCACCAAAAGCCCAATCGGTACCAGGTACCGAAAGCCGGTTTGGTACCTGGTACCGTTCGCAGACTTTCGAGGCTGGACCGCAAAAGAATCTGGCACCCGTTCACCCAGATGGCCGAATGGGAGAAGAAGGACCCGCTCATCGTGGAGTCGGCGGACGGCGTCCACCTCACCGACATCACCGGCAAGCGGTACCTCGATGGCGTCAGCTCTCTCTGGGTGAACCTGCACGGGCACCGCCACCCGGCGCTGGACCGGGCCCTGCTCGCGCAGGCGGCCAAGCTAGCCCACTCCACTCTGCTGGGGGCGGCCAACGTGCCCTCCATTGAGTTGGCCGAGGAGCTGATCAAGATCGCCCCGAAAGGGCTCACGCGGGTCTTCTATTCCGACAGCGGCTCCACGGCGGTGGAGGTCGCCCTCAAGATGGCCTTCCAGTACTGGCAGCAGAACGGCCGGCCTCTCCGGCGCCGGTTCGTCCACTTCGTCAACGCCTACCACGGCGACACCGTGGGCGCGGTCAGCGTGGGAGGGATCGACCTGTTCCACAAGCTCTACGGCCCGCTGCTGTTCAAGGGGTTCAAGGTGCCGGCGCCGTATCCCTACCGGGGCGTGAGCGGGGAGGCATCGCTGGCGGCGTTGAAGCGGGTGATGAGCCGGCACTCGAAGGAGATCGCGGGCGTCATCGTGGAGCCGCTGGTCCAGGGGGCGGCCGGCATGATCACCCAGCCGCGCGGCTGGCTGAAGCGGGTCGAGCGGCTCTGCCGCAGGCACGGCATTTTCCTGATCGCGGACGAGGTGGCGGTCGGCTTCGGCCGCACCGGCACCCTGTTCGCCTGCGAGCAGGAGAGGGTCCGGCCGGATTTCCTCTGTCTGGCGAAGGGCCTGACCGCCGGGTACCTGCCGCTGGCGGCCACGCTCACCACGGACAAAGTCTACCGCGGCTTCCTGGGCTCCTACGCCTCCCTGCGCACCTTCTTCCACGGGCACAGCTACACCGGCAACCCGCTGGGCTGCGCCGTCGCGCTGGAGAGTCTGCGGGTTTTCCATCGCGAGCGGGTCCTCCAGAGGCTCCAGCCGAAGATCCGGCTATTCCAGCGAGAGTTGGAACGGTTCCGCGCGCTCCCCCACGTGGGAGAGGTCCGCCAGGTGGGGCTCATGGCGGGGATCGAGATGGTGCAGGACAAGAAAGCGCGCCGGCCGTACCCAGGGGAGCAGAAGATGGGGATCCGCGTCTGCGAGCGCCTGCGGGAGCGCGGCATCCTCCTGCGCCCCCTGGGGAACGTGATCGTCCTCCTCCCCCCGCTGTCGATCTCCGCCAAACAGGTCCGCTTCCTCTGCCGGGAGACCTACGCGGCGATTCGGGCTCTTGGTTAGCTGGTCGTGACGCTGATGGCAGGGGCGTTGAGAGAGGGGATTCCCCCGTTCACGACGAGCGTGCCGCTGGTATCGAAGGTGATCTTAACCGTTTTGGCGCTCGCCCCCCCGGCGACGCTGAGGCTCACGCTCAAGGTCGAGCTGCGGTTAGCGGGCGGGATGGCAATGTTGGAGGTCGTGTAGTCGCCGCCCGGCGTGTTCGCCGCGGCAAGGTTCAGCCCGAACCCATCCGCGTCGTTGTTGGTGTAGAAGGTGGTCGCGCCGTTGTTGACGTAGCCTTTGATCGACAGCGTGTCCCCAAGCGTCGTGCGGATCTGGTTGTAGGTCCCCGGGGGGACCCCGGTGCCGCTCACCAAGCCGGCGGCAACCGCCCCGGCGTTGGCGGCGGCGATGTTGATCGTCTGGCTGCCTTCGAAGACCGTGAAGTACGTTGAGCCGCCGTCCTGGGACATCTCGATCTTCGTGACCGTCACGGTATAGGTGCCATCGGCGTCACCCGAGGCGGCCCAGGCGGGGCCGGCCCACAGAAGCGCCAAGGCCAGCATTGGAAGAATCCTTCGCGCCATCACGTCCCCCGCGCGATCTCCACCGTGACGGACCCCAGGTTTTCCCGGTAGCTCTCCACCACGATCTCATGGTGCCGCTCCACCAGATCGTACAGGCGGTCGCTGACGTCGGCGTCGGGGAACATCACCTTGTCCAGCTTGAGCGGCGACACGGCCTTCTCCGGCGCGTTCCCCCAGAAGGGAGGCCGCAGGGCCACCTTGACGCCCCAGTGGGGGCTGCGCTTGGTGTTGTCGCTCAAGGTCGCGTCCAGCACGATGAAAGGATACGGCTTGTACTCGGCCCGCGCGGTCCAGCCCGTCCTGTCCTCGAACTTTTTGAAGTTGTACCGCTCGTACCCGCCGAACAGCTTCACCCGCGAATAGTACGGGACCGGGAAGCCCATCTCCAGGTCGAAACCGTCCGCCGGCTTCTCGACAATCTGGCTGGAGATCCCCGGTTCCGCGGTCTTATTGAGGGACAGCCCCCAGTAGGTGTTCCCGCGGAGCTCCGCATGCGCGTTGATCGCCTCCAGCGCGAAGGCTGTTCATCGCCTACGATTATAGGGAACTCCGACCGCAAAGTTCAAGGCGGATTCCGGCTGGACGGGAAAGTCAGGCGGCACTTGACAGACGCGTACAAATGTATTACATTATAATATAGAAGGAGGTGGGGGAGATGCGACAGGCGCTGAGTGTGAGTTTGCCGGGGGAGCTGGCCGCCGCGCTGAACCGGCTGATCCGGGAAATCCATCTGACCCGATCCGAGGTGGTGAAGTTGGCGCTGAGGGATTTCATGCGGCGGCATGAATTGGAGGATCTCCGAAAGGCGCTGGTCCCCAGGGCTCGGGCGCGGGGGATCTACACGGACGAGGACGTCTTCCGAAACCTTCGGTCGTGAGGGTAGTCTTTGACAGCAATGTCTGGATCGCCGCCCTCGCGGCGTCTGGGACGTGCAAGGATGTCGTTGAGGAAGCGCTCGCCTCCTGCGAGGTCATTGTTTCACCCTACATCCTTCAAGAGGTAGACCGGGCCCTGGGCTCCAAGATCGGCGCCGGGCCGAGGGATCGCCGGCGCGCGCTGGGATGGATCCAGTCGGTCTGCCGAGAGATGGAGCCCCCCAAGATTGAGGGCATCCGCTGCACCGACCCCCAAGATCTCCCCATTCTATGGCTCGCGCTGAGCGCGCGCGCGGACCTGCTGATCACAGGGGATGGAGCTCTGCTCCGTATGAAGCAGGTCCAGGGCACGCGTGTCATTTCTCCCGCTTCATTCTGGGAGGCGCGGCGTGATTAAAAGGGGGATGCGTTTTCCATACAAGCGGTATCGGGGGGCCAGGGCCCCGGTCATCGCGGTCCAGGTGCTGGCGGGGGGGCGCTGGCGGCGCCTCAGCGGCTACGTGGACTCCGGCGCCGCGTTCAGCGTCCTGACGGTCGCTACGGCCAGGCGGCTGGGCCTCCTGAAGATCCGCGCCCGGCACGTGGCGGTGACCACCAGCGGTGGCAGGACCTTCCGGATCACCCTGCACCGCCTCTGGACCAGGATCGGCAGAGACCGGCTGTCCATCACCTACGGAGTACCGCGGGATTTCGATGTTGACCTCAACCTCTTCGGGCGCAGGGACCTCTTCCAGCGCTACCGCGTCTGCTTTGACGACACCCGCTGCCGTCTTGAGCTCATCCCCCACTCCGGCCGCGGGCGCTAAGGAGCGGTTCGTCCGCCGGCTGTTCGACCTGATCACGCCGAGGTACGACCTCTTCAACCGGGTCGCCAGCCTGGGGCTGGACCGGGGCTGGCGCCGGCGGACGATCGAGTCGCTCCGGCTCCTGCCGGAGATGCGGGTGCTGGACCTCGCCTGCGGCACCGGCGACCTGGCGATGCTCTCGGCCCTCTCCCTGCTCCCCCTGGGGCAGGTGACCGCCTGCGACCTCTCCCTGCCGATGCTCCGGGCGGCCGCCCGGCGGATGCGCCGCCACCCGGTCGCCGGCTGGCATATCCAATTCGCCCAGGCCCGCGCCGAGCAGCTCCCCTTCGCCGGCGCCAGCTTTCACGCCGCCACCATCGGCTTCGCCCTGCGCAACGTGAGCGACCTGGACGCCGTCTTCCGCGAGCTCCGCCGCGTCCTGGCGCCCGGTGCCCGCCTGGCCCTCCTGGAGTTCGGCCGCCCGGCGCACCCTCTCCTCCGCGCCGGCCAATGGGCCTGGCTCACCCTGGCGATCCCGCTCCTGGGTCTGCTGACCACCGGCCGCCTCTGGCCCTTCCTCTACTTGCGCCGCTCCATCCTCGGCTTCCTCTCCCCGGCGGAGGTCGTCGCCAAGCTGGCCCAAGCCGGCTTCACCGAGGCCCGCGCCGCCCCCCTCACCGCCGGCGCCGTCACCCTCTACACCGCCCTCCGCCCAGGCCCTTAGAAACCGGGGAAGTGTTTGTTCAAAAACTCCCTGGGCGAAAGGATCTCGATGCCCCGAAAAGACCCCAGCGGGCGGATGTGCTTAAAGTTTCCAGTCACGAGCACCTGAGCTTCGCACGCCGCGGCGCACTCCAGGATGCGGTTGTCGGCATCTTTTTCCCGGATGACTGAAATCTTCTCTGTCGACGACACGATCCGGGCGCGGTTCCTAAGGAGGCGGACCACTTCTTCGGCCTCAGCCGATTCCAGGCGGACCTTCAGGCGCAGGTTTTTGGAGAGCTCCTCCAGGATGAACTCCGACACGAACAGCTCGATGCGCCCTTGCTGGAGCAGCTCCCAAAGGGCATCCATCCTTCCGCCGGGAAAGCCCAGCATGGAAAGAAGGACGTGGGTGTCGTAGACGAGCCGGAGCCGGTCAGCCCCTTCCTTCATCGATCAGGCGCTCGATCTCTTCCTCGCTCCGGATTCCCAGGGCTTGGAACCTCCGGCTCAGCTTGTTCCGGATCCGGTCCAGCGTCCTGTTTTCCAGATAGCGCCTCAGCGCTTCACGCACCAGCTCCGATCGGGTGCGGTACTCTTCCTTGGCGACCTTCACCGCTTCTCTGGAGAGCAGGGGTGGAATGCTGATGGTCCATTGAACGGTGTGGCGCTGCATCGCGGCCTCCATGTAATTAATTTGTCCTACATAGTAATGTACCCTAAAAGCCGGGATTCGTCAAGCCGGAGACCTTCCCGGCCGGATTTGCGCCGCGGCAAAATGTGCATTTGCAACGCCTGTTAGTGCATACTAAATTAGGGGCGCTATTGACAAACCGCCTCCCCATCAGCCATCCTTGGGGCATGATCATCTCGGCCAATCCAAGCAAGCTTTTGCCCAGAATCCTCGCCCTTTTCCTAAGCGTCACCTTCTGCCTGCCCACGCCCGCCTCCGCCCTGCGCATGGTGGAGCTGAAGGAAAATCCGAAAGGGGTCAAGGGGCTTGAAGAGGTCCTCATCGCCGCCGGCCTGGATGAGTTCGAATTGTTCTTCGACTTGATTTCCACCGCGATCGGTGAGATTCGGTTTGATGAAAAGAAGGGTGATGATCGATTTGCGGGGGAATTCCACATTTGGATCAGTGTCACGCCTTCTTCCGCGGGTAAAGACAGTTTTATCGTCGCCGTGCGTATTGGAAGGACACCAAGCTTAAGTTCTAAACCCGGCACCCGTCCTCCCATTCCCTTTACCGAAAGGATTGGTGTGGTGGTCCTGGAAGCGGAATCCGGCAGGCACGTTGCCCAACTCGATTTAGACAAGGAGGGATTTGGTCGTTTTGAGAACTTGCAGCATGGAACGTATCGTCTAGATAACATCAAAATGAACGAGCCGGCAAACCTGCGTTGAGTTTCTGATAACGT